>NZ_LT977071.1:846137-1193260 GCF_900250075.1 Cupriavidus taiwanensis
CGATCGCCTTGTGCCACGTGTGTTGACACAGTAAGCACAACCCCAACTACATCCCGATTCGTGACGCTGGCTTCAACCCCAGCGCCACAACCCCTCATGCCTGGTGACCATAGCGAGCTGGAACCACCCCTTCCCATCCCGAACAGGACCGTGAAACAGCTCCGCGCCGATGATAGTGCGGATTCCCGTGTGAAAGTAGGTCATCGCCAGGCTCTTATTGTGCAAAACCCCTCGACAGCGTGTGCTGCGAGGGGTTTTGTCTTTGGCGCGGCGGAAACGCTGCGCTCGCCGTCGTCGCGAAGCCGTAATACCATTACCGCAGTCCTCCATTTCCATCATGTCTGCTGACTGCGCCTGGTATCTCTATCTGCTCGAATGCACCGGCGATTCGATTTACACCGGCATTACCACCGATGTGGCGCGCCGCTTCGCCGAACACCAGTCCGGAAAAGGCGCCAAATATACGCGCTCGCGCAAGCCCATCCGCGTGCTCGGCCAGTTGCGCTTCGCCACTAAATCTGAGGCTTTGAAGGCGGAAATCGAAATCAAACGCATGAGTTCCGCGCAGAAGCGGTCATTTTGCGCGCAGCTGCCGACCCTCGACGCGGACCAGCAGACAGCGTGAGATCAAGCAAAAAAGGCCCGCATCGCAAGCGCGATGCGGGCCTTTTTCTTCGTGGCTTGCTTCAGACCACGGTCAGCGTGACGTCGATATTGCCGCGCGTTGCGTTCGAGTACGGGCACACCTGGTGCGCCTGCTCGACCAGCTTCTCGGCCGCTTCGCGCTCGAAGCCCGGCAGGGAGATCTTCAGCTCGACCTGGATACCGAAGCCCTGGGGGATCGGGCCAATGCCGACCGCGCCCTGGATCGATGCATCGGCAGGCACGTTGATCTTCTGCTGGCTGGCGACATAGCGCATCGCACCGAGGAAGCAAGCCGAATAGCCGGCTGCAAACAGCTGCTCGGGATTCAGGCCGTTACCCGCGCCACCCATCTCCTTGGGCACGGCGAGCTTGGCGTCGAGCTGGCCGTCGGACGTGGTGGCACGGCCATCGCGGCCGCCGGTGGCAGTGGCATGGGCGGTATATACGACTTTCTCGAGTTTCATCTAAGGCTCCGGTTTGGTTGCCCGCAGGGGCGGTATCAATACCTGCCGTCAGTCCGGCAGGCTGGAATCGGTCCGCGCTTGTTCGAGCGTCGACCGCAGTGCGTGCAAGCGCCGCGTCAGCGCCTGGATCTCTTCGACCGGGCATTGCGTGGCACATAACATCTGTTCAGGAATTTTCTCGGCGCGCTGACGCAGTGCCCGGCCGGTGTCGGTCAGGCTGACCAGGACCCGGCGTTCGTCCGCTGCGTCCCGCGTGCGCTTGACCAGCCCCGTTGCGGCGAGCCGCTTCAGCAGTGGCGTCAGCGTGCCCGAATCCAGCGCCAGGCGGTTGCCGAGTTCCGAGACCGACAACGTTTCCGTCTCCCACAAGACCAGCATGACGAGATACTGCGGATAAGTAAGCCCGAGCTCACTTAGCAGGGGCTTGTACAGCTTGGTCATCGCCAGCGAGCTCGAATACAGCGCAAAGCATAGTTGGTGATCCAGCAAAAGCCAGTCGGTGATGGGTTCGTTGTCGCGTTCCATACCGATATATTAGACACAATTAGATTGTGCGCAAGATAAATTTTCGGGACATGAGCCGGATGGGAGGGCCCACGCTGGATGACGGACTTGGCCTTAAGTCTGTTTTAAGTCTTGGTCGCTAGCATGACGGTGTTGCGTCGCATCGTGCCGACGCCAGATGCTAAAAGGAAAGGAACACCTATGATGCGCCAGACCATTGCTCGCACCGCCGTTGGTATCGCAGCCCTGGCCGCGCTCGGCGGCGGCTATGCCTATCTGCAGCGAGAAGTCATCCCCCCGGGATACGCGGCTCCCGCGCCCGTGGTGGCAGCCGCCCAGCCGGCGGCTGCCGTGGCCAGGCCGATGGACTTCTCCGGCATCGTCGCCCAGTACGGACCCGCGGTGGTCAATATCAGCGTGACAGCGCGCGCCCAGCGCACGGCGGTGCAGATGCCGCCCGGCATCGATCCGGACGATCCGCTGTTCCAGTTCTTCAAGCGCTTCGGCCCGCAGTTCCAGGGGCCGCAGGGCGGCCCGCAGCAACTGGTGCGCGGGCAGGGCTCCGGCTTTATCGTCAGCCCGGACGGCCTGATCCTGACCAATGCGCACGTCGTCGACGGGGCGCAGGAAGTGACCGTCAAGCTGACCGACCGCCGCGAGTTCAAGGCCAAGGTGCTCGGGACCGATCCGCAGACCGACGTGGCGGTGATCCGCATCGATGCGAAGGATCTGCCGACCGTGCGCCTGGGCGACCCGTCGCAGGTGCGCGTAGGCGAGCCGGTGCTGGCGATCGGCTCGCCTTACGGCTTTGAGAACACGGTGACCGCGGGCATCGTCAGCGCGAAGTCGCGCTCGCTGCCTGACGACACCTACGTGCCGTTCATCCAGACCGACGTGGCCGTCAATCCCGGCAACTCGGGCGGTCCGCTGTTCAACCAGCGCGGCGAGGTGGTCGGCATCAACTCGCAGATCTACAGCCAGACCGGCGGCTACCAGGGCCTCTCGTTCGCGATCCCGATCGACGTGGCGACCAAGGTGCAGCAGCAACTGGTGGCGCACGGCAAGGTTACGCGCGGGCGCCTCGGCATCAGCGTGCAGGAGGTCAACCAGGCGCTGGCGCAGTCGTTCGGCCTGCCCAAGCCGACCGGGGCGCTGGTCAACTCGGTCGAGCCTGACAGTCCCGCCGCGCGCGCGGGACTGAAGCCCGGCGACGTCATCGTGCAGCTGGACAACGACGTGATCGATCATTCGGGCGACCTGCCTGAGCATGTGGCCGACATCAAGCCGGGCACGCAGAGCTCGCTGAAGATCATCCGCAAGGGGCAGCCGATGACATTGTCGGTGACGGTCGGCACTGCGCGTGACCAGGCGGTGGCGCAAAAAGCGGGCGGCAAGGAGGCCAATGGCCGGCTCGGGCTGGCGGTGCGCCCGTTGTCGCCGGCGGAGAAGCGCGAAAGCGGTATCGAAGGCGGCCTGGTGGTCGAGGACGTGACCGGTCCCGCCGCGCGCGTGGGCATCCAGCCCGGCGACGTGATCCTGTCGCTCAACGGCACGCCGATTGCATCGGTCGATCAACTGCGGGCGCTGGTGGGCAAATCGGGCAAGCAGGTGGCGCTGCTGGTGCAGCGCGATGATGCGCGCATCTTCATTCCGCTCGATCTGGGTTGATCCTTGCGGGCACCGCTGCGTGCCCGCAAGTCGTTAACCAGCAAGGCTTTGACGTCCTCGCGGGCCGTATACCCGCACGTATACCAGCACGTTTACGAGTGGGTATACGTGCGGGTATACGGCCCGCTAAGCCTTACCGGAGGCGGGATTCAGCGCAACGAACTGCTTACAGAAAGCGCGCCAGCAGGTATCATCTCGACTGCGATGCACGAAGCATGCGGCGGCAGCCCCCGCCGGCCCTGGTTCTGCTGAATCGACAAAGAGGAAGTCTATGCAGTTGGATTTCACCCGTGCCCCGATGCCGGGTACCGATAGAGCGCGGCGGCTGACGTCCACGACGTCTGCCACCGGCTCCGCGCCGAAGCCCCGGCGGCGCAAGAAAGAGGTCGCCCCGCACTGGGAGCGGGGCTACCGTTCGCACTTCTACCGCAACGAGCGTGGCGACAAGCTTGGCGAAGTGCGCCTGTCCGAGCGCGGCGAGCTGCCGGTGGTCTACCACTGGGCCGCCGGCAACTACTCCGGCGCGGAAGGCTCGCTGGCCCACGCCCGTGCGCGCGTGGAAGAGACCATCGGTTTCGGCATGCGCCAGCTGTCGCTGTTCTGAGCAGGATCTTCGCCGGTGCCGCGTTCGCCGGCACTGCGACCCGTCCGCGCCCACCCTTCGCGCGCGGCGCCTTCGCTTCTCCCTGATCTTCCCGGTAGTTTCTGTAGTCCCCTGGCGCAGCCTGCGGCCGGCGCAGTTCTGGCAAGCGGCAAGCAGCCGATAGATATCCTCGCCAGCGATCGGTGTGGCCTGTTGCGTGATCGGCGCGCCCAACATGCACGCGCCCGCTACCGACGCAATGCCGCAGAGATCCCGCGGATGCCCGCCCGCATCGACGCCAGAACCTGCGCCTGCGTTTCGGCCGGCAGGTTGCCATAGCGCAGGCTGACATAGGCGGCGCTGACGGCTGAGATCGCCTCGCCGGCGCGTGGCAATTGCGTGCTGGCCCGCGCCGCAAAATCCTGCGGGCCTTCGGCCGGCGCGCGCGTGCAGCCATGGCGGGCGAGCACGGCGCAGAAGCGCGCATAGGCCGCGCCGACCGGATCCGCGGGCGCGCGACGCCGCCACAGCGGCACCAGCGCCAGCAGGCACAGCATGCCGAGCACGGCGGCCAGCAGCGGTCCGGCACCGGCACTGGTGCCGAGCGCCTGCAGCAGCCGCTGCTGTCGCGCATGGTCGTACTGCAGCACCCAGCGCTGCCAGGTGTAGACCATGCCCTCATAGGCCCAGCGCAAATCCTTGAGCCATCCCGGTTGCCGCGACGGACGCCAGTCGGCGGCTTCGTTGCCGACCACCGCATCCAGCCCCTGCTCGATGCGGCTGGGCGCGACCGCGCTGGTCGGGTCCACGCGTACCCAGCCGCGGCCATCCAGCCAGACCTCGGCCCACGCATGCGCGTCGGACTGGCGCACCACGTAGTGGTTGGCCATGGGGTTGTACTCGCCGCCCTGGTAGCCCGTGACCACGCGCGCCGGCACGCCGGCGGCGCGCATCAGGAACACGAAGCTGCTGGCGTAGTGCTCGCAGAAGCCGCGCCGGGTGTCGAACACAAAGCTGTCGATCTGTTCGGCCCCCAGCGGCGGCGGGGCGAGCGTATAGGCGAACGGCGCCGCCGCGAACAGCCGCAGCGCGGCCTGCACGCGCGCCGCGGGATCGGCATGGCGCTGTGCCCATTGCGCGCCCAGAGCGCGGGTGCGCGGGTTGCCGGCGGGGAGGCTCAGCGCCAGCCGCAGCGTGGCCGGCGGCAGCGCTTCCGCCGGCGGCGACAACGTGGAATGCGTGCGATAGCGGATGCGCTGGTCCACGGCCCGGCGTGCCATGTACTCGCCGTCTGGCGTGATCGCGGCATCCGCGCCGGCGGACAGCGCCTGGCCGCGGTCGAGCACGAACAGCCAGCGTTGCCGGCTGGGTTCCAGCGTGATGCTGATGTCGATGTCGGCCGTGCCACCGGTGCTGGCCGCCGGCGCCAGTTGCTGCCGCCGCAGCCGCGACGGATGCCAGGTGGTGCCGTCGTATTCCCACAGCACCAGCGCGCGCCAGTACAGCGCCGACACGGGCAAGGGCGGGCCGGCAATTTCCGCACGCAGGGCGATTTCGGGCGAACGGATCAGTTGCCCCACGCTGCCCGGACGCATGGTGTCGCTGATGCCGGTGGTGCCGCTCTGCACCGATTGCGGCAGCTGCCACAGCGGTTGCTCCAGGCGCGGAAACAGCACGAACAGCGCCAGCGCCCACGGCAGGCCCAGCAGCGCCATGCGGCCCAGCAGCGGCCAGATCGCCAGCCGGCTGCGCGCCTCGGGGTGATGCAGCAACAGCCAGTTGCGCAGGACCCAGGCGCCGATGGCCAGGCTGTACAGCGCCAGCCAGAACGGCTGGTCGGACAGGTACAGCGTCAGCAGCAGGTAAAACGACAGCTGCGTGACCAGGGTTGCGTCCGACAGCGCGCGGCATTCCAGCAGCTTGAGGACGACAAAGGCGCCAAGCAACGCCACCGCCAGCTCGCGCCCGATGCCTCCCCCGTCCTGCCACACCAGCGCGCACGCCACCAGCAGCACCAGCATCGCGGTGGTTCCGAGCATCCAGCGCGACGGCAGCGGCGCGCGCCGCCGCCACAGCAGCCAGCGCCACGCCAGCAACAGCACCAGCAGCAGGCTGACCGCCACCGGCAGCGTGCGCGCCTGCGGCGCCAGCACCAGTGCCAGCTGTCCTAGCAGCAGGCCGTGGTCTTCGTGCCGCAGCGGCCGGGGCGCGGGTTTCATGCGGGTTCCGCAGCGCGCGCTGTGCCAGGGCGCTGCGGCCACAAGGCCAGCGCCTCGAGGCAGGCGCGCCGGTGGCTGGCGCCGCGCGCCGGCGGCAGTTCGATGCCGGGCAGGCACAGGCCGATCTCGACTTCGTCGCCGGCGGCAAGCAGCCACGCGCACAGCCGCGACAGCCGGGCCCCGGCCCCCATGCCGGCGGGCAGCGCGTGCCAGTCCAGCCAGCGCGCCGGCTGCCGCGGCGGATCGCCGGCGCGGCTGAGCCAGCGGCCGGTGCGCGCGCTGTGCTTCCAGGCGATGCGGTGCAGCGGGTCGCCGCTGCGGTAGCGGCGCAGCTGGTCGATGCCGTCTTCGCTGTGCGTGGTGCTGGCGGCAGCGTGCGCGTCGTCGCCATCGTCGGGGCGGTGCGCGGGCGGCGGTGGTGGTGCGTCGGCTTCCGGCGCGGGGTAGACCAGCGTCGACATTTCCAGGTCCGCATGGCTCCAGACATGGAACAGGCCGAACGGAAAGCGGCTGGCGATCGTCACGCGCGACAGCGCCAGGCGGCCGCGCCGTGTCGCTGGCACATGCAGCGCCAGCATGCCGCTGGCATTGGCATCGAGCGTCAGCGTCGCGGCGGCGACTTCCGGCATGGCGGGCAGGCGCGCTTCGATGCCGACGCGTGCGTCGCCACCGCGGCTGTCGACGCGCACGTGGAAGATCGCGTCCTCCCCGGCATGGACCGCCGCCACCGGCCCCGCGGCGACGGCGAGATCGAGCAGGTTGCGGTAGGCCAGCCACATGCATGACATGCCGATACCGGCGAGCATGAAGGTCAGCGCAAAGCCGAGGCTGATGTTGTAGTTGAGCGAGGTCATCAGCATCGCGGCCAGCACCACCGCAAAGCCGACCCCGCCGCGCGTGGGCAGGATATAGAGATGGCGGCGGTCCAGCAGCACCACGCCGCCAGCGCCACCAGCAGGACGCCGGCTTGCGGCGCGGCGCGGTGCGAGGCGTGGCGTGCCGCCGAGCACGCCCTTGCGCGCCGCCATGGCGCTCAGGGAATCGCCACGCCGGCCAGCAGCGCGGCCAGCTGGCCATCGACGGCGGCGTGGCCGCCGGCGCCGGCCGGTAACAGGCGGTGCGTGGCCACGGCCATGAACACCGCCTGCACGTCTTCGGGCAGCACCAGGTCACGCTGGGCCAGCAGCGCCCAGGCGCGCGCGCAGGCCAGCAGCGCCAGCCCGGCGCGCGGCGACAGCCCCGCGGCAAAGCCGCCGTGGCTGCGCGTGGCCTGCACCAGCGCCAGCACGTAGTCGACCAGCGCCGGGCTGGCGTACACCTGCGCGGCCGCTTCCTGCAGCGCCAGCACCTGGCTGCCATCCATCACCGGCGGCAGTTCCGCCGCGCTGGCGCCGCCCAGGTACAGCACGCGCTCGAAGGCGGGGTCCGGGTAGCCCAGCGACAGCCGCATGGTGAAGCGGTCCAGCTGGGATTCGGGCAGCGCATGGGTGCCGATCTGCTCCAGCGGGTTCTGCGTGGCGATGACGAAAAACGGCGACGGCAGCGGATGCGTGGCGCCGTCATGCGTCACCTGCCCCTCGGCCATTGCCTCGAGCAGCGCGCTCTGGGTCTTGGGCGGCGCGCGGTTGATCTCGTCGGCCAGCACCACCTGCGCGAACACGGGGCCGCGGTGGAAGCGGAATTCGCCGGCGTCGCGAACAAAGACCGACACCCCGATCAGGTCGGCCGGCAACAGGTCGCTGGTGAACTGCACGCGCTGGTAGTGCAGCCCCAGCGTGCGCGCCAGCGCATACGCCAGCGTGGTCTTGCCCACACCCGGCACATCTTCCAGCAGCAGGTGACCCCGTGCCAGCATGCAGGCCAGCGCCAGCCGCACCTGTTGTGGCTTGCCAAGGACAATGCGGCCCAGCTGGGCCTGGGCCTCCGCCAGCGAAGCGACGATGCGGGGGCGTGCAGTCACGTGGGACCTCGGCGCGGAGCCTGAAAAAATCGCGGTGGATGCAGGAATTATCGGGCAAAGACCAGCGCATTGTAGCGGCGCGCACCGCAGGCGCGACCGTCTGTTGCCGTACGCAGGCGGCCGCCGGCCCGGGGCGGTATTCAGGCTGCGGATGCGGCGCCTGCGCCAGATGGCGCCGCTTCTGGCATCATGAGCCTGTCGGGCCACCGCGGCCCTGTTTCTGTTTCCGCCTCTTTGCGTGGCCGTGCGCCGCGCCTGCTGCAATGACCTCGCTGGATCCCTGCGCCGACCTGCCCGCTTCCACCTTGTCCGCCGACGCCGGCGCGCTGCCGCGCCTGGTGCAGGCCTTCCATGCCAACGGTTTCGTGATCCTGCGCGGCTTTGCCGACGAGCCGGCGTGCGCGGCGCTGGAGGCGGTGACGCGCCAGCATCTCGCCGCAGCGGTACCGCCGGTGGAGTTCGAGGCCGACCTCGGCTATCCGGGCGCCCCGGCCACGCGCGACGCCGCCGGCGGCGGCACGGTCAGGCGCCTGCGCCAGGCCTACGGGCGCGATGCGGTGTTCCGCCGCTGGGCCAGCGATCCCAAGCTGGTGGCGGTGGTGCAGGCCTTGCTGGGCGAGCCCGCGCGCATCACGCTGGCGCATCACAACTGCGTGATGACCAAGCACCCGCACTACGGCAGCCAGACCGGCTGGCACCGCGATACCCGCTACTGGTCGTTTGCGCGGCCGGAACTGGTGACGGTGTGGCTGGCGCTGGGCGACGAGGACGAGCGCAATGGCGTGCTGCGCGTCATCCCGGGTTCGCACCAGGCCAGGCTCGAGCCCGGCCAGCTGGACCCAGCCGAATTCCTGATCGAAGCCCACCCGGCCAGCCAGCCGCTGCTGGATGCCGCGCAGCCGCTGGTGCTGCATCGTGGCGATGTGCTGTGTTTCGACAGCCGGCTGTTCCACGCGGCCGGCCGCAATGCGTCCAACGCGGTCAAGCTGTCGGTGGCGTTCGCGTATTTCGGCGCCAGCAACCGGCCGCTGGATGGCACGCGCTCGGCCGAGTTCGGCAGCGTCGAGCTGCCCGCGGTGGTCTGATCCGGCGCGGCTGCGCTCAGGTGCGCAGCCCGACCAGCCCGGAAATCTTCTCGGAGGCTTCGAGCAGCGGCGGCAGGAAGCGCTCCAGCATCTCCTGCGCGCTGGTGCGGTTGGCCTGGCCGCTGATGTTGATGGCGGCGATGGTGTGGCCGGCGCGGTTGCGGATCGGCGCGGCGAGCGACACCAGCCCTTCCTCCAGCTCCTGGTCGTTCAGGGCCCAGCCGCGCTGGCGGATATCGGCGACGATGGCCTTGAGCGCGTCCACGTCGGTCACGGTGCGCCCGGTGCGCGCGCGCAGGTCGGTGGCGCGCAGCACGCTGTCGAGCTCGGGCTCGCTCAGCCCGGCCAAGAGCACCCGTCCCATCGAAGAGCAATACGCCGGCAGGCGGCTGCCGATCGACAGGTTGATGGTCATGATCTTGCGCGCCGGCACGCGCAGCACGTAGACGATCTCGGTGCCGTCCAGCACCGAGATCGAGCAGCTTTCATGGACCTGCTGCGACAGCGTCTCCATGATTGGCTCGGCCAGGTTCCAGAACGGCATCGAGGTCAGGTAGGCGAAGCCCAGGTCCAGGATCTTGGGCGTGAGCCGGAACAGGCGCCCGTCGGCCTGCACATAGCCCAGCCCCACCAGCGTCAGCAGGATGCGGCGCGCGCCGGCGCGTGTCAGGCCGCTGGCCTGGGCGATTTCGGTCAGGGTCTGGGCCGGGTGCTGCGCGTTGAAGGCCCGGATCACCGACAGCCCGCGTGCAAAGGACTGCACATAGCTGTCGCTCGGCTTTTCGGGCGCGGCGGCGCTGTCGGCGGTCGGCGATGCTGGCGGCGGGGTCTGGCGGGAATCGGTGGGACTGGCCATCTGCGTAGCCCGGCGCGGTTCGCCGGATTGGCACGGAAAGGCCGAAAGGGTAGAGGAAATGCCGGCATTGCGCCAGTGCCGGGCCAGGAAGGGCCAGGACGGGCGAGGACGGGGCCGCGGCGGCCAGCCCTGACCTTAGCGGAAGCTGCGCTGCACCAGCACGAACACCGCCCCCGCCACGCACAGCGCGGCAAAGCCATGCAGCAGGTCCATGCCGGCGAGCAGCGTCGCCTGCCGGTCGACTTCCTGCGACAGTTTGGCCAGTCCCGCCGCGGACAGCGCATCGGGCATCTGCAGCGCCGGGTTGAAGCGGGTGATGTGCTCGACCAGGTGGGTGCGGTGCTGCGCCAGGCCGTCCTGCATGAACACGCTCGCCAGCCCGGTGCCCATCGCCGAGGCGATCTGCTTGCACACGTTCTTGAACTGGTAGGCGTGCGAGAAATCCTCGACCGGCACTTCCAGATAGGTCATCGACGCCACCTGCACCATCAGCAGCACCGGCGTCAGCCCTTCGAGCAGCACCACCGGCACCAGCGCGTAGTCCGGCGCGCCCGGCATCAGCTGGGCCGACAGCAGCATCGCCGCGCACGCGTAGACGATAAAGCCGGCCGCGATCACGCGCCGCTTGCGGAACACCAGCGCCATGCCCAGCGTGATCACGATGGCGCCGATGGCGGAGACCGTGCCGCTGGTCGACAGCAGCATGCAGGTGGTGCGGAAGGTCAGCCCCAGCCCGGTCTGCGTCAGCGTCGGCAGCAGGAACGACCACGCCGACGACAGCAGGTAGTACAGCGTGTAGAAGCCCAGCCCGTACAGGTACTGGCGCCCCGCCAGGCGCGAGAAGTCGATCCATGGGTCCGGATGCCGATACAGCCGCCAGCCGCTGAAGGCAAACAGCGCCACGCCGCACAGCGCGGCCAGCGGCATTTCCAGCGAACTGAAGAAGCGCGTGTAGCGCATTTCCTGCAGCGTATGCAGAAAGACCAGCGCGCCCAGCGCGGCGGCGATGGCGGCGGTCCAGTCCAGCGTCGACACCGGCGGGTGCGGATCGCGCGGCGCGCGCGTGGGGTAGGTCAGCGCCACCGACAGCAGCACCGGCAGCGCAATGCCGGCCTGGAACAGGAACACTGCGCGCCAGCCGATATCGTCCAGGAAGATGCTGGTCAGCCAGGGCGTGATCGCCAGCATCGAAAACGCGCCGCCGCCGAAACGCAGCATCAGCGGGGCGCGCTCGGCCGGCGTCGACACCAGCTGGACCAGGATGCGCGAGGCGGCGAACAGGCCGCCCGCGCCCAGCCCCTGCACTGCCTTGCCGCCGATTAGCCCGGCTGGGCTGGCAAACTCCGCGCAGATCAGCGAGCCGGCGATGAAGACCAGCAGCGACACCATGGTGAAGCGCTTGTACGTGATGCGGCGCGCGAGCTGGTCGAGCACCATGTTCATCAGCACCGCGGTGGCGGCGTAGGCCGAGATCGCGTACAGGTAGTCTTCCGGCGCGGCACCGACGCCGCCCTGGATATGCTGGCTGGCCACGCCCATCATCAGCGTGGAAGAGAAGTCGATGCCGGTCACCAGACCCAGCGTCAGGCCGAACAATGAAAGACGCCAGTGACCCATCTCGGGGTGACTGGCGATCTGCATGCGCGGGCGCTGGGAGGTCTTGATGCCGGGGGCGGCGGGGGCGGGGATGGCTGGAACGGCGGGGGCTAGCGCGTCCGATCCAGCCTGGACAGGCGTTTGTTGCATCGCTCAAGCATAATGTAGGCCCAGCGTCGAGAACTACAGCTTGTCAGGGAAACATTGTCCGGTGAACGAAACAATCCAATGGAATGACTGGGAGGCGTTCTGCTGCGTGGTCGAGCAGGGCACGTTCACGGCCGCGGCGGAGCAGCTCGACTGTCCCAAGTCGCGCGTGTCGGCCGCCGTGGCGCGGCTGGAAACCGCCATCGGCGCCAAGTTGCTGGAGCGCACCACGCGGCGCATGCGCCTCACCGATGCCGGCAAGGCGGTCTATCGCGACGTTGCGCCGCTGTTTGCGCGGCTGCGCGAGATCCGCCAGGAAACGCTGGCGCGCGAGGAGCGCGTGCAGGGCGTGCTTCGCATCGCCACCCCCTATGAATTCGGCGCGCAGCAGCTGGGCGGCGTGATCTGCCGCACGCTGGCGGCACACCCCGCGCTGGATGTGGCGGTGGAAATCACCCAGGGCCTGGTCGACCCGATCCGCGACGGCTTCGACGTGGCCTTTGTCATCGTCGACGCCGACCTGCCAGACTCCGGCACGGTGGCGCGCCGGATCTACCACGTCGAACGCGGCCTGTTCGCCGCGCCGGCGTTGGCGGCCAGCCTGCCGGCGCAATTGCGCCCGGAAGACCTGGCCAATATGCCGACGCTGACCACGCCCGGCGACACCGTCTGGGAATTCACCCGCGACGGCCAGACCGTATCGGTGCCGATCCGCCCGCGCATGCAGACCCACAACGCCGAGCTGCGCCTGCAGGGCGCGCTGGCGGGCCTGGGCATCGCGCGGCTGTCGGTAATCTATTGCGAGGCCGAGGTCGCACAGGGGCGGCTGGTGCGCGTGCTGCCCGACTATCCGCTGCCGCCGCTGCGCGTGTTCGCGCTGCTGCCGGACCGGCGCCTGCAGCCGCGCAAGGTGCGCGCCTTCATGGAAGCGATCGAATCGATGATGGTGTCGGAGCTGCCGCCCGAAGGGGATGCCGAGGCGGCGCGGGATGGCGGACTGGATGCCGCCGCGGACGGGCTGGCACCGGGAGAGGCCCGCACCGCGGGCTGAGGGCGCAGCGGGCTGAAGGCGTTGCGCCGGCCCTGCGCCCCGGATTCCGTCAGTGCAGGCCGATGATGCCAGCGCCCAGCCGGGCGAGGACCATCAGCAGAATCTGCGCAATCACGAACAGCACCAGCGGCGAGACATCGAAACCGCCCAGGCGCGGCACCACGCGCTGGATCGGGCGCAGCACCGGCGCGGTCAGGTGGTCGATGGCCGGCGTGATCGGCGAATGCGGGTTGACCCACGACAGGATCGCCATCAGCAGCGTGACCCACATCACCAGGCTGATGGACCACTTCAGCACATAGAGCACGGCGGTCAGCAGCATGGCGGGCACGAAGCCGGGCAGGTCGATTCCGCTGATCAGCGCGACCAAAGCCAGAAACACCACCGCGGTCAGCCATGCGGCCAGGATCGTGGCCCAGTCGATGCCGCCCACGCCCGGGATGATCCGGCGCAGCGGCCGCACCAGCCAGTCGGTGATCTGGAACACGCCCTGCGAGACCGGGTTGCGCGTGGGCAGCCGCGTCAGCTGCATCCAGACGCGCAGCAGCAGCGCCATGCCGAACAGGGTAAAGACGGTATCCAGCAGGAAGAGAGCGATTTCCGAGAACATCGGTGCGTTTTCCGGTGACGGGTGAAGGTGTCTGCAACCGCACAGATTCTGCCATAGCCGGGCGCGCGCACGGCGCAAACCGGGATCGGCTGCCGGTGTGCCGTGCGGCCCCTATAATTGCGAGCGCCCGCCGCGGGCTTGCGCGGATTGCCGCGCCTTCATTCCCTTTTGCGTTTTTTGCCGCCCATGCCCAGCAAGTCCGCCTCGTCGCCGCAACCCGCCCCGCTTACCAAGGCCGACTTCGAGGCACTGTCCGACTTCCGCTACCAGCTGCGCCGCTTCCTGCGGTTCTCCGAAGACGCGGCGCGCGGGGAGGGGCTGACGGTGCAGCAATACCTGTTGCTGCTGCATATCCGCGGCTGCGCCGACAAGGACTGGGCCTCGATCGGCGAACTGGCCGAGCGCCTGCAGGCCAAGCAGCATGGCGTGGTGGCACTGGTCAATCGCTGCGAGGCCGCCGGGTTGGTCAAGCGGCGCCTCAATCCCGAAGATCGCCGTGTGGTGCAGGTGCACCTGACCGCCAAGGGCGAGCGCTACCTGAACCGGCTGGCGATGCTGCACCGTACGGAGCTGGAATCGCTGCGCGGCGCGTTCCGCGTGGCCCGCATCACGCAGTTCAACGACGACGGCGCGGAGCGCGGCTGAGCGCTGCCACGCCGGCACCGGCGGCGGTTACAGGCGGTTACCAATCACAAGCTCCGGTGACACCCGCTGGCCCGCGGCGGCCCTAGACTCGCGCGCATTCCCCAACACGCGCAGCGCGCAGGAGTCCTGACATGTCCATCCCCTTTCGTTCGGTTGTGCTTGCGGTGCTTGGCGCCGGTGCGCTGGCCGGGTGTGCCACGCCGTACGGCTACGACAACGGCTATGGCGCGGGGTATGGCGGGGGCTACGGCGGCGGCTATGGCAACACCGGCTACGGCAGCGGCACCACCATCAGCGGTTACCCGCAGCAAGGCTATCCGCAACAGGGTTACCCGCAGCAAGGCTATCCGCAGCAGGCCTACCCGCAATCTTCGTATCCGCAGCCGTCGTACCAGGACGGCAGCTATGGCAACGGCTACGGCAACCAGGCCTACGGCGTGCGCTACGGCTGGGTCGAGGGCATCGAGGTGGTGCCGGGCCAGCCGCCGTCGACCAGCGGCGCGGGCGCGGTGGTGGGCGGCATCGTCGGCGGGCTGCTGGGCCACCAGGTGGGCGGCGGCCGCGGCAATACCGTGGCGACCATCGGCGGCGCCGTGGCGGGCGCGGTGGCCGGCAACGAGGTCGAGAAGCGCACCGGCACCAGTGCCCCGGCCTACCGCGTGCGCGTGCGAACCAGCGACAACGGCTACCTGACGCTGACCCAGTCCAACGCCTACCAGATGCGCATCGGCGACCGCGTCCGGATCGAGAACGGCGTGGCCGTGCCGTACTGAGGGCGTCAGTCCGCGCCGAACAGCTGCGCGTAATCCTCGCGCAGCTGGCGCTTGAGCAGTTTGCCGGCGGTATTGCGCGGCAGGTCCGCGACGAACACGATGCGCTTGGGTACCTTGAACGGCGCCAGCGCCTGGCGCGCATGCGCGATCAGTTCGCCCTCGGTGGCGCCCTCGTGGCCGCGCTTGCGCACCACGCACGCCGTCACCGCCTCGACCCACTTCGGGTGCGGCAGCGCAAACACCGCTGCCTCGGCCACCGCGCCATGGGTGTACAGGCACTCTTCCACTTCGCGGCTCGACACCAGCACGCCGCCCGAGTTGATCACGTCCTTGATCCGGTCCACCACATACAGGTAGCCCTCGGCATCCATGTAGCCGAGGTCGCCCGAATGGAACCAGCCGCCGGCGAAGGCTTCGGCGGTCTGCTCCGGCTTGTCCCAGTAGTGCGTCAGCAACTGCGGCGAGCGATGCACGATCTCGCCCAGCTCGCCCGGCGGCACGTCCTGCAGGGTTTCATCGACGATGCGGGTCTCGACGTTCAGTACCGGCCGCCCCGCCGAGGCCGGACGCGCGGCGTGCTCGTCGGGGCCCAGCACCGTGGCCAGCGGCCCGATCTCGCTTTGCCCGTAGCAGTTGTAGAAGCGCAGCGCCGGCAGTTTCTGCTGCAGCTCCAGCAGCACCGGCACCGGCATGATCGAGGCGCCGTAGTAGGCCTTGGTCAGCGCGCCCAGCCGGGCCGGATCGAATTCCGCATGGCGCAGCAGCGCGATCCAGACCGTCGGCGGCGCAAAGAAGCTGGTGATGCGCTCGGCGTGGATGGTGCGCAGGCAATAGCCGGCTTCCGGGCTGTCGGCGATCAGCGTGGTGCCGC
This sequence comes from Cupriavidus taiwanensis, assembly GCF_900250075.1. Lineage (NCBI taxonomy): Bacteria > Pseudomonadati > Pseudomonadota > Betaproteobacteria > Burkholderiales > Burkholderiaceae > Cupriavidus > Cupriavidus taiwanensis. Next base: position 861,815 of record NZ_LT977071.1, read on the forward strand.
CGCACAGCAGCAGCGGCATCAGGAACACATGCATCTGCGCCGAGTGGTACAGCGGCAGCGCGGCCAGCGAATAGTCCGACGCGCGGATATCGCAGGCGGCGATGGTGCTGACGTACTCGGCCAGCAGCGCGCGATGCGTCAGCACCGCCCCCTTGGGCGCGGAGGTGGTGCCGGAGGTGTAAAGGATCTGCGCGGGCGTGGTGTCGGCAAGGGCTTCGGACACCGGCACGGCGGGGCCGTCGGCGGCAGCGGCGAGAATATCGGTGCGACCATCGCCGCCGTGCAGGGTACCGCGGACCTTCCAGGGCAGACCGTCGACGCGGTCGGCCAGCGCCGGATCCGCAAAGATCGCGCTGGCGCCCGACTGCGTGACGAGGTACTCGGCCTCGGCGCGCGTCATCGAGAAATTCACCGGTACATGGATCAGGCCGCCGCGCAGGCAGGCCAGCCACAACAGCACATAGGCGTCGGAGTTCTTGCCAAAGGCGGCAACCCGGTCGCCGGGACGCAGGCCCCACTGCGCCAGCGCGCCAGCGATGCGCGCGGTGGCGTCATCGAGCTGGCGGTAGGTCCAGGACCGCTCGCCGAAACGGATCGCGGTTTTGTCCGGACTGCGCCGCACCGCGCGGGCAATGGCGTCGGGGATGGTGTTGCGCAGGGCGCGCTGCTGCTCGGACTGCATGGTGGTCTCCATCGTTATGGTTGGGGTCCAGCAAGTCTTGAAGCCAAGCGCCGAGGATAAGGCGCGCCGGCTTGCCATGGCAAGCCGGCGGCCCTTTCACGGGGACTACAGCGTTGCCGACAGGAACACCAGCGCGCGGCCGTGCGCCAGGGCGGCGCTGGGCTGGTGGTAGGAGCCGCGCGCCCAGCAGTTGAAGCCGTGGTCGGCCTGCGGGTAGACGTGGATCTCGGTGGCGGGTTTGCCGGCCATCGCATCGCGCACGGCCTGCACGGCGTCGGACGGGATATGCGCGTCGAGCGCGCCGTAGTGGAACTGCACCGGCACGCGGATGTTGGCGGCTTCCTGCAGCTGGTTCTGGATGCCGCCGCCGTAGAAGGGCACGGCCGCATCCACCAGACCGCGTGCCGCGCTCAGATACGACAGCAGCCCGCCGAAGCAGTAGCCCACCGCGGCCACCTTGCCGGCGCCGGTATGCTGGCGCAGCACCTGCACCGTGGCGGCGATGTCGTCAAGCGCGGCGGACACGTCCACGGCCTTGCGCAAGGCCATGGCGCGCACCATGTCGTCGTCCTCGTAGCCCAGCTGCACGCGCGGGGCCTGGCGCCAGAACACGTCAGGCGCGAGCACGGCATAGCCGTCGGCGGCGTACTGGTCGGCCACCGCGCGGATATGCTCGTTCACGCCGAAGATCTCCTGCAGCAGCACGATGCCCGGCGCGCCGGGCTGCACGCCCGCCGGCGGCAGGCTCAAATAGGCATCGAAGCTGCCCGCGGCGGTGTCGACGCGGATCCACTGGCTGTCGGGAATGGCTGTCATGGGAAAGGGTTCTCCGGAAAGGACTTGGCAGGGGTTGCCGCAATGTCAGCCCGCCAGTGTGCCACCACGCGCCGCATCGTGCAGGTGGCCGTCGGGCTGCCTTCAGTACGCGCGCGACTGCCGGTAGCGCTTGTGCCAGTTGTCGGTATAGGCCTTGACCACCGCCGCGTCGCCGCGGATCAGCATGCCGTTCTCGGCATTGCGCTCCTGCGCCGACTTGGTGAAGTTGAACGATCCGGTGAAGACCGCCTGGTCGTCGAACACCATCACCTTGTTATGGGCGATCGCGGGCTTGTTGTCGATCACCACCGGCACGCCGGCGTGCTTGAGGAAGGTGGCGCTGGTATAGCGCTCGCTCTGCTGGCTCTTGTCCAGGATCACGCGCACGTCGACGCCGCGCCGGTGCGCCTGCGCCACGGCCTCGGCAATCGGCGCGCTGGTGAACGAATAGGCCTGGATCAGCAGGCGCTGGCGCGTGCTGCGGATGGCATTGATCAGCAGCGCCTGGCAGCTCGCGCCATCCGGCACGAAGCACAGCGTGTAGCCGCTGCCATCGGCAAAGGGCTTGCTGGGCAGCGGCCTGGCGTCGGGCGGCTGGGCCGGTTGCGCGGGCTTGCCGGTGCGCGCGGGGAAGTGATTGGCGATGGCATCGTTGAAGGTCTCGCTGATGCTGTCGGCGATGGTTTCGGACACCTGGTCGAAGGTTGAGGTCGAACGGGCGTGCGCCAGCAGCGCGAAGGGACTGAACGAAGTAAAGGCCGACAGGGCGGTGGCCAGGCCCAGGCCCAGCACGGCCCGGCGAATGAAGCGATAAGTCACGGCGGATCTTGGCGTCGGTGAAGGACAGCGTGCGCGCGCCGCGCGCCGCACCTGTCCGGGGCGGGAACGCAGCGTAGCAGCCGCATACGCCACTGGCAAAGCGGGATTGTGTAACAGGATCTGTGGCCGGTGTTGCGGTGTGTAGGGCGTCGCGCCGCAGCCTTGGGACTATCCGCGGCCGGCGCCTATGATGGATGCAACCCATGCGGCCGCGGCCGCCAAGGAGAGGCAATGACGAACCACACCTACAAGCTGGTCGAGATCGTCGGCTCTTCGCCAGACGGCTGCGACCAGGCCATCCAGAGCGCCATCGCCAAGGCCGGCGAGACCATCAAGAACATCGACTGGTTCGAAGTGGTGGAAACGCGCGGCCATATCCAGAATGGCAAGATCGCGCACTACCAGGTCACGTTGAAGGTGGGTTTCCGCGTGACCTGATCGCCCGCTGCGTTCAGGCCGCGCCAGCGGCCTGCGGCATCGGCTGCGGGTTCTGCACCGCCTGGCTGGCATGCGCGTACAGGCGCTGCAGCGCCTGCTGCGGCGCGTCGCGCAGGAACGCGAGCATCTTGTCGATAAAGGGCCCGGTGGCGGTCTGCGGCACCAGCCGGATCCACTGCTGCGCTTCGGCCTCGCGCCCCGCCAGCGCCAGCATGCGCGCATAGTTGAACTGGCCGCGGAAGTCGCCGCCTTCGGCCGACTGGCGGTAGTACGCGACCGCGCGCGCCGGATCCTGCGCCACCTCCCAGCCGTCTTCGTGGAAGCCGCCCAGGATATTGAGCGACTTGGCATGGCCCAGCGCCGCCGCGCGCTGGTACCAGCCGAGCGCGGCGCGCCGGTCGGCGACGACGCCGTGGCCCAGCACCAGCGCCGTGGCCAGGTTGTACATGCCCCAGTCCGAGCCGCGCTCCGCCGCCAGCATGTACCAGTGCGCGGCGGCGCGCGCGTCCGGCGCGGTGCCCCAGCCGTTCTCGTAGCAGCGGCCGGCCAGGTTGGCCGCGCCCGCATGGCCGGCGTGCGCCGCGTGCTTGAACCACGCGAACGCCTGCACCGGGTCGCGTGCGACGCCATGGCCGGCCAGGAACCACTGGCCCAGCACCATCTGCGCGTCCAGATGGCCTGCCACTGCGGCGCCGCCCAGCCACGGCAGCGCCAGATGCGGCGGGCCGGCCAGCTTGTCGCGCAGTCCGGCGGGACCGAGCTGTTCGAGTTCGACCGGCGTGGCGACGCGAAAGGGCAGGGTATCCATACAAGGGGCTTCGGTTGAAAGGCAAAGCGGCACGCGACCGGAGCTGGCCGCGTGCCGCGTGTTGCGCAGTGCGGCCTTGGGGCCGCCGCGCTCAGTAGCGCAGGTTCAGGTTCAGCACCGCGGTGCGGCCCGGGGCCACCGTCGCATAGTGCGAGGTATAGGCCTGGCTGTAGTAGGTCTTGTCCGTCAGGTTCTGCACGTTCAGCTGCAGTGCCACGTTCTTGTTGATGCGGTATGCGGCCATCGCATCGAAGCGCCAGTACGGCGGCACCCACTTGTTGGTGCCCTGGTTGCCCCAGACCTTCGACACGTAGTACGCGCCGCCGCCGATGGTCAGGTTGGGCAGCAGCTGGTACGTGGTCCACAGGCTGAAGCTGTCTTCCGGCGTGTTCGGGAACGCCTGGCCGTTGGTCTGGCCGAAGGCCGCGCCGGCGCCGCCGTTGTTGCGCAGCTCGCTCTTCAGGTGGGTGTAGCCGCCGAACATGGCCCACTTCTCGGTCAGGTTGCCGGAGAAGCCCAGCTCGAAGCCGTCCACGCGCTTGTTGCCGGCCATGGCGGCGGTGCCGTCCTGCTGCACGATGCGGGCGTTGGTGGTCTCGATGCGGAAGATTGCCGCGGTCAGGGCCAGGCGGTTCTTCAGCACATCCCACTTGGTGCCCAGTTCGAACGAGCGGTTCTTTTCGGGCGCGAGCTGGTCGCCGCGGTTGCCGCTGCGGTCCGGGGCCAGGCCGTTGGGGTCCGAGCCCTGCGCCAGGAACGCGCCGGCGGGGGTCGACGAGGTGCCGTACGACACATAGAAGCTGGCGTTTTCGACCGGCTTGTACACCACGCCCAACTGGTAGTTGAACAGGTTGTCGTCGCGCGAGTATTCGGCGCGCGAGCCATTGGCCGCGCGCGCCGCGGTGAAGCTCGAGCGGTAGCTGTCCAAGCGCACCCCGCCATTGACGATCCACTGCTTGCTCAGCTCGACCGAGTCGAACAGGTACACCGACGCCGTGTTGGTCTTGGCGTTGGTCGGGTTGTTGGCGCGCGCGATGCTGCCGGCCCACGGATCGTTGGGGTTGGGGTTCAGCAGCGTGGTGCAGTTGTAGCCGCCGGCGGCCCCAGCGCCGTTCGGGCAGCTGCTGTTGCCGGTGTCGACGCTGTAGCTGTCGTTCTCGCTCTTTTCCTGCGAGAACTCTACGCCGAACACGTACTTGTGCTTGATCGCGCCGGTCAGGAACTCGCCCGACAGGTCGGTCTGGTTGGCCACCGTGCGCACGGTGGAATAGCGCGTGTTCACGCGGCGCCAGAGCAGGTCGTAGTAGATGTTGCCCTTGCTGTCGTCAGGCTGCGTGTAGATGTAGTCCTGGTTGGTGCGCGAGAAGCGGGTCTGGTTGCGGAACTTCAGCGCCGGCGAAAAATCGTGCTCGAAGCGGATCGTGCCCATGTCGGCCTGGTCCTTGCGGAAGTCGCGGTCGAGCAGGCCGTAGTAGGTGCTGCGCGGCACGTTGACCGGCGAGCCGTCGCCGGCCTGGCGCGTGCGCGGCCGGCCGTCGCGCCGCGGGGTGAAGGCCGGGTTGTTGTACGGGATGCCGACGTCGGGGATGTCGTCGGTCTGCATGTGGTAGTACGACAGCGTCAGGCGCGTGTCGGTGCCCAGGCCGAACGCCACCGATGGCGCCACGCCCCAGCGCTTCTGGTGCACGGCATCGCGGCCGGCGACGTCCTGGTCGTAGAACATCGCATTGAGGCGGAACGCCGCGTGGTCGGCGAACTGCCAGTTGCCGTCGGCGGTGCCGCGCACGTACTGCGCATTGCCGACGCCGATATTGCCTTCGGCAAAATTGCCCAGCCGGGGCGCCTTGCTGGTGATATTGATGCTGCCGCCGGCCGAGCCGCGGCCGTCGTAGGCGCCGGCCGGGCCCTTGGTCACTTCGACGCTCTCGACGTTGAACAGCTCGCGCGACTGCGCGCCGATATCGCGGAACCCGTCGAGGAAGGTGCTGGCCTGCGCGTCATAGCCGCGGATAAACGGCCGGTCGCCGACCGGGTTGCCGCCCTCGCCCGCGCCGAACGCAATACCCGGCACCGTGCGCAGCACGTCGGTCAGCGTGGTCGAGCCGGTGCTCTGGATCACTTCCTGCGGAATGACGGTAATCGAGCGCGGCGTATCGCGCAGCGGCTCGGGATTCTTGATCGACGACGAGCTTTCCGCCTTGAAACCGCTGTCGCCGGTAACCGTTACCTGCGGCAGGTTGACCGGCTTGGGTGCTTCCTGCGCGGCAACCGGCGCTGCGGCGACTGCGGCGCCGACCATGCCGGTCAATTGTGAAATGGCACCCAGCTTCCCGTGGCTCTTTCTTGTTGTGACTGCCGAATGCTGCACTTTACGCCTCTCTTAATTGCGAATCGAAGTGGTAATGAGATGAATTATCATTTGGAGATGGTTGACTGGTCAAGGCTGGGCCGCGTTACCTTGCTTGTCGGATGTCAAAAGTGTTGCGAAATGGAGGCACCGGCAGTGCGGCCGGTATGTCGCAGCCATCGCAAAAAATCGGCCGGCGCCGAACTGCCGCCGGCCGTGCAGGGAACCTTGGAAAAGCCAGGACTCAGTCGAACTGGTAGGAATAGATCATGTTGATGCGCGGCGAACGGCGGCTGGCATTGGTCGGCTTGTCACCGACCGGCTGCGCCAGCGACAGGTCCAGCGTGTAGTAGCGCCGGTCCGAGAAGCGCGCCCCCAGCGCCACCGACGACAGGCTGCGGTGCGACAGCGACACACTGTTGGAATACACGCGCGCCACGTCGGCCGACACATAGGGCTGGATCGTGCGCAGATAGGTCAGGTCCGGCAGGAACAGCCGGCTGATTTCGGCCGACGCGCCCCAGCCCTTGTCGCCCGCGACTTCGCCCGCGGGGTAGCCCAGGCCGAAGAAGCGTCCGCCAAAGCTGATCTGCTCGCCCGAGGCCAGCCGGTCGCCGCTGTACTGGCCGGCGGCGGCCACGGTCAGGCCGAAGCCCGCGGGCAGGTCCTTCGACTGCGACAGCAGCAGTCGCGTACGGAAGAAGCTGAGGTCGTTGCTGTTGTTCTGGCGGCTCGCGCCCAGCGCATCGAAGCCCTTGTACAGGCCCAGCGTGGCGTTGCGGCTGACGCCTTCGCCGCGTTGCAGATAGGTCAGCTCCGCGGTGGCCACGCGCACGTTGGTGCCGAGCGTCACGCGCGTGCCGGTGGCGGTATGGGTATAGCGCTCGAACTGGTCGGCGCCGTAGACGCCGCCGGTCAGCGTCAGCGTATGCGCGTTGGACAGCAGCAGCGGATAGCTCAGGGTGCCGCCGATGCGCTTGGTGTCGTTGACATAGCGCGGGTTGAAGCCGATCGGCGCCAGCGTTGCATTCTGCGGCACGCCGCGGTAGTGCGAGGCATTGAGCCGCGCCACCATCCCTTCGGTGCCGATCGGCTGCGCATAGCTGGCGGCGTAGTATTCCTCGCTGTCGCGGCCCTTCGGGAATAGCGCCGACACCGAGATCTGCTCGCCCAGCGGCGTCAGGCTGTTGGTGGTGGCCGTGGCGATGGCGCGCAGGCCCGGCGACATGTATTCGATGCCGGTGCCGAAGGTGAAGGGCTTGCGCTTGACCTCGAGCACCATCTCGCAGGCGCCGTCGGTGGTGGTGGGCGGCTGCACCGTGGCCGCCACCTGCAGCCCGGGCTGCAGCGCCAGCGCGTTGACGTAGTGCTCGAAGCGGTCCTGCCGCAGCGGGCGGTCCTGCTGCAGCTTCTCGGCGATGGCGCGCAGGCGGCGCTCGGTCGGGCCCGCCTTGCCGGTCACCGTTACCTTGGCGACGTAGCCTTCCACCACCGTGACCAGCACATCGCCGTTGGCAAAGTCCTGCGCCGGCACGAACGCGAACGACAGCGGGTAGCCGCGCGCCTTGTACATCTGCGTCACCGCGTTGGCGGCTTCCAGCAGCTGCGCCACCGTGATCTCGCGGTTGGCCAGCGGCTGGAACTGCGCGGCCACTTCCTCGAACGGCAGCGTCTTCGCGCCCTCGATGCGAAAGCGCCGCGGCGTCAGGCGCGCGTTGAGCAGGTCCTGCATGGCAGGCTGCGGCCGCTCGACCTGCACGGTCACGCGGCTGTCGGGCCGGGCCGGCGCAATCTTGGGAAGCGTCTGGGTCGGATCGCCCTGGACCGGGCTGCGCGGATCGGCCTGGACCAGGCCGTGATGGAACGCGCCGACGCCGACCAGCAGCGCGGCAACGCGATGACGTGCACGCATGGCAAAACCCCTGTAAGAAACACTGCGGCTATTGACGTCGCGTGCCACCGGCGTGGGGATTGCCGCTACCCCCGGGCGCCTGCTGGCCGATACTGCCGGTCCAGCGCGTGGCCGCTACGTTGAATCAGGTGAGCACCGCTGCCCGTGATCAAACGATCGCCGGGGCAGCGGCCAAGGCAGGATTACTTCTGTCCGAGCGCGCCGGTCAGGCCGCCGAGCAAGCCGCCGACCAGGCCACCGACGGGGCCGGTGGTCGAGCCCTTGTTGGTGGTGCTGCCCGCGGTGGTGGTGGCGCCGCCGGTCACGGCGGAGACGACATTGGTGACGGGCGCCAGCGGGCTGGTGGTGCCAGTGCCGCCGGTTGCGCCGCCAACGCTGCCGACCGCGCCACCGACCACGCCAGTCACCACGCCGCTTACCGCGCCGGTGACCGGGGCCAGCGGTGTGCTGGCCGTGGCCGAGGCCAGGCCGCCGGTGACGGTGCTGACCAGGCTGGTGACGGGCGCCAGCGGCGAGCCACCGACTCCGCCAGTGGCGCTGCCCAGGCCGCCCACCGCGCCACTGACCAGCGACGTGACCGGAGCCAGCGGCGTGTTGGCGGTGGCGGCGGTCAGCCCTCCGGTGACGCTGCCGACCAGGCCGGTGACAGGCGCCAGCGGCGAACCCGTGCCGCCGGCGCCTGCCCCGCCTGCCAGCCCCCCGGCCAGCGTGGTAACCGGTGCCAGTACCGGACCCAGCGCGCCCAGCCCGCCGCCGCTGGCGGGGCCGTTGACCGCGCCGCCGAGCGAGGCCACCGTGGTGCCGGTGGCGTTGACCACGCCGCCGACGCCCGCGACCACCGGCGTGTTGGTCTGTTGCAGCTTGGTGCCGGCGGTGGCCAGCGCGCCGCCCACGGTCGCGAGCAGGCTGCTGGTCGGGGCGCCCAGGCCGGTGGCCGCGCCCAGTGACTGTGTGGTGCTGGTCAGTTGCGAGGTGATCGGCACGATCAGCTTGCTGGTGGTGATGGTCACCTGCTCGACCGCGCCGCTCGACAACACCGAGGTCAGCGTCCCGCCGGTGTTGCCGACGGTATTGCCCAGCGTGCCGACCACCGCGCCCAGCGGCGACGTCAGCGGCGCCAGCGGTGCCAGCTGGCCGGTGCCCAGGCCGCTCACCGCGGTGCCGGCGCTGGTCACCGCCTTGCCCAGTTCGGTCACCACGTTGCCGGTGCTGGCGACGGTGGTGCCGACCGGGTTGGTCGAATTGGGCATGCTGCCCAGCCCGGATTGCAGGCCCGTGGCCAGTGCGCCGACGGCATCGCCGGTCGCCGCCACCACGCCGCCCAGCCCGCTTTGGGTCTGGCCCGGCAACAGCGGCAGGTTGGCGTTGCCAAGCTGGTTGCCGAGGTCGCCGACGGTGCTGCCCGTATTGCCCAGCACCGTGCCGGCGTTGTCGATCACCGTGGCGGTCGGGGTCAGCGCGGTGGGCGTCTCGCCACCACCGGTATTGCCGCCGGTGTTGCCACCATTGCCACCACCGGTTCCGCCGCTGCCGCCACCGGTGCCGCCCGTGCCCCCGGTGCCGCCACCGGCCAGGTCGGTGCCGCCACCCGTGCCGCCGGTGCCTCCGTTGTTGCCGCCATTGGTACCGCCGTTGGTACCCCCATTCGTGCCAGCGGTATCGCTGGTGCCCATCGAGGTCGAGCCGCTGCCGCTGGCGCAGCCACCCAGGGTCAGCAGGGTTGCCAGGAGTGCCGTTACGGCGAGTTGTTGTTTGCGCATGGTCTGTTCCTTCATTCCCGTCGTTTCAATCGCTCGGCCGCGCAACGCGTTTGTCTGCTGCGTGCGGCGGTGACGGTGATGGCGCAATCGGTATGCCAGCGCTTTGGCGTGCTACCGCACAGACCCTGCCGAAGTCGGGTATGGCACCCGCCAGGCCTTGCGGCATGCGGCCTGCACGGTGACCGCGGGAAGCGCCGCGAGGTCCGCCGGCGCGTTGGCATGGAGAGCGTGGCGCGTTACGCGTTACGTAACGTGTGTCGTGCGCGGGGAACAAACCAGCATCGGCGAAGCGGTGCGCGGTAAGCCGCCGCGGGGCCTGCCACGCCGCTTCGGCGTGTTCCCGCGTGCACGGAACACGTTACGTAGCACGTAACGCGTTTCGCGCTGCCGCGGCACCGTCCGCGCGCGCTTCGCCGCCACCCCGGTCCGCCCGGCAGGCCGCGCCGCGCAAGGCATGCAGGCAGTTCGCCGGTGTGTGTGCCAGTCCACCTTGCCACGCTGGCACGCGCCTTGCCATTCCCGATCCCGACGCGCCGACGATTTCGCGTTCCACCGTGTTGCCATGGCTGATGGGGATGGCAGGCAGGTCGAACAAAGCGGGACAACCGGGCGCTCGTCGGCATTCCATGCGGCGGTTCACAAGAAAAGACGGCCCGGCAGTGCCGTGGCCAACCAGACAGGAGAAGCACAATGAAGACCAAGCATCCCGCACCGCTTTCCATGACCTCGCTGGCCGCGGCCGGCGTCGCCGCCCTTGCCTTGCTGATGTCGGGCTGCTCGTCGAGCGGCGGCGGCAGCGGCGCCAATCCGCAGCCCAGCGGCGGCGGCGCCGATACGCCGGTCACGCCGCCGCCGCCGGCCGCCGCGCAGACCACGCCGACCGCCAAGGTCACCGAAGGCGCGGGCAATACCGTGGTGTCGGCGGGCAATGCCGTCAGCGAGATCGGCAAGTCGATCCAGGACGCGCCGCTGCCGCTGCTGCCCACCGACGCACGCAAGGGCGCCGGCGGGGTGGTGGTCAATGCGGGCGAAGCGGTCGGCGCGCTCGGCGCCGGCGTGCGCGACGGGCTCGGGCAGATGGGCTCGGTCGACAACCCGGTGGGCGTGACGGTGTCCAGCACCGGCAACGTGGTGCGCGAAGTGGGCGACGCCGTGGTCAGCGGCGGCGCGCTGGTGCAGGGCCTGGGCACCGAGAAGCTGGCGCCGCTGGCACCGCTGACCACGCCGGTGGGCGGCCTGGTCACGAAGGTCGGCACGGCGGTGCAGGGCGGCGGCGACAAGCTGCAGACGGTGCTGTCCGATGGCGCCGTCGCGCAGGTCACCAACTCGCTCAGCAAGGTCATCGTGCCGCTGACCAGCAAGGTCACCGACGGTACCCAGACGCTGGGCGCGGCCACGCGCCTCGGCGGACCGGCCGACGGTCTGCTCTACAAGGTCGGCAATACGGTGGCCACCGGCGGCAGCATGCTCGGCAATACGCAGGCCCCGGTGGTCGCGCCGCTTGGCGGCGTGGTGACCGAGGCCGGCAAGACCGTTGCCGCGGTCGGCGTGCTGGTCAACGGCAACGGCCAAACCGGCGGCAACCCGCTGGGCGGCTTGTTGAACAACCTGCCGCTGGCCGGCGCCGGCAACGGCCAGGGCAGCGATGGCAGCCACGGCGGCAATGCGCTCGGCGGCCTGCTCGGCAGCCTGCCGCTGGTCAAGCCCGGCAGCGGCGACAGCGGTGCCGGTGGCGGTGCACCGGGTCCGGTCGGTGCGCTGCTGGCCCCGGTCACCGGTCTGGTCGGCGGCATCAAGAGCGGGGTCGGCGGCAGTGCCGGGGGCGGCTCGGGCGGCGGCGACAGCAAGCCGCAACTGCCGATCCTGGGCGGGCTGCTCCACTGAAATGTCTCAACCCGCATAGGTGTTTTCACGGTGCGCTGTCGCTCATCACCCCGTCGCAGCGCATCTTTTTATTCCGCCTGGCTACGCGGCTGAGATGCCGGCATGGCCAGGCTGCGGGCCGGTTTGCACCGGCCCGCTTGTTCTTTAACAAGCTGCGAGCCGGCGCGTTTCAAACGCGTGCTTTAACCCCTTCGGGTCATTACTATCACCCGAGGGAGGGGTATGGTTGAGACATACCATGTCTTATAAAAAAAGCGCAGCAAGCGTGAATAGTCGATAAAAGAGCGGGCCACAGAGCACCGTGATAATCGAACGGGGGAAGCGTGATCGCGGCATCAGATCACTCGGGAGTGTCAGAAATCATGAAACGACTCATTGCACGCTTTATTAAAGATGAGCGCGGGGCGACGGCTATTGAATATGGGCTGATCGTGGGCCTCGTCGCTTTAGCTATTACCGTTGGCGCCGGAAAGCTTGGCACTGAGCTCGACGCGAGCTTTGAACGGCTCTCCGTCAAGGTCAAGGGCTGGTTCACTACATAAAGAGAAACCGGCTTCTCTAACGAGACTAGCGTGATTGCCGCGCTCCTCTGCGCGGCGACCCTCTACACAGACTTCGCTTACCGGCGGGTTCCGAACCTCCTGCTGGCGATTGCCGTGCTGGCCCTCGGGCTGGCACTGGTCGCCGGACAGGCCGCGGAACCGCCGCTGGCCGCGCGCCTGACCGGCGCGGGGCTGGGTCTTGCCGTCACCTTGCCGGTCTACGCGCTCGGGCGCATGGCCGCGGGCGATGTCAAGTTCCTGACGGTGGCGGGGTTGTTCACCGGTCCGCAAGGGCTGGTGGTGGCATGGGTCGTCGGCAGCCTGCTCGGGCTGGTGCACGCGCTGCTGGCGCTGGCACTGGCGCGCCGCACGCCGGCCGCGGATCACGCTCTGCATTCCCAGGACCAGTCCCTTCCTACGGCGCAGTTTTCGCTCGCGCGCGGCATCCCGTATGCGGCGTACCTGGCCGTGGGAGTGCTGGTCTGGATGGCTGCGGGCCAATAGCCGGAATGGCTTGAGGCCAGCAGGCCGCGCCGCCGGTCGGCGCGGCGGAACACCAAGAGACCGGGGTTTCAGATGTTGTTGCACGCAAGGGTGAACAGGAAGATCAGCCGGCGCTCCCAGGGCGCCGGCAGCGCCGCGATCGAGTTTGCGATCGTGGCGCCGGTGCTGATCACCATCGTGATCGGCATCGTGTACTACGGCGTGATGCTGGCGCTGCAGCAGGTGCTGACGCTGGCCGCCGAGGAAGGCGCGCGCGCCGCGCTGCGCTATCCGGCAGGCGTAGCCGGCACCAGCCTTGCCGCCACGCAGCAGGCACGTGTCAATGCCGCGGCCGCGATGGCGCGCGGCACCTTACCCGCATCCATCCGTGACCTGATCCCGCCCGCCGGCGTCGCCGCGGCCGTGCCCTGCGCGGCCGGCTCGGCCGATGTCTGCGTACAGGTCACGCTGACCCTGACCACCACCAACATCATGCCCGCGGTGCCGATGGTGCCGCTGCCGGCTTCGCTGTCGGGCTCGGCCATGGTCCAGCTCTCTCCCGATATCTGATGCGCATGACGAATCGCCCCATGCCCGAACCCAGGATTTCCGCATGACCAGCAAGCAGATCCGATTATTGGCCGTCGTGCTGCTGGGCCTGGCCTTGCTGCTCGCACTGCTGGCGTGGCAGGTAGGACGCCAGCCAACTCAGCCCGAGGCATCGGCAGGCGCCAGGCCGCTGCATCCGGTGGTAGTCACCACGCGCCCGGCGGAGGCCGGCAAGCCGCTCGATGCCGAGGCGCTCAAGGTGGAGATGCTGCCGATCGATCCCGCCGGCGCCTACCGCGACGTGGCGCGCGTGACCGGGCAGGTGCCGCTGGTGGCGCTGGGCGCGAACGTGCCGGTGCTGGAAAGCCAGCTGCTGTCCGGCCTGGCCGCGCAGGTGCCGGAAGGCGAGCGCGCGGTGGCGGTGTCGGTCGATGAGGTCATCGGCGTCGGCAACCAGGTGCAGCCGGGCGACTATGTCGATGTGTTCCTGGTGCTGCGGCGCGACCAGCAGGAAATCCCCGACAGCCAGGCCCGCATGCTGCTGTCGCGCCTGCGCGTGCTGGCCTACGGCGTGGCCTCGGTCAACCGGCCGCAGGCGGCCAAGCCGGAACAGATGATGGCGCGCCAGGAAGGCGCCAAGACCGCGGTGCTGTCGGTGCCGCTGGAACAGGTCAGCCGGCTGGCGATGGCGCAGCACTCCGGGCGCCTGATGCTGGCGCTGCGCAATCCGCTAGACCCGGCCATGCCGAGCGACGGCATGTTTGCCGAACTCCCGCCCGCATTGGCCGCGCGCGCCGGCATTCCCGCCGACGCCCCGCGCGCCGCCACCGACAAGGCCACTGCCGGCGTGCTGCTGTCCGGGCTCGCCGCCAGCAACGGCGCGCCGGCCGCGCGCGCACCGGCGGCAGCGCCGGCACCGCGGCCGCTGCAGGTGGCCGCGTCGCCGGCGCCGGCACAAGCCAGGGAACGCGCTGGCGTGGAAGTGATCCGCGCCGGCAAGCGCGAGATCGAATAAGAACGTGGGCGCCCATCGCATGCCAATCCAGAATCTACCCGCCCATGCCGTGACGCTGCGCCGCCGGCTGATGCAGCTCACGCTTGCCGCCATCATCGCCGCCACGGCATGGTGCGCGCTGGCACCGCGCGCGCAGGCGCAGGACGCCGCCACCGCGCGGACATTGCGCCTGATGGCCGGCGCGCAGAAGGAGCTGCGCAGCGCGCAGCCGGTCGAGCGCGTCGCCGTGGGCAACCCCGCGGTCGCCGATGCGCTGATCCTGCGCACCCGCGGCGCGCCCAGCGTGCTGCTGGTGGCCAAACAGCCTGGCGTTACCGACGTGATGGTGTGGACGCGCGGCAGCGCCGAGCCGCAGAACTACAGCGTGCAGGTCGATGCCATCGCGCCCGATGCCAACGGCGCGCAGCTGGGCTACTCGGCAGCCGGCGCCACCATCACCGGGCAGTCGCCCGACGCCTATGGCGCCGCGCGCGCCCAAGCCGCGGCGCGAGCGGCCACGGCCGGCAAGACCGACGGCAAGCCCGGCCTGGTGGTGGACCGCTCCACCGTGCCGCTGAGCGGCACCGTGCAGGTCGACGTCAAGGTGGTGGAGATCAGCAAGACCGTGCTCAAGGAAGTCGGCATCAACTTCTTCCGCAACAACTCCGGCTTTGCCTTCGGCACGTTCTCGCCGTCGACGCTGAACAAGTTCACCTTCACGCCGGGCAGCGGCGGCGCGCCCGGCAGCTTCACCGCCGATATCGCATCGCCGATGAGCAATGCCTTCAACCTGGTGGCGGCGTCGCTCACGCACGGCATCTTCGCCAACATCAGCCTGCTGGAGGCCAACGGCCTGGCACGCGTGCTGGCCGAGCCCAGCCTGGTGGCGCTGTCGGGGCAGAGCGCCAGCTTCCTGGCCGGCGGCGAGATCCCGATCCCGGTGCCGCAGGCGCTGGGCACCACCACGATCCAGTTCAAGCCGTTCGGCATCGGGCTGACGGTGTCGCCCACGGTGCTGTCGGCCGACCGCATCGCACTGAAGGTTGCGCCCGAGGCCAGCGACCTCGATCCCTCGCGCGGCATCTCGATCAACGGCGCGGTGGTGCCGGCCATCGTCACGCGCCGCGCCGACACCACGGTCGAGCTGGGCGATGGCGAGAGCTTCGTGATCGGCGGGCTGGTCAGCCGCAACACCGTCAGCAATGTCAACAAGGTGCCGGTGCTGGGCGACCTGCCGGTGATCGGCGTGTTCTTCAAGAACCTGAACTTCCACCAGGAAGACCGCGAGCTGATGATCGTCGTCACGCCGCGCCTGGTGAAGCCGATGGCGAAGAACTCGCCGGCGGCGCAGGCCGTCGGTGCCGACGGCCGCACCAGTGCCAGCCCCAATGTGTGGGGCTGGTACATGTTGGGCGAATACGCGGACCCGACTTTGCCGGGTTTCTCGAAATAGCCGCCGGCCATGCCGGCTGGCATGGCCAACAGCTTTGAGGCGGAGAGATGGACTATTTTCTGTTGCACGCAACGCAGGGCGAAGTCAGGGACTGGCTGGGCAAGGTCATCGGCACGCTCGGCACGCTGGTAGCCGATGGCGGCGCCCACGAAGGCTTTATCGAGCGCGTCTCCGAGCTGCGCCCGGGCCTGGTGTTCCTGCATTTCTCGGCGGAACTCGCGGCGCCGTCGGCGCGGCTGGCCGAGCAGCTGCAGCGGCTCTTCCCCGGCCTGCCGCTGGTGGCCGTGGGCCAGGCCGGCGAGCCCGGCGTGATGCTGGCCGCGCTGCGCGCGGGCGTAAAGGATTTCATCGACCTGCGCGATGCGCCGGTCGAGGCCGAGGCCGTGGTCAAGCGCCTGGCCGTGCCGAGCGAGCAGGTGCGCCCGGCCGAGGCCGCGCGCCAGGGCAAGATCGTGGCGCTGCTGGGCGCGCGCGCCGGCGTGGGCGTGACCAGCCTGGCGGTCAACCTGGCCGCGGCGGCGCGCCGCCACCTGCCACGCCACGCCAAGACCGATGCCCGCGCCGAAGTGCTGCTGACCGACCTGGGCCTGCCGGCCCGCGACGGTGCGCTCTACCTCAACCTGAGTCCGGGTTTCCATTTCGTCGAGGCGGTGCGCAACCTGCGCCGCTTCGACCAGGTCTTCGTGCAGACCGCGCTGACGCGCCACGCCAACGGCGTGTGCGTGCTGCCGCTGCCGGCCGCGCTGAGCGAGCTGCGCGACATCTCGTACGCCGATGCGATCGGCCTGCTCGAGCGCCTGCGCGCGTTCTTCGACCTGCAGATCGTCGACCTGGGCGGCTTCGGCAATGCCGAGTTCACCGCGCAGATCGTCAAGGCCGCCGACAGCGTGGTACTGGTGACGGACCAGAGCGTCGGTGCGATCGTGTCGGCGGCGGAGCTGGTGCATGAACTGCGCGCGCGCGAAGTCGAGCGCGACGACCTGCACCTGCTGGTGTCGCGCTTCGATGCGCGCCTGGGCGTCGATGCCGCGCAGATCGCGCGGCGCGTGGGCGTGGAGTCGGTGGCGACGCTGCCGGACAGCCGCGAGGCGCTGGTGCTGGCGATGAACCGCGGCGCGGTGCTGGCCGATGACGATCCCCACTGTCCCTATGTGCGCGCGCTGACCGAGCTGCTGGCTCGGCTGGGCTATCGCACTGCCGCCGCCCGGGACACCACGCTGCTGGCGCGGCTCAAGGACAAACTGCCCGGGGCGCTGCGCGCAGCGCTGGTAGCGCGCGGCGCGCGCACGGCACGCACTGGAAGCTGACATGACCCAAGCGATCGAATTCTCGGACAACACCCCCGCGCCGTTCCCGGTGTCGCAGGAGTTCCACAACATCAAGGAAGCCGCGCACGAGCACCTGCTGACGCGCATCGAAGAGCTGGGCGCCGAGTTCGGCCGCTGGTCGCGCACCGCGATCCAGCGCTTCGTCGACCTGGAGCTGGAGAGCTTTACGCGGCTGCGGCGCATTCCCATCAACGAGGCCGAGCTGCGCCAGATCGCCGAGGCGCTGACCAAGGAGCTGGCCGGCTTTGGCCCGATCGAGGACCTGCTCAACGATCCCGCGGTCGAAGACATCCTGGTCAATGGCCATCTGGACGTGTACGTGTCGCGCCATGGCGTGCTCGAGCGCATCCCGGTGCGCTTTGCCGACAGCGGCCACCTGCTGCGCATCGTGCGCCGCATCCTGGCGCCGATCGGCCGGCGCCTGGACGAGTCCAACCCGATGGTCGACGCGCGCCTGCCCGACGGCGGCCGCATCAACGTGGTAATCCCGCCGCTGGCGCTGGAAGGGCCGGTGGTGTCGATCCGCAAGTTCCGCAAGGACCCGATGACGCCGGCCGACCTGCAGGCGCTGGGCACCATGAGCCCCGAGATCTGCGACCTGCTGCAGGCCGCGGTGCAGGCGCGCTGCAATATCCTGGTGAGCGGCGGCACCAGTTCCGGCAAGACCTCGCTGCTCAATGCGCTGGCCACCTTCGTGCCGCCCACCGAGCGCGTCATCACCATCGAGGATACCGCCGAGCTGGCGCTGAACCATCCGCACGTGGTGCGGCTGGAAAGCCGGCCCGGCGGCTTCGAGGGCACCGGCGTGGTGTCGATCCGCGACCTGCTGCGCAACAGCCTGCGCATGCGCCCGGACCGCATCATCGTGGGCGAAGTGCGCGGCGGCGAGGTGCTGGAGATGCTGCAGGCCATGAGCACCGGCCACGACGGCTCGATGGGCACCATCCACGCCAGCAGCCCGCGCGAATGCCTGTACCGGCTGGAGATGCTGGCCGGCTTCGCCGGCTTCCAGGGCAGCGAGATGAGCCTGCGGCGCCAGATCGCCAATGCCATCGACTTCATCGTGCAGATCGCGCGGCTGTCCAATGGCAAGCGCCGCATCGTTTCGATCACCGAGGTCACCGGCCTGGGCGACAACATCATCTCGACCCAGGAGCTGTACCGGCATGAGCCGTTCGTGAACCCCGACGGCACCGAGACCGACCGCTGGCTCTCGCTGGGCCTGCTGCCGCACTCGCCCAAGCTCGCACGCATGCGCGGCCCGGGCTTCATGCTGGACGACCGCTTCGATGTCTAGCGCCACGCTGCTGCTCGCCGCGCTCGCGCTGGTCATCACCGGCCTGGGGCTGCTGCTGCTCGCGAGTGCGCAGGCACGTGCGCGCCGCGAACAGCAGCAGGCCTTCCTGCAGGCGCAGACCGAGCAGGTCCGGATGCGCTACACGCAGGCGCCCGATCCGTCGCTGCAGCTGCCGGCGCGCGACCTGCGGCGGCGCTGGGACGATTTCCTGCGGCGTGCCGACCTGGCGCCGACCCGCCGCACCGCGCTGCTGTGGCTGTCTCCGCTGGTGCTGTGCACGCTGGCCGGCGCGGCCGCGGGGCAATGGCTGGGCGCGGTGTCGGCGCTGGTCGTCGCGCTTGCGGTGACGGCGTGCGCGGCGTGGCACCGCGTGCGACGGCTGCACAAGAAGCTGCTGTCGCAGCTGCCCGGTTTCCTGGATGGCGTGGTGCGGCTGATGACCATCGGCAGCAGCGTGCCGGCCGCGTTCCAGAACTCCATCGCCAATACCGAGGCGCCGCTGCGCCAGTGCCTGGTGCAGGCCGTCCACCTGCAGCGCGCCGGCAAGGAGCTGGACCAGGCGGTGCTGCAGGTGGGGCGCGCCTACAAGGTCGAGGAACTGGTGCTGGTGGCTTCGGTGCTGCGCTTGTCGGTGCGCTACGGCGGCCGCGCCGACGTGGTGATGGAGCGCACCGCGACCTTCATGCGCGACCGCGAGCAGGCACAGCGCGAGCTGATGGCACTGTCGGCCGAGACCCGGCTGTCGGCCTGGGTGCTGGGCCTGTTGCCGCTGGTGGTGGCGGGCGGCCTGTTCACGCTGAATGCGGGCTACATCCTGATGATGTGGAAAGACCCCACCGGCAAGACCATGCTGCTGTCGGCCGCGGCGCTGGAAGTTGCCGGCGCGCTGATGCTGTACCGGCTGGCCAAGTCGATCTGACGGCAACGATGACATCGCCCCCATGGACCGCCTGACGCTGATCTCGCTGAGCCTGCTGGTCGCCGCGTGCGGCCTCGGCGTACTGGCATTGCCGCTGCTGCGCGACTGGCGCCAGCGCCGGCTCTCGGCCCGCACCATCGACGCCGCGCTGGCGCGCCAGCGCGCAATGGAAGGCGCGCAGAACGCGCAGGCCGCCCAGCCCGCGCCCGCAGCCGCACCCCGTGTGCAGGCCGTGCCCGGCGTCCCGGGTACCGCGGGCGCGCGTACGGCGGCCCATGCCGCGACCCCGGCGGCAGCGTCCGGCGTCGCCACCGCGCTCGGCGCCCAGCTGGGTGCGCGCGTGGGCGAGCGCTTCGATGCCCACTGGCTGGAATCGCGCCTCGGTCGCGCGGTGGTGACGCCGGAAGACCAGCAACTGCTGGAGCAATGCGGCTGGTATGGCCTGCAGGCGCGCGTGCTGTTCGGCGTGCTGCGGCTGGGCCTGCCGCTGGCCTTGTCGGTGCTGGCGATGCTGTGGCATCTCGGCGCCAGTGCCTTCATGGTGGTGGCATGGGGCTTCGGCACCTTCGCCGTGGCCTACCTGGCGCCCAAGTGGTACCTGCGCCGGCGCGCCGCCGAGCGCCTGCGCATGGTCGACGACGAGCTGCCGGTGCTGATCGACATGCTGCGGCTGCTGCAGGGCGTGGGTTTGTCGATCGACCAGAGCCTGCAGGTGATCGTGGCCGAGTTCGGCAGCATGCTGCGCGTGCTGGGGCCGGAGCTGGCACGGGCCAACCAGCAGTTCGCATCGGGCCGCTCGCGCGAGCAGACCCTGCTGCGCATCGGCCGGCTGTTCGACAGCGAAGACCTGAAGAGCCTGATCACGCTGCTGACGCAGGTCGACAAGCATGGCGGCGCGGTGCAGGAGCCGCTGCGCCAGTTCGGGCTGCGCATGCAGGAGGCGCGCAAGTCGCGCATGAAGGACGAGATCGGCCGCCTCACGGTCAAGATGACCGCGGTGATGGTGGTCAGCCTGTTGCCGGTGCTGCTGATCCTGACCGCGGGCCCTGGCTTTCTCGGGGTGATCCGCATGCTGGCAAACATGGGAGGAACGCGATGATGGGTTTCATGGCGCGCCCGGCCGCGGCGGCGTGTGTGCTGGTGGCCGCGCTGTCCGGCTGCGCCGCCGGCAACAACGGCGCCTCGGCCATGCACGAGCAGGCCGAGGCCCAGGTGGAACTGGCCAGGTTGCGCGACAAGACCGCGCGCGCGGAATACAGCGAACAGGCGGTCTACCTGGGCCTGATCCGCAAGATGCAGCAGGACGGGCTCTACTTTGCGTCGCTCGCGCATATCGAGGTCTATGTGCAGCGCTTCGGCGCGGGTCCGGAGATCCAGGTGATGCGCGCCGATGCGCTGCGCGAAACCGGACAGGACCAGGCTGCCATCGAGGCGTACCAGCAGTTGGCCGCCACCGCCAGGGGGGCGGAGGCCGCGCACGCGCATCACGGGCTCGGACTGCTGGCGGGGCGGCAGGACGACTTTGCGCGCGCAGTCACGGAGTTGCGCGCCGCCGCCGCGCTGGATCCGGTCAACGCGCGCATTGCCAGCGACCTGGGCTATGCGCTGATGCGCGCCGGCGCGCTGCAGGAAGCACGCGTGCCGGTGATGCAGGCGCTGGAGCTGGATGCGCGCAATCCGCGCGTGATCAGCAATGCGGTGGTCTGGCTGATGGCCGATGGCAAGCGCGCCCAGGCCAACGCCATGATGCAGAAGGCCGCGTTGCCCGAGCCCACCCGCGGCGCGATCCGCAAGGAAGCCGACCGCATCGCCCGCGCCGCCGCCGCGCGCGACCGCGCGTCGGCACGCCAGGCGCAGCCCAGGCCGACATCCGCGCCCGCCGCCGTGGCGGTCGTGGCCAAGCCAATCGCCATCGCCGCGCAAGCCGGCGCTACACCATGACAGCCAATCTTCTCGTTGCCATCCAAAAGCGCGCCGCATGCGTGGCGCTCGGCCTGGGGGCGCTGGCCCCGCTGGCGCACGCGCAGGGCGACGCCGCGATGACCGAAGCGGCCGCCGCCGACATGCCGCCGGCGCGGTCCGCGCAGCACGAGATCGGCGCCGACACGCGCGCGATCCTGGCGATCCAGCGCGAGGGCACGCAGGCCGGGCCGATGTTGCCGATGCACGGCGAACAGGCCGCGCTGGGCTATGAGCGCTACCTGAACAGCTTCCGCTTCGCGCTGCCCGAGTTCTACACCGGCCAGGCCAACGCCAGCACCACGCGCGCCGGCTCGGCCGGGCAGATGCTGGGCGGAAAATGAGCCTGCGCCAGCCGCCGGTGCCCCGCACCCGTCGCTCTGCACGTGGCGCCGTCAGCGTGATGGCGGCGGTGCTGATCGCCACCGTCGCAATCGCCGCGCTGGTGTCGATCGACGTCGGCCATGTGTTCATGCGCCAGCGGCAGCTGCAGAACATGGTGGACCTGGCGGCGATGTCGGCGGCGCAGCAGCTCAAGCGGGCGGACAGCGCGGCCAATCTCAATGCCGCCGTGCTGGGAACGGTCAGCAATATCGGCGCGAAGAACGGCTATCCGTCGGGCATTGCCATGGGCTGCGCGCAGGCGGCCGGGGGTGGCGCGGATGCAATGACAGCCTGTGTCGGCGTATGGGATCCGGCAACCGCCGGCCCGCGGCATTTCAGCGCCGTGTACAACGCCGCCACGGTCTCGCCCAATGCCGTGCGCGTGCAGGCCACGCAGACGGTGCCGATCCTGTTCGTGTTCAGCGGCGGCAGCGGCAGGCAGCTGTTCGCGGAATCGATTGCGAGCGGCAGCCCGCCGGTGGCGGCGTTTTCACTGGGCACGGGTTTGCTGGACGTCTCGACCGCCAACAGCATGCTGAGCGTGCTGCTGGGCAATGCGGTGAACCTGTCGTTGGCGGATTGGCAGGGACTGGTCAATACCACGGTGACGCTGGACCAGCTGCGGCTGGAGGCGGACGTCGGCACCGTGGAACAACTGCTGAATGCGTCGCTGAACCTGCGCGATTTCTATGCGCTTGTGCTCGGCGCGGCCGGGCGCGACACGCTGCTCAACACCATGCTGGGCAGCCCGCCTACCACGCTGGGCGCGAGCGGAGCGGCCGCGTCGGTGTCGCTGGCAAGGCTGCTCGACCTGGGCCTGATGGCACCCGCGGCATCGTCGGCGGTGGAAGTGGGCCTGAATGTCGCGCAGTTGCTGCTCGCCGGCGCGCAAGTCGCACGCGGCGACACCGCGGTCGCGCTGCCGCTGAACATTCCGAAGCTACCGTTTGGCCTGGGCGGCATCAGCGCCAACCTGCGCGTGATCGAGCCGCCGGTCACAGCGGCCGGTCCGGCGCGGCAGCTGTCCAGCAAGCCCGACACCTGGCAGACCAGCGCCACCTCCTCGCAGCTCAGGCTGACGCTGGCGCTCCAGATCAAGGCAGACATCCTGAAGCCGGTAATCGACGCCGATCTGAACGTGCCGCTCTTTCTTGACGTCGCCAACGCCACGGCCGACCTTGCCCGGCTTCAATGCGCGGCCAATCCCGCGGATCGTCGGGCCACGATGCAGGTGAAGAGCGGCCTGGCCACGGCGTGCCTGACCGACGGCTGCACGGGCGGCGAGGTGGTGCTTGGCGAGGTCAAGGTGGGAGTGCTGGGAGACATCGCCCAGGTTGTTGCCACCGATGTGCCGCGTCATGGCAACACCGTCGCCCAGGAAGTCACCCTGGCGCCGGGCGGCCATGCGCAAGTGGGTATGGCAGATCCGTTCGGCGGATTGTTCTCGCAGGTGCTGTCGCTGAAGATACGGACCAAGTTGCTGGGGATCCTCAGCTTGCCCCTGGATATTGGCCCGTTGCTGGCGCCGCTGGGGGCTACGCTCGACGCGCTGGTCCCGCCGCTGCTCAACAGCCTGGGCATCCAGCTTGGCAACAGCGACCTCTGGGTCCACAGCATCGATTGCAACAACGCTGAACTGGTGTACTGAGCCATGATCGCGCCAAACCGCCTGATGGCAGAAACAGAATGAAGACAGACCGCTGGGCCTACGAAAACCTTGAAGTCTACGTGTGGGAAGGCAAGTACGAGATTGCCGACCGTGTCACGCGTTTCCTGGCGCCCCTGGGCGTGGACGTGATCCGCGCCGGCGCGCTCGAGGCCGTGCCTGCCGAGCCGCGCCTGAAGCCGTGCATCGCGGTGATCAGCGTGTCGGTGATCGGCGCCGCGCGCTTTTCGCTGGACTGGGAAGCCGCACATGGCATGCCGGTGATCTGGGTGGCGGGGCCGGGGCGTGAAACCGATCCCGGACGCTTTCCGCCGGAGTACGCGCATATCCTTGCCGATGACTTTACCGGCGCCGACCTGCGCGGCCAGATCGGCAAGCTGCTGCCGCAGCTGCTCGCCACCGAGGCCACCGGCGAGCGCGAGGCCGACCTGGTGGCCGGCTCGGCGGCGATGCGCCAGCTGCTGCAGCACGTGGAAACCTTTGCCGACTTCGGCAGCAACGTGATGCTGTACGGCGAGACCGGCGCGGGCAAGGAGCGCATCGCGCGCCTGTTCCATGAGCGCAACACCACCTACGGCAAGGGCCCGTTCGTCGCGGTCAACTGCGGCGCGATTCCCGACGGGCTGTTCGAGTCGCAGTTCTTCGGCCATGCCAAGGGCGCGTTTACCGGGGCATCGTTCGCGCATCGCGGCTACTTCGAGCAGGCCAACGGCGGCACGCTGTTTCTCGACGAGATCGGCGACCTGCCGCTGTTCCAGCAGGTCAAGCTGCTGCGCGTGCTGGAAGAGAACGTGATCACCCGGCTGGGCTCGACGCTGGCGGTCAAGCTGGACTTCCGGCTGGTGGCCGCGACCAACAAGGACCTGCGCGACGCCGTGCGGCAGGGGCGCTTCCGCGCCGACCTGTTCTTCCGCCTGGCGGTGATCGAAATGCGCATCCCCAGCCTGGAAGAGCGCGGCCCGGCCGACAAGGTGGCGCTGCTGCAGTCGTTCCTGCGCCATATGCTGGGCGCCTCCGGCTATGACGCCTTGCCGCCGATGCCGGACTGGCTCAAGGGCGCGGTCGGCACCGCCTACTTCACCGGCAACGTGCGCGAACTGCGCAACCTGGCCGAGCGCGTCGGCATCACCGTGCAGCAGACCGGGCATTGGGACGAGGAGCGCATCCGGCCGCTGTTCCGCGCGCTGCACCCCGGCGCGTTCGATGGCGGCGAGCGCGCCGACCTGCGCGGCGACATGGAAGAACGCCGCCGCATCCTGGCCGCGCTCGACGCCAACGGCTGGCGGCGGCAGGACACGGCGGCCAGCCTGGGCATCAGCCGCAAGGTGCTGTGGGAGAAGATGCGCAAGTACCAGATCGCCGACAGCGAGGCCGAGCCGGTCTGAGCGCCGGTCAGCGCCAACGTAGCCCGCGCATCGCCCGCTGTTGCGCGTGCCACGCCAGGGAAGACGGCCTGCGACGCATTATGATGCGGGTTTCGCCGATTCTTCAACGGACCCCGGATTGCGTTTCCTTCACACCGCCGACTGGCATCTCGGCCGCCTCTTCCATGCGCGCAGCCTGCTGGAAGACCAGGCCCATCTCCTCGACCAGTTTGTCGAACTGGTCCGCAACGAGCGCCCGGATGCGGTGCTGATTGCCGGCGACGTCTATGACCGCGCCGTGCCGCCGCCCGAGGCGGTGGCCTTGCTCGACGACGTGCTCGGCCGCATCGTGGTCGATGCCGGCGTGCCGGTAGTGATGATCGCGGGCAACCACGACAGCGCGCAGCGGCTGGAATTCGGCGCGCGCCTGATGCGCGCGCAGGGGCTGCATGTGGCTGGCCGCACGCTGCCCGAGGCCACTTGCGTGAGCCTGCATGATGCGCACGGCGAAGTCCGCGTCTATGCGCTGCCGTATGCCGAACCCGCCGTGGTGCGCGATGCGGTCGGCACCGACATGCCGTCGCATGAAGCCGCCTTGCGCGCGCAGCTCGATGCCATCCGCGCGGTGCATCCGGCGGGCGTGCGCGCGGTGGTGGTGGGCCATGCCTTCGTGGTGGGCGGCGCGGCCAGCGAATCGGAACGGCCGCTGTCGGTGGGCGGCAGCGGTGCCGTGGCGGCGGAACTGTTCGCCGGCTTCGACCTGGTCGCGCTGGGCCACCTGCACCGGCCGCAGACGCTGGGCGGCGGACGCATCCACTATGCAGGCTCGCTGCTGAAATACTCGCTGTCGGAATGCGCGCACCAGAAGTCGGTATCGCGCATCGAACTGGACGCGGACGGGACCGTCGCCATCACGCCGCTGACGCTGCAGCCGCTGCGCGACGTGCGCGTGCTGGAGGGCGAGCTGGCACAGTTGCTGACCGCCGGCACCGACGATCCGCAGCGCGATGACTACATCCACGCGCGCCTGACCGACACCGGCGCGCTGCTGGACCCGATGGCGCGGTTGCGCCAGGTCTATCCCAACGCGCTTGCGATCGAGCGCACCGTGCTGGCGCGCACCGGCATGGCGTCGGAGGCGGGCCGCAAGCTGCGCCAGTTGGGCACCGGCGAGCTGTTCGCCAGTTTCTTCCGCGAGGTGGCCGATGCCGAGCTGGACCCGGACCAGCGCGCCGCGCTCGACCAGGTGCTGGCGGGCATCGCCGCGTCGGAACGGGAGTCGGCATGAGACCGCTGCATCTGACGCTGCAGGCGTTCGGCCCCTTTGCCGCGACCGAGGAGATCGATTTCACGCGGCTGGGCGAGCAGGCCTTCGTGCTGATCCATGGCCCCACCGGTGCGGGCAAGACCACGCTGCTCGATGCCATCTGCTTTGCGCTGTACGGCGACACCTCCGGCGGCGAGCGCAGCGCGCAGGCCATGCGCAGCGCCAATGCGGCAGCGGGCTTGCGCACCGAGGTGACGCTGACCTTCAGCCTGGGCGCGCAGCGCTGGCGCGTGGTGCGCTCGCCCGTGCAGGAGCGGCCCAAACAGCGCGGCGAGGGCTGGGTCACCGAGCCGGCCAGGGCGCAGCTGGACCTGCACGACGGCAATGGCTGGGTCAGCAAGGCCAGCCAGCCTGGCAAGGTCAGCGATGCCGTGCGCGAGCTGCTGGGTTTCGACAGCGCGCAGTTCCGCCAGGTCATCGTGCTGCCGCAGGGGCGCTTCCGCGAATTGCTGACCGCCAGTTCGCAGGCACGGCAGGCCATCCTTGAGCGGCTGTTCCGCACCGAGCTGTACCACCGCGTGGAAGAGCTGCTGAAGACCGAGGCCGCCGGCATCCGGCGCGACGCCGAGCGCATTACGATCCAGCGCGACGAAGCGTTGCGGCAGGCCGGCGTGGAATCGGCACAGGCGTTGGCGGACGGCATCGCGGCCATGCAGGCCGAGCTGCAGGCGCTGCAAGGCCAGGAGCAAGGCGCACGCGCCGCGCAGGCCGCCGCGCAGGCCGCGCTCGCGGCCGGCGAGCAGGTGTCGGCGCGCCTGCAGGAGCGCCAGCAGGCGCAGGCCGCCCATGCGGCGCTGATGGCGCGGCAGGCCGCCATCGATGAACAGCGCGGCCGCTTGCAGGCGGCGCAGCGTGCCGCGCGTGTGATGCCGGCGGTGGCGGCCGCACAGGCCGCGCAGCGCGATCACGCTGCCGGCGCCGCGGCATTGGCGCAGGCGACCGAGCAAGCGGCCCGCGCCGGGCATCGGGCCACACAGGCCGCCGCGGCCTTGCAGGCGCAAGTGCAGCAGGCCGAAGTCCGCCAGGCCGCGCAGCGCCGCGTTACGCAGCTGGAAGCGATGCTGCCGCGCGCGCAGCGGCTGGGGGCGTTGCAGCGCGCCTTGCTCGAGGCCGAAGCCAGGCAGGTCACTGCTGCCACCGCACGCGATCGCGCCTTGGCGCAAGTCGAGACATGCCGCGCCGCCGCCGTGACCGCTGAATCGGCACTGGGACAGGCGCAGCTTGCCGCGGCGCAGGCACAGGCGACCGCCTTGCAGCTGGCCGCGCTGCAGGAGCGCGCGCGGCAATTCGAACGGTACCGGCAGGCGGCGCGTTCGCTGGACGCCTCGAATGCGCAGGCCGCCGGGCATGCGCAGGCCGAACAGCAGGCGCTGCATCACCGCGACCGCTGCCGCACCGCGCTGGCCGACGCCGAAGCCGCGTGGCGCGCTGGCCAGGCCGCGCGCCTGGCGCAGACGCTGGCGTCAGGCGATGCCTGCCCGGTGTGCGGCAGCACCGCGCATCCCGAGCCGGCACGGCAGGTAGCGCAGCCGCTGTCGGACCTGGCGCTGGAGGCCGCGCGCCAGGCACTGCTGGAAGCGGAATCCGAAGCGGTGCGCTGCGCCGGCCAGCACCAGGCCGCGCAACTGGCGATCGCCCAGGCACGCGAGCGGCTGGAAGAACTGGCCGCGGCACTGGGCGATGCCAGCGCGGCAGCGGCCGCCGGCGTCAGCGCTGACATCGAAGCGCAGCAAGCGGCGCTGGCGCAGCAGCGGCAGGCTTCGGCAAGCCTGGCGCAACGCGAAGCCGCGATCGCGACGTCGCGCGCGGCGCGCGACAGCGCCGAAGCCGTGCACCGCGATGCCGTGGTTGCGGCCGATGCCGCCGCGCAGGCATTGGCGCATTGCCGCGGCGAGTGGCAGGCCGAGAGCGCGCAGGTTCCTGAAGATTCGCGCGATCCGGTGGCCCTGGCCGAGGCACTGCGTCAGGCGCAGGCCGCGCTGGCAGGTC
Organism: Cupriavidus taiwanensis; assembly: GCF_900250075.1. Classification (NCBI taxonomy): domain Bacteria; kingdom Pseudomonadati; phylum Pseudomonadota; class Betaproteobacteria; order Burkholderiales; family Burkholderiaceae; genus Cupriavidus; species Cupriavidus taiwanensis. The sequence goes on from NZ_LT977071.1 coordinate 889,535, forward strand.
TGGAGCAGGCGCTGGCCGCGGCGCAGGCGGCAGAGCGCCAGGCTGCCGCGGAAGATGCGGGTGCGCAGGCCGCGCTGGTGTCGGCACGGCAGGCGCACGCGCAGATCACTGAACGCCTGGCCAACGCCGAAGCGGCATTGGCGCAGGCGCTCGCGCAGCAGGGCTTTGCCGATGCGCGGGCGCACGCCGATGCCTGCCTGGATGATGACGCGATGCAAGCGCTGGACGCCACGCTGCGCACGTTCGATAGCCAGCTGGCGGCCGCCGCCGACCGGCGCGAGCGCGCGGAAGCTGCCGCGCGAGCGCTCGATGCGCCCGATCTGGACGGCCTGCGCGCGGCACTCGGCGCTGCGGCGACGACGGTGGAGGACCTGGTGCGGCAGCAGGCTGAACGCGGCCGTTCCCGCGACGCGCTGCTGCAATGCCAGCAGCGGCTGCAGCAGCTGGACCAGGCAGGCCGCGACATCGAAGCCCGCTTTGCCGTGCTCGGCCGGCTGGCCGAAGTGGCCAACGGCAACAACCCGCGCCGCATGACGTTCCAGCGCTTCGTGCTGGCCACGCTCCTCGACGAGGTGCTGGAGGCCGCGTCGATGCGACTGCTGGCGATGAGCCGCGGCCGCTATGTGCTGCAGCGCGTGCGCGAGCAGGCCGACCAGCGCAGCGCGGGCGGGCTCGATATCGAAGTGTTCGACCACGATACCGGCGCGGCGCGCCCGGCCAATACGCTGTCAGGCGGCGAAGGTTTCCTCGCGTCGTTGTCGCTGGCGCTGGGCCTGGCCGACGTGGTGCAGTCGCGCGCGGGCGGCATCCAGCTCGACACGCTGTTCGTCGACGAAGGCTTCGGCACGCTCGATCCAGAAAGCCTCGACTTTGCCCTGCGCACGCTGCTCGATTTACAGCAGGCCGGGCGCCTGGTCGGGATCATTTCGCACGTCACGGAGTTGCGCGAGCGCATCGACGTGCGGCTGGAGGTGCGGCCCGGCACGGGCGGCAGCCGCGTGCTGCTGACCGGTGTGCCGGTGGCGGCCTAGACGGGGAAGGGCAGGATCAGGCGACGACGGCCTGGCGGCAGCGGATCGCCATCACCTGCGCCTCGAAGGCGCGCGCAGCCGAACGGGCCAGGCGCGCGCGGCGCGACAGCGGCGGCGCGGAAGTCGGTGTGGCGGGGTGACGATCCATTGCCCAGGCACTGCGGGTGACATGCAGGATGCGCGCGAGCGCTGCTGCATGGGGCGTGGAAGAAAACGGGACGTTGGCGGTGGCCATGGTGACGGGCTCCTCGTTCTTGTGTGTTGCCAGGCGAGGCCGGCTCAGCCGGGTGGTCCGGAGGCTGCTGTGCGGCGCTGCCTTGTTCTGCTTCAACGATAGGCCCGGCTGGCGTTGCGCCCTATCCCGTGCGAGCCGATTGTGATGTCGGCTCAGTCCTACATAGAGGGTGTCTGCATCACCTTGCGCGCTGATCGCACAAACTGGTTGGCCGACCGCCCGGTCGGCTTGACCGTCGCCGACGGCCAGGTGTAACCTGTTCATTCTGCGAATTCGAGTTCGTATATCGAACATCTCGGTTTGTCCCGGATTTATCCCCGGTCTATCCGTAGGTTCGAGCGACGAGTGCCTGGTCCACTTCGACCGATGCAGAGCACGCGCAGACTGCTGGACTCGTTCACCGGGCGGCCAAGACCGCCCGCCGCAACGAACATCCTTCCGGCAGGATTACCGGAGACCGTCTTTCATGCGCCGCGGCTTGCGGCCCGCTCCGGTAGCCTGGCGGATCTTCCGACCTGGAACGCAAGTGATCAACAAGCTATACGACTCGGTGGAAGCGGCGGTTGCCGGCATCCACGACGGCGCCACCATCCTGACCGGCGGCTTCGGCCTGGCAGGCATGCCCGCGGAACTGATCGACGCGCTGATCGCGCAGGGCGCGCGCGACCTCACCATCGTCAACAACAACGCCGGCAACGGCGACACCGGGCTGGCCGCGCTGCTCAAGACCAAGCGCGTGCGCAAGATCATCTGCTCGTTCCCGCGCCAGGCGGATTCCTACGTGTTCGATTCGCTCTACCACGCCGGCGAGATCGAGCTGGAGCTGGTGCCACAGGGCAACCTGGCCGAGCGCATCCGCGCCGCCGGGGCCGGCATCGGCGGCTTCTTCACCCGCACCGCCTACGGCACGCCGCTGGCCGAGGGCAAGGAAACGCGCATCATCGACGGCCAGGGCTATGTGTTCGAAACCCCGATCCACGCCGACTTTGCACTGATCAAGGCCGATACCGCCGACCGCTGGGGCAACCTGACCTACCGCAAGACCGCGCGCAACTTCGGCCCGATCATGGCGATGGCCGCCAAATGCGCCATCGTGCAGGTCAGCCGCGTGGTCGAGCTGGGCGAGATGGACCCCGAGCACATCATCACGCCGGGCCTGTTCGTCAAGCGTGTCGTCAAGGTCGCCTGAGCGCGAATACAGGAGAAACAGCATGCAACGCCTGACCCGCGATCAGATGGCCGCCCGCGTGGCCAAAGACATTCCCGACGGTGCCGTGGTCAACCTCGGCATCGGCCTGCCCACCCTGGTCGGCAACCACCTGCCGGCCGACAAGGAAATCCTGCTGCACAGCGAGAACGGCCTGCTCGGCATGGGCCCCGCGCCCGCCGCCGGTGAAGAGGACGGCGACCTGATCAATGCCGGCAAGCAGCCGGTGACGATCAAGCCGGGCGGCTCGTACTTCCACCATGCCGATTCGTTCGCGATGATGCGCGGCGGCCATCTCGACTTCTGCGTGCTGGGCGCGTTCCAGGTGTCGCAGCAGGGCGACCTGGCCAACTGGCACACCGGCGCACCGGGCGCCATCCCCGCCGTGGGCGGCGCGATGGACCTGGCGATCGGCGCCAAGCAGGTGTTCGTGATGATGGAGCACCTGACCAAGCAGGGCGAAAGCAAGATCGTGCCGCAATGCACCTATCCGCTGACCGGCATCGGCTGCGTGACGCGCATCTACACTGACCTTGCCACCATCGACGTGACCCCCGACGGGCTGGTCGCCCGCGACCTGGTGGAAGGCCTGGGCTTTGACGAACTGCAGCGCCTGACCGGCGTGCCCCTGAAGCAGGCCTGAGCGCCGGCATCGACATCCATCACAAAGAGAGAGAGACGCACCATGACCGAAGCCTTTATCTGCGACGCCATCCGCACCCCCATCGGCCGCTACGGCGGCAGCCTGTCCGCGGTGCGCGCGGACGACCTCGGCGCGGTGCCGCTGAAGGCGCTGATGGCGCGCAACGCCAACGTCGACTGGAAGGCCATCGACGACGTGATCTACGGCAATGCCAACCAGGCCGGCGAAGACAACCGCAACGTGGCGCGCATGTCGTCGCTGCTGGCGGGCCTGCCGCAGGACGTGCCGGGTGCCACCATCAACCGCCTGTGCGGATCCGGCATGGACGCCACCGGCACCGCCGCGCGCGCGATCAAGGCGGGCGAGGCCAACCTGATGATCGCCGGCGGCGTGGAAAGCATGAGCCGCGCCCCGTTCGTGATGGGCAAGGCCACCAGCGCGTTCTCGCGCGATGCGCAGATCTTCGACACCACCATCGGCTGGCGCTTCATCAACCCGGCCATGCGCGCCGCCTACGGCGTGGACTCGATGCCCGAGACCGCCGAGAACGTCGCCACCGACTACAAGATCAGCCGCGAAGACCAGGACCTGATGGCGCTGCGCAGCCAGGAAAAGGCCTCGCGCGCGCAGGCCGACGGCACGCTCGCACAGGAAATCACCGCGGTCACGATCCCGCAGAAGAAGGGCGATGCCATCGTGGTCGAACGCGACGAACACCCGCGCGCCACCAGCATGGAAGCGCTGGCCAAGCTGCGCGGCGTGGTCCGTCCTGACGGCACCGTCACCGCCGGCAATGCCTCGGGCGTGAACGATGGCGCCTGCGCGATCCTGCTGGCGAGCGAAGCCGGGATCAAGCAACACGGCCTGACACCGCGTGCGCGCATCGTCGGCATGGCCACCGCCGGCGTGGCGCCGCGCGTGATGGGCATCGGCCCGGCGCCGGCCACGCAGAAGCTGATGAAGCAACTGGGCATGACGCTGGACCAGATCGACGTGATCGAGCTGAACGAAGCGTTTGCCGCGCAAGGCCTGGCCGTGCTGCGTGAACTGGGCATCGCCGACGACGACCAGCGCGTCAACCCCAACGGCGGCGCGATCGCGCTTGGCCACCCGCTCGGCATGAGCGGCGCGCGCCTGGTGACCACCGCGATGTACCAGCTGCACCGCACCGGCGGCCGCTTCGCGCTGTGCACGATGTGCATCGGCGTGGGCCAGGGTATCGCGATGGTGATCGAGCGCGTTTGAGCGCGGCGGTTGTGAATTGCTGAGTGTTGTCTCCCCTCTCCCGCTTGCGGGAGAGGGGTCGGGGGAGAGGGCAGGCGCATGTCAAGCACGACAAGCCTGCACTCCGTGGCGGCTCCCGCCCTCTCCCCAACCCTCTCCCCCAAGCGGGAGAGGGAGCAGGACAGCGGTAGTTTTTATTGAGTGAGTCAAAGATGTCCCTCCCCGTAGCCACCCTCGTCACCGGCGGCAGTTCCGGCATCGGCCGCGCCATCTGTGAAATGCTGCTGGCCGATGGCGTGACCCAGGTGGTCAATGTCGATTACGCCGCGCCGGCGTGGTCGCATCCCAACCTGAGCTTCTTCCAGGCCGACCTGACCGATGCCGAGGCGACCCGCGCCGTGGCGGAGCAGGTCACGTCGCGCTTTGCGGTCACGCGCCTGGTGAACAATGCCGGCGCCACCCGCCCCGGCACCGCCGACAGCGCCACCGTTGCCGACCTGGACTACGTCACCGGCCTGCACCTGCAAGCCCCGCTGCTGCTGCTGCAAGCCTGCCTGCCCGCGATGCGCGCCGCGGGTTTCGGCCGCATCGTCAACATGGCCTCGCGCGCCGCGCTGGGCAAGCCGGAGCGCGTGGTGTACTCGGCCACCAAGGCCGGCCTGATCGGCATGACCCGCACGCTGGCGATGGAACTGGGCGGCGACGGCATTACCGTCAACGCCGTGGCCCCGGGCCCGATCGCCACCGAGCTGTTCCGCCAAAGCAATCCCGAAGGCGCGGAGCAAACCAGGCGCATCCTTGCCAGCATCACCGTCAAGCGCATGGGCACCCCGGAAGACGTGGCACGCGCCGCGCTGTTCTTCCTGTCGCCCGACAACGGCTTCGTCACCGGCCAGGTGATGTACGTGTGCGGCGGCACCACGCTGGGCGTTGCGCCGGTGTAAGGACCGTCGCGCCTGCGCGACTCAAGCATTCAACAAGAAGAGACGTTAACCAAGCGTCACGCATGGCGGCCCATAAGCGGGCCGCCCACCGGCAGCGCGCGTGTGCGCGCTCCGTTCGGGAACGGCAATCACGCCATTCAGCACAACCTCCCGCGGTACCGATGACCGCCGGAACGATATAGCACCGGAGCATTACCGATGAGACAAGATTCCCAGACCTCCACCACGCGCCGCCGCCTGCTTGCCGCCGGCGTGGCACTGGCCACCACCATCGCCGGCTTTGCCGGCGCGGCCCATGCACAGGGCGGCTATCCGACCAAGCCGATCACGCTGATCGTGCCGTTCTCGGCCGGCGGCACCACCGACATCCTGGCCCGCATCGTCGGCCTGCAGCTGGGCAAGGCACTCGGCCAGCCGGTGGTGATCGACAACCGTCCGGGCGCGGGCGGCAACATCGGCGCGTCGCTGGCCGCCAAGGCCCCGGGCGACGGCTACACGCTGTTCATGGGCACCATCGGCACGCACGCCATCAACCAGTCGCTGTACTCCAAGCTGCCGTACGACCCGGTCAAGGACTTCGCGCCGATCAGCCGCGTGGCGATGGTGCCGAACCTGGTGGTCGCCAACCCCAAGGTGCCGGTCAACAACATCAAGGAACTGATTGCCTACGTCAAGGCCAACCCGGACAAGCTGTCGTACGGCTCGTCGGGCAGCGGCTCGTCGATGCACCTGTCGGGCGAACTGTTCAACTCGATGACCGGCCTGCATATCCAGCACATCCCGTACAAGGGCAGCGCCCCCGCCGTGAACGACCTGCTGGGCAACCAGATCGGCCTGATGTTCGACAACATGCCGTCGTCGTACCCGCACGTGAAGGCGGGCAAGCTGCGCGCGCTGGCCGTGACCTCGGCCAAGCGCTCGCCGGCGCTGCCCAACGTGCCGACCGTGGCCGAATCGGGCGTGCCCGGCTATGAAGCCACCTCGTGGTTCGCGCTGTACGCCACTGGCGGCACCCCGCAGGCCATCGTCGACCGCCTCAATGCCGAAGTGGTGAAGATCCTGGCCATGCCGGACGTGAAGAAGCAGATGGCCGACCAGGGCGCCGAGCCCAACCCGGAAAAGCCGGCCCAGCTGGCCGCGTTCATGAAGTCGGAAACGGCCAAGTGGGCGAAGGTGGTGAAGGCTTCGGGGGCGACGGTGGATTGAGCATCCGCCCGGCGCTTGCCGTCCGCAGCATCGAACCGGCCCTTTGGGCCGGTTTTTTTTTGGTTCGTCACTGCGCGTGGCTAAGGATTTGCCAAAGCCTGCCGTAAGACAGAACAGCGATCCGTGCGCCCCGCCACGCCAGCCCGTTGATCCAGGTTGACTTTCCCTCGCAGGACCCGGTGTAGCATGGCGCGCCGCGGGCCGCCATGGTGCGTGTGCGCCATGGCATCCGCTCAATCACAACAGGGAGAAAACCAAGTGAAGATCATGACATCGTGCGGCCTGCTCGGCGCGGCCGCCGCCGCGCTGCTGCTGGCAGGCTGCGCCACCGAGACCTCGACCGCCTTGCCGGTGCAGAAGGTGGAAAGCGCCAGCCGGCCCTATAACGGCGTGCGCACGCCGATTGCCGTCGGCAAGTTCGACAACCGCTCCAACTACATGCGCGGCGTGTTCTCGGACGGCATCGACCGCCTGAGCGGGCAGGCCAAGACCAGCCTGGTGACCCATCTGCAGCAGACCAACCGCTTCAATGTGCTGGAGCGCGAGAACCTGGAAGAGATCAGGCGCGAGGCAGCGATCAAGAACCAGGCGCAACGCCTCAAGGGCGCCGACTATGTGGTGACCGGCGATATCACCGAATTCGGGCGCAAGGAAGTCGGCGACGTGCAGCTGTTCGGCATCCTCGGCCGCGGCCGCGAACAGGTGGCCTATGCCAAGGTCAACCTTAACATCGTGAACATCAGTACCTCGGAAGTCGTGTATGCCACGCAAGGCGCGGGCGAATACAAGCTGTCGAACCGCGAGGTGATCGGCTTTGGCGGCACGGCAAGCTATGACTCGACGCTCAACGGCAAGGTCATGGACCTGGCCATGCGCGAGGCCGTGAACAACCTGGTCAGCGCCATCGAGACCGGCGCCTGGAAGCCGGTCCAGCAGTAAGCGCCCGGTCGCGGCGCTGAATCCAACGCAACGAGAACAACAATGATGAACACGGTCATGCTGCAGCGCGCAGCATTATTGTCGGCCGCCGGCAGCCTTCTGCTTGCCGGCTGCGCGGCGCCCAAGCCCATGTACCAGTGGGAGGGCTACCAGACGCAGGTCTACGAATATTTCAAGGGCGAATCCAGGGAAGCGCAGATCACGGCCCTGGAAAGCGGGCTGCAGAAGATCCAGGCGCAGAGCGGCTCGGTGCCGCCGGGCTATCACGCCCAGCTTGGCTTGCTGTACCTGAACATCGGCAAGGGCGACCAGATGATCAAGGAATTCCAGACCGAGAAGACGCTGTTTCCGGAATCGGCGCCTTATATGGATTTCCTGCTCAGGAACGTGAAGAGCGACACCCGCACCGAGATCAAGACCGGCGCCGCCGCCGGCAAGGATAGTGGCACCGCCACCGCCACCGCCACCACCACCGCAAGGAATCCCCAATGATGCGCCGGCTCCTCACCTATGTCGCTGGCGTGGCCATGGCCATGCTGTTCGCCGGCTGTGCCGTGCCGACCAAGCAGGTGGATTACGCCGCCTTCAAGGCCAGCCGGCCGCGCTCGATCGTGGTCCTGCCGCCGCAGAACACGTCGCCTGACATCAAGGCCACCTATGCCATGCTGTCGCAAGCCACCTTCCCGCTGGCGGAATCGGGCTACTACGTGCTGCCCGTGGCCGTGGTCGACGAAACCTTCCGGCAGAACGGCCTGACCGTGCCGGACGACATCCATGCCGTGCCGTTGGCCAAGCTGCACGAGATCTTCGGCGCGGACGCGGCGCTGTACGTCACCGTGACCGAGTATGGCTCGCGCTACCAGATCCTCAGCAGCGTGACCCGGGTCGCGGCCAACGCCAAGCTGGTCGACCTGAGGAACGGCGACGTCCTGTGGTCCGGCACCGCGGTGGCTGCCACCGACAGCTCCAGCAGCGGCGGCGGTCTGATCGGCATGCTGATCAGTGCGGCCATCACGCAGGCGATGAACCACACCATGGACGCCAGCTATACCGTGGCAGGCAGCACCAGCTACCGGCTGCTGGCGGCGGGACAGCCTGGCGGCCTGCTGTATGGGCCGCGCTCGCCGAAGTACCAGTCCGACTAAGGGCGTCCCGCCGGCGCGGCACCGGCGGTGCCCGCCTCAGCGGATGATGGCGGAGATATCGCGCTTCTGGCGTGCAAACCAGAAGCGCAACAGCCGGTTCGACAGCACCGCCGGCAACGAGCCCGCCAGGATCCGGTAGACTCCGCTGCGGGGCAACCGCGACGCCCTGGCGGGATCGAGCCAGTCGTCATTGCGCACCAGGCGCTTCAGCGTCTCCATGCCGATCAGCACCGGCCACAGGCAGGCCAGCCGCAGCCTGACGAAGCGTGCCGGGATGGCCAGCGTATAGGCCAGCGCCTGTTCGAAGTGCTCCAGCGTGAAGCGCACCAGCTCGAACATCAGCGGGCGCGCGAGCGTGGAGGCGCCCGGGCGCAGCAGGTCCTGCGGATGCAGACCGTGCCGCGCCAGCATCGGCTCGGGCAGGTAGCAGCGGCCGATGCGCAGGTCCTTGCCGCAGTCGCGCAGCACATTGGTCATCTGCAGGGCTTTGCCGAAGCGGACGCCGCGGCGCAGCATGTCGTCGACATTGCCGATCGCGCCGGGCATGTGGGCGGCGGCCATGCGGGTCCAGAATTCCCCCACGCAGCCGGCGACGAGATAGGTATAGCGGTCCAGGTCCTCCACCTCGCGCAGCGCGACGATGTGCCCCGCGCGTTCATCGGGGAACGTGCGCAGGTCGAATTCCATCCCTTCGGTCAGCGTCGACACGATCTGCCGCACCGCGCCGCGGTCTGCCGGCTCCAGTTGCGCCAGCACCGCCAGCGCGTGTGCAAGCGACTCGAGCAGGATGCGTTCGTCGGACTGCTCCTGCCGGCTTGCCACTTCCGCCGCGAAGTCGGGCGTCGACGCCACCCCGGCACTCACGCCGTTGACCTGCTCGCGCAGCGACAGCAGCAATGCCAGCCGCCTTTCCGGCGCGACCAGCGCGGTATCCGCAATGGTGTCCGCGGCGCGTGCAAGCAGATAGGCCAGCCCCACCGGATCCCGCATGCGCGCGGGCAGCACGCGCAGCGTCAGGTAGAACGAACGCGACACGCCTTTGAGCAGCGGACCGAGGAGGAATGCCCGGCTGGTGTCGCGCATCGGTGGTGACCTGTTCCTTGAGAAATTGGCGTGGATGCGCCCGCTCGGCAAGGCCGCGGGCCGGCACATTGTACCTGCGGCGTCGCTCGCGCCTTGTCACCAAGGGGAAAGTCCGGGGCATGCAAGGAAAAGCGGAACGTTGCACCGGGACAGATGATTCCACCGTCGCGCAGGTCCTCGAATAAACGGATTCGCATCTCACCCTTGGAGACCAACCAGCATGAACTTCCTTGACGGCCACCTGTATCCCGAAAACCAGCAGCCTTTGATCATCACCGCCGCGCCCTATGCGCCGGGATGGATCCCGTCGGACTTTCCAGAAGATATCCCGGTCACCATGGAGGATCAGATCCAGAAGGCGGTGGACTGCTATGAAGCCGGTGCACGCGTGCTGCATCTGCATGTGCGCGAAGCCGACGGCAAGGGCAGCAAGCGCCTGTCCCAGTTCAACGAACTGATCGCCGGGGTGCGCGCTGCGTGCCCCGAAATTGTCATCCAGGTAGGAGGCTCGATCAGCTTCGCGCCGGAAGAAGGCCAGGAAGCCAAATGGCTCGACGATGACACGCGGCATATGCTGGCCGAACTCGATCCGAAGCCCGACCAGGTGACCGTGACCGTCAACACCTCGCAGATGAACGTGACGGAGCATGCCGGCGTGGATGACTTCAAGGGGGTTTCGCGCGGATTCGCGCACCTCTACGGCACCTACAAGGACATGGTCGTGCCCTCGAATCCCAGCTGGTTCGAGGAGCATGTCCGCCGCCTGACCGCCGCCGGCATCCAAAGCGAGTTCCAGTGCTACAACATCAACAGCTTCGAGACCATCGAGCGGATGATCCGCCGCGGCGTTTACAAGGGACCGCTGGTGATGAACTGGGTGGCCATCAGCGGCGGCATGGACCAGGCCAACATCTACAACCTGGCCAACATTCTGCGTGCCGTGCCGGACGGCGCCGTGGTCACGGTGGAGAGCTCGGTGCTCAATGTGCTGCCCATCAACATGATCGGGATGGCGTTGGGCCTGCATGTGCGGTGCGGCATCGAGGACGTGCTGTGGAACCAGACCCGCACGGGCAAGATGAGCACGGTCGAGCAGATCAGGCAACTGGTGCGCATCGCCGGCGAATTCGGCCGCCCCATCGCCACCGCGCAGCAGACCCGGGAGATCCTGCAACTTGGGGTCTTCTACGACACCGTGGAAGAGACGCTGCAGAAGAATGGCTTTGCCCCCAATCGCAACGGTGGCCACCAGGGCTTCCTGCGCAAGGCCGAGTGCATGTAAGGAAACCTTCGAGCGCCTCACTCGGCCCGGCCATGTGCGTCGCCCTGCCGCCAGGGCGATGCACATGGAAACAGCAACCGAGCGTCAACAAGACAAGTACATGGAGGTAGGCAATGGCATCGCGAACTCAACAGCTCGCTGCTGTCACGCTGGGCGCGGGATCGCTGCTGGCGTGCTCCGCGGCCGGCTCGGTGCAGGCGGAAGAAGCCTGGCCCATGCGCCCGATCCAGATGGTCGTTGCATCGTCGGCAGGATCAGGAACCGATGCCCTGGCACGCGTGATGGCGCAACGCCTGTCGGTGGTCCTGAAGCAACCGGTCGTCATTGAAAACCGCCCGGGCGGCAGTGGCGTCATCGGGACCAGCGCCGTAGTCAAGGCGCCTGCGGACGGATACACGATCCTGTACACCACGGCATCGAACCAGGTCGTCGCCCCGGCGGTGCTGAAGAATCTTCCGTATGACCCGAAGAAGAGCCTTGTCCCCATTGCCGCGACGGCTGAGGGTGGCGTGCTGCTGCTGGTCAGCAACGACCTGCCGGCGCACAACCTGCAGGAGCTGGTCCAGCTGCTGAAGGCGAACCCGGACAAGTACAGCTACGCGAGCTGGGCCACGGGTTCTTCAGGGCAGCTCACCATGGAATGGCTCAAGAAGCAGACCGGCATCAAGGCGGAGCATGTCGCCTACCGGACCTCGAATCAGCTATTGACCGACCTTTCGTCGGGGGTCGTGAAAATCGGTTGGACCGACCCGGCCGCGCCCGTGCCTTTCCTGCGCGCCGGCAAGGTCCGCGCCATTGCCGTCACCGGCAACGTGCGCGCGCCGAAGCTGCCGGACGTCAAGACCATGGGGGAGCAGGGCTATCCGTTCGACCTGACGGGCTGGTTCGGCATGTTCGCTCCCGCGGGAACCAGCCCGGCCATCGTCAAGCGGCTGGCCGATGAGGTCAACAAGATCCAGGCGTCCCCGCAGCTTGCAACGATGATGAAGACCATGAACTTCGGGCCGCCGCCGGTGAAGACCCCGGTGCAGTTTGGCGAGACCGTCAGCCATGATCTGCAGGCCTGGGCGAAGATCGCGGCCGATGCGAAGATCCGGCTGGATGAATGATCCAGGCCGGTCAGCAAATCCTGTTCACGGAGCGTTATGCCCCGCTTGCCGTCGAAGGCGCCGCTGGCCGGCGCCCGATGCGGCTCTCCCTGGGACTGCAACCGAATTGCACGTGATACCAGCGCGAGAAACCGCTTAGCGCGGAAAAGCCCAGCATCGCCGCCACTTCAGTCAGGGGACGATCGCTCTCGATGACATGACGGGTCGCGAGTTCCGCGCGCACTTCATTGACGATTGCCGAGAAGCTCTGCCCCTCTTCGGCCAGGCGGCGCTGAACCGTGCGGCACACCACGCCCAGGCTCTCGGCCACCTGCTCGATGCTGCAGCGCCCGCCTGGCAACAGCAACAGGACCGCGCGGCGCACGTCCTCGCGCATCGTGGTCCGCTGCGACATGGCGGAGCTGTCGATCAGCCGCTGCGCATAGCGCACCATCGCCGGATCGGCCCAGGGATTGCGCGCATCGAGATCGGCCTTCGCGCAGACGATGCCGTTGAAATCGCAATTGAATTCGATGCGAGGGCCCAGGAAACGATGGTGGGCGCTGAGGTCGCGCGGCGCGGAGTGTTCGAAGCATACGCGCAGCGGCTGCCAGTCGGGCCGGAGCAGCTGGCGTATCAATCGCACCATGACGCCGAGCGCAAGCTCCATCCTCTGGCGAGTCGGCTGGTGCGCACTGCCAGCGATCAGCGTCTCGCGGATGATGACCAGTTCGCCGCATTCTTCGACCGCCAGCGACTGCGCACCATTGAGCATCGGCTGGTAGCGCATCAGCATCTCGAGCGAATCACGCAGCGTCGCCTGGTCGCGGACCAGCATGCCTACCGCCCCAAGATTGGACAGCAGGCGTGACTCTGCCATGCACAAGCCGAAACTCTCATTGCCCGACATGTCGGCGGAGGCCTGCAGCAGCCGACCAAAACGCTCGACCGGAATCTTGAGGTCAGGCTCGCGCAGTACGCCTGGACTCAACCCTGCGTCAAACAGCATCCGCACCGGATCCAGCCCGGCGGCCCGGGCGACCTCGCTGTAGTTGGTGAGGGCTGCTGCGCGCACAAGTAACGACATCTGGAACGGACGCAGAAAATTGACAGCCCATGATAAATAGCCGCCATGCCTTGTCAAGCGAGGATAACCCGCGATGTTCCTCGTGTCGAAGCCGCCGCGCGGCTCAACCTGCGCATGACAGCCGACGTTCACGTCGACGGCATCCGCACCGCCGGCAGCGCGGATGCACTTGCCTGCGCGTGCGCGTCAGTAGGGGATATCGCCGACGATGCCGGCGCGCTCCAGCTTGCGCGGTGCGGGGTAGTAGTCGTTTACGGCGTAGTGCTGCGTGCTGCGGTTGTCCCACACCGCAACATCGCCCTGCTGCCAGGCCCAGCGTACCTGGTACTCGGGAATGGTGGCGCGGCTGGTCAGGTAGTTGAGCAGCAGCGCAGCGCCGGGCGACTTGTCGATGCCGTGGCGCACGTTTTCCGGCGTGCTGTAGTTGGTGAAGTGGGTCGTGAACGAGGCACCGACAAACAGGATCTTCTCGCCGGTCTCGGGATGGGTGCGCACCACCGGATGCTCTACCGGCGGATGTTCGCTGGCCAGCCTGGCCCGGTCTTCGGGCGTCATGACCGCGCCAAAGCTGTGCTCGATGCTTGCCCGGGCGCGCAAGCCGTCGATCTTGCGCTTGATCTCCTCGGGCAGCTCTTCGTAGGCCTTCGCCATGTTGACCCAGATGGTGTCGCCGCCGATCTCGGGACATTCGATGCAGCGCAGTACCGCCCCCATGGCCGGATTGGGCCGCCACAGGCCGTCGCAGTGATAGCTGTTCTCGTAGCTGTGCGGGTTGTCGCTCCGGTAGACCTTCACCAGGCCGGGATGCTCGGGCACACTGCCGACCACCGGATGGTCTTCCAGCTTGCCGAAGCCGCTCGCGAAGGCCACGTGATCGGCGCGCGAGATCTCTTGCCGGCGAAAGAAAAGCACCTTGAACTTGAGCAGCGCCGAACGGATCTCGGCGAAAAGCGCCGGATCGCGTGCCGCCTGGCCGAGGTTGACGCCAGAAATCTCGGCGCCGATGGCGGGGGTGATTTGCCTGATCTTCATTGCTGTGTCTCCTGCAGCTCGGTCAATGGTCGGACTGTGCGGTGTCCGGCCTATTGCAGGCGAGTATCAGGCGCGCCCCCGCTTAGCTGCTTACTTTGCAGGGACATTGACTTGCCAGTTGGCGACACGCGGGGCGCGACCGTCCTCACACGTGGCTCAGGACGATGCCTTGCACAGATAGCGCTCGAACCATTGCGCCGCCAGGCGGGCCACCGACTGCAGCGCGCCGGGCTCTTCGAACAGATGGGAAGCGCCGGGCACGATCACCAGCTTCTTCGGACATGACAGCTGGGCGAAGGCGGACTCGTTCCGTTCCAGCACGCTGACATCGAGCCCGCCGACGATCAGCATGGTCGGTGTCGGCAGGGTGGCAAGGGCGTCGGCGCCTGCCAGGTCGACCCTGCCGCCGCGAGAGACGATGGCGCCGATCGGGGTCGGCGACATGCTGGCGGCGCGAATCGATGCGGCGGCGCCGATGCTGGCGCCGAAGTAGCCCAGCTGAGCTGGCATGCCGGCCTGCTGCGTGACCCAGCTGGTGGCATGGGCAAGCCGCTCGGCCAGCAACGCGACGTCGAAGCGGATCGCCTGCACCTGGTCTTCGTCGGGCAGCAGCAGGTCCATCAGCAAGGTTCCCATGCCGCAGCGATTGAGTTCGGCTGCCACGTAGCGATTGCGCGGGCTATGGCGCGAACTGCCGGTGCCGTGCGCGAACAGCACCAGTGCCGTGGCGCCCGGGGGCAGCGCGAGCACGCCTTGCAAGATCACGCCGGCGGCCGGGATCGTCACCTCGGTGGTGTTGGCATCGCCATGCATGACGCTGGCCTCCCCTGGGATGTATCGGATGCGGCCCCGAAGCACCGTGGGTGACAAGCGGCCGCCTCGCTTTCCACTATAGGGCGGGCATGGCAGCGGGGCCAGCCACCGGTGGCGCAATCTCCGCAGGTTGACCATCCCGGGCAAAGCGATAAGAATTTGCGCTCACGGGCGCGAGCCTGTCCTTGCCTCCGCGCCTTCACCGCTCCCATGATCCCACCCGTCAGCACCCTGCACGGCCGCCTCAAGATGCAGCACCTGCGCCTGCTGCTTGCCGTGGAAGAGCGCGGCTCGCTGCGCCAGGCCGCGGAAGCGCTGACGCTGACGCAGCCCGCGGTCAGCAAGATGCTGCAGGACATGGAAGACCTGCTCGGCGTGCCGCTGTTCGAGCGCCATGCGCGCGGGCTGCGGCCGACGCGCTTCGGACTGGCGGCGACGCGTTATGCGCGGCTGGTGTTCGCGGATATGGGCGGCTTGCGCGACGAGCTGGTGGCGCTGGAATCCGGCAAGATCGGCCGCGTGCGCGTTGGCGCGGTGATGGCGCCGACGCCGGGGCTGCTTGCCGACGTGATCCGGCAACTGAACCGCGATCATCCGCGGCTGGAGGTGGCGGTGCATGTGGAAACCAGCGATGTGCTGATGCCGCAGCTCGAGCGCGACCAGCTCGACGTTGTGCTGGGCCGGGTGCCGGATGGCTGGGACAGCAGCGGGCTGGAGTTCGAGCAGCTGGGCGACGAGGGGCTGGCGATCGTGGTCGGGCCGCAGCATCCGCTGGCGCGGCGGCGCAAGCTGTCGTTCGCCGAGCTGACGCGCTACCCGTGGATCATGCAGCCGCGCCCGAGCCCGATGCGCGCGCTGATCGACCGCTCGTTCGAGGATGCCGGCGTGCCGGCGCCGCCGTCGACCATCGAGACCGCGGCGGTGCTGATGACCACCTCGTTGCTGGCCGACAGCGAACTGATCGCGGTGTTGCCGGAGTCGGTGGCGGCCTACTACGGCCGGCTGGGCGCGCTGACGGTGTTGCCGCTGCCGCTGCCGCGCAAGCTGGGGCCGTATGGCATCGTCACGCGGCGCGGCCGCCCGCCGACCGCATCGATGAGCCTGCTGATCGATGCGTTGCGGGCGCTGTCGCGCTAGCGCGCTGGTGTTTAGTCGGCGCTGCCAGGCAGCTTGCCGTCGACGCGCCAGTGCTGCCGCTGCGGGCTGTCCGGGCGCAGCGACGCGGGCAGCAGCCCGGCCGGCATGTCCTGGTAGCTGACCGGGCGCACGAAGCGCGCGATCGCCAGGCTGCCCACCGAGGTGCTGCGGCCGTCGGAGGTCGCCGGCCACGGACCGCCATGCACCATCGCATGGCCAACTTCCACGCCGGTGCCGAAACCGTTGACCAGGATGCGCCCCGCCAGCCGTTCGAGCGCGGGCAGGAATGCGCGGGCGGCGTCATGGTCGGCGTCGTCGAGATGCAGCGCGGCGGTCAGCTGGCCTTCCAGTGCGTCGATGACGCCCCGCATTTCGGCAAGGTCACGGCAGCGCACCACCAGCGCGGCGGCGCCGAAGACTTCGTGGCGCAGCGCCGGGTCGGCGAGGAAGGCGGCGGCGTCGGTGGCGAACAGCGCGGCCTGCCCCTGCGTGGCGGATCCTGCCGCGCCGCGCGCAACGGTCTGCACCTGCGCGTGCCCGGCCAGCGACGCGACGCCGGCGCAATAGGCGCGATGGATGCCGGGGGTCAGCATGGTCGCCGCGGGCAGTGTGGCCAGCCGTGCCGAGGCAGCCTGCAGGAAGCGGTCAAGGTCGTCCCCTGCAACCGCCAGCACCAGGCCGGGATTGGTGCAGAACTGCCCCGCGCCCAGCGTCAGCGAATCGGCGAAGGCGGTGCCGATGGCTTCGGCGCGGCTGGCCAGCGCATGCGGAAACAGCAGCACCGGGTTGACGCTGCTCATCTCGGCAAACACAGGGATGGGCTCCGGCCGCGCTGCAGCCAGCGCCATCAGCGCCATGCCGCCCACGCGCGAGCCGGTGAAGCCCACCGCCTTGATGCGCGGATCGCGCACCAGCCCCTGGCCGATTTCCAGCCCTGCGTCGAACAGCAGCGAGAACGTCCCTTCGGGCAGGTCCATGCCGGCCACGGCCTGCTGGATGGCGCGGCCGACCAGCTCGGAGGTGCCGGGATGCGCCGGATGCGCCTTGACGATGACGGGGCAGCCCGCGGCCAGCGCCGATGCGGTATCGCCGCCGGCGACCGAGAATGCCAGCGGAAAGTTGCTGGCGCCGAATACCGCCACCGGTCCCAGCGGGATCTGGCGCAGGCGCAGGTCCGGGCGCGGCAGCGGCTTGCGTTCGGGCTGGGCCGGATCTACGCGCAGTTCAAGGAAATTGCCCTGGCGCAGCATGTTCGCGAACAGCCGCAGCTGGCCCACGGTGCGGCCGCGCTCGCCTTCGATGCGGGCGCGCGGCAGGCCGGATTCGGCGACGCAGCGGTCGACCAGCGCATCGCCCAGCGCCAGGATGTTGGTGGCGATGGCGTCGAGGAAATCGGCGCGGCGCTCGGGGGCGGTTTCGCGGTAGGTATCGAACGCCTGCCAGGCGAGGGCGCAGGCGTGGTCGAGTTGCGCGGGCGTGGCCCCGCCGAAGGCGGGTTCCAGCGTGGCGCCGGTGGCGGCGTCGATGGCGTGGAGGGTGCCGTGGGTGCCGCGGGGTGACTGTTGGCCGAGGAGGAGGTTGCCGGTGAGGGTCATGGTGGGGTTTGTGAAAGGCGTTGGCAGGCGTGCGTTCAGAACGGGAAGGGGGCTGGCGTGCGCCGTGACTTCGTGGAGGCTCCGGCCCTCTCCCCAACCCTCTCCCGCAAGCGGGAGAGGGAGTACGCAGCCGGGTGTTTTAAGGACAGTGGTGGTCTCGCGTGCTGGCGGGTTGCTCC
Source organism: Cupriavidus taiwanensis (assembly GCF_900250075.1). Taxonomy (NCBI): domain Bacteria; kingdom Pseudomonadati; phylum Pseudomonadota; class Betaproteobacteria; order Burkholderiales; family Burkholderiaceae; genus Cupriavidus; species Cupriavidus taiwanensis. The sequence goes on from NZ_LT977071.1 coordinate 907,405, forward strand.
CCTCTCCCGCTTGCGGGAGAGGGGCGGGGGAGAGGGCCGGCGCCTCTCGATGCGAGGCGCCGGCATGACCGAAATCCTCACCGCCCCCACCGCAACACCAGCGGATCCAGCCGCCGCGCGATCCGCATCAGCCCTTCGCGCGTGGCCGGGTGCATCGGCTGCAGCGGGTGGCGCACCGCGTCCGACGCGATCACGCCGCCTTCCTGCATCAGCACCTTGCTGGTGGCCAGCCAGCCCTGGCGGTTTTCGTAGTTGATCAGCGGCAGCCATTGCTGGTAGCGCTGCGCGGCCAGTTCGGCGTCGCCGCCCTGCCAGGCATCGAGGATCTGGCGGATGCCGTCGGGAAAGCCCGCGCCGGTCATGGCGCCGGTGGCGCCGGCTTCCAGGTCGGCCATCAGCGTGATGGCCTCTTCGCCGTCCCATGGGCCGACGATGGCGTCGCCGCCCAGTTCGATCAGCTCACGCAGCTTGGCCGCGGCCTGCGGCACCTCGATCTTGAAGTACGACACATTGCCGATCTCGCGCGCCATGCGCGCCAGGAACGGCGCGCTCAGGGTGGTGCCGCTGACGGGCGCGTCCTGGATCATGATGGGGATGTCGATGGCGTCCGAGACCGCGGCGAAGAACTCATGGATGCTGCGCTCGGGCATGCGGATGGTGGCGCCGTGGTACGGCGGCATCACCATCACCATGGCGGCGCCGGCGTCCTGCGCCGCGCGGCTGCGCTCGGCGCACAGGCGCGAGCTGAAATGCGTGGTGGTGACGATCACTGGCACGCGCCCGTCCACGTGTTCCAGCACGGTCTTCATCAGCACGTTGCGCTCGTCGTCGCTGAGCACGAACTGCTCGGAGAAATTGGCCAGGATGCACAGGCCGTGCGAGCCGGCATCGATCATGAAGTCGATGCAGCGGCGCTGGCCGTCCAGGTCAAGCCCGCCGTGCGCGTCGAAGATGGTGGGCGCCACCGGGAATACGCCGCGGTAGACGGTGGGGGTTGGGCTGCGGGTCATTGGTCTGTCTCCGGGCTGTCAGTCAAATGGTCGGGGCCAATATACGAGCCGCCCGGCGGGCTGTATATTGAAACCTTTCCATCTGGTGATCGCTTTTACGACTCACAAACCTGTCATGAAATCCACCCTGGAGACCGTCATGGGCCGCCTGCGTGTGAAGCAGCTGCAACTGCTGATCGCGCTGGATGAGCATGCCTCGCTGCACCAGGCGGCCGCGGCCATGGCGATGACCCAGTCCGCGGCCAGCAAGTCGCTGCAGGAGCTGGAAAGCATGCTGGAGGCACCGTTGTTCGAGCGCTCAAGGCGTGGCATGCGGCCCAACGCCTTCGGCCATTGCGTGATCCGGCACGCGCGCCAGCTGGTGGCGGACCTGGGCGCGATGTGCGACGAAGTCGCCGGCATCCGCGCCGGCAGCGGCGGCCGTGTCGCTGTCGGCACCATCATGGGCGCGGTGCCCGAGGTGCTGGTGCCGGCGCTGGCGCAGTTGCGCCAAGCGCACCCGGAGCTGGCGCTGGAAGTCATCGAGGACACCAGCCGCCGCCTGCTGGAACTGCTCGACGACGGCCACCTGGACCTGGTGATCGGCCGCTCGCTGGTCAGCGACGAGCCGGCGCGCTACCACTACCACGCGCTTGGCGACGAGCAGGTGGCGGTGGTGGTGGGGCGTTCGCATCCCGCGCCGCGCGCGGCCCCGATGGGGTTTGCCGACCTCGCGGGATATCGCTGGATCACGTATGCCGGCCATATGCCGATGCATGCGCTGCTGCAGCGCGAACTGGACCTGGCCGGCATGAGCTTCCCGGCCAATGCGGTGTCCACCTCGTCGGCGTTCGTCACGGTGGCGATGCTGCAGGACGATCCCCGGCTGGTATCGCTGCTGCCCGCGGGCGTCGCCGCCATGTTCGCGCGCCAGAAGATGCTGCGCATCCTGCCGGTGCGGCTGCAGTCGCGCCAGCAGACCTTCGGCATCGTCACGCGGCGCGGCGGCGGCCTGTCGGCGGCGGCGCGGCAGCTGGTGGCTATCCTGAGAGCGGGCCCGCGCGGACCCGGTGCGGCGGAGGCCAAGGTATAACCTCAGGTGATCGCCAGTTCAAAAAACATCAGTAGTAGCGAATCGCTGATGCTCCTATAGTCTGGCCATCCGCGCCGCAGAGCCGGACAGCAAACGACGGAGACAGCAATGAAGACATGGATCGCCGGCGCGCTCGCCGGCCTCGCCACGATGGCCGCGGCAACGGGCGCGGCATGGGCCCAGGACACGCGCCCGGTGCGGCTGATGGTGGGCGCCGCGCCGGGCGGCGGCACCGACGTGATGGCGCGTATCGTCTCCGACAAGCTCGCCGCGCAACTGAAGCAGCCGGTGGTGGTGGACAACCGCCCCGGCGCGTCCAATACCATTGCCGCGGACATCACCGCCAAGGCGCCGGCGGACGGCAATACGCTGCTGATGGGTGTGGTCACCTCGCAGGCGATCGCGCCGCACCTGCTCAAGCTGCAGTTCGATCCGCTCAAGGACCTGGCGCCGGTAGCGCTGGTGTCGACCGTGCCCAATGTGCTGGTGGTCAACAGCCAGGTGACGGCGCGCGACGTCAAGGCGCTGGTGGCGCAGATCCAGGCGAATCCGGACAAGTTCCGCTACAGCTCGTCGGGGGTCGGCAGCACCCAGCACCTGGCCGGCGCGGCCTTTGCCCGCCAGATCAAGGGCAAGCTGCTGCATGTGCCGTACAAGAGCAGCAGCAGCGCGCTGGTAGACCTGATGGGCGGGCAGGTGGACATGAGCTTCGAGACCATGCCCTCGGTCATCGGCCATATCAAGGCCGGCAAGCTGCGCGCGCTGGCGGTGACCGCCGACCAGCGCTCGGCGCTGCTGCCCAACGTGCCCACGCTGGCCGAAGCCGGCGTGCCGGGGATCCAGATGAGCGCGTGGTACGGGGTCTATGCCCCGGCCGGCACGCCGCCCGCGATACTGCAGAAGCTGGGCGGCGCGCTGGCGACGGTGCTCAAGGACCCCGACACCGTGCGCCGGCTGGCCGACGTGGGCGCGGTGCCAGGCGCGCTGAGCGCCGCGCAATTCGATGCGTTCTCGCGTGCCGAATACGTGCGCTACGGCAAGCTGATCGCAGAACTGGGCGTCAAGCTCGACCAATAACCTTCCGGAAGCCTCATGCATTCCCGTCCAAGAATCGCCATGGTGCTGGGCGACCCCGCCGGCATCGGTCCCGAACTGATCGCCCGGCTGCTGGCCGATGCCGGCACCGCCGCGCAGGCCGAGATCCTGCTGATCGCCGACCGCGCCGAATGGCGCCACGGCATGCAGCTCGCCGGGGTCGAGCTGGCGCTGGCCGAGACCGATGCGCCCGCCTTCGCCGCCGATGGCCAGCCGCGCCTGTACCACTGGCAGCTGCCCGAAAGCCCGGCCTATGCGCGCGGCGTAGCCAGCGCCGAAGGCGGCCGCTACAGCCTGGGCACGCTGAAGCTGGCACTGGAGCTGGCGCAGGCGGGCCAGGCCGATGCGATCCTGTTCGGGCCGCTGAACAAGAGTTCGCTGCACGCCGCCGGCATGAGCCACAGCGACGAGCTGCACTGGTTTGCCGAGCAACTCGGCTACCACGGCGATTTCTGCGAGTTCAACGTGCTGGACGGCCTGTGGACCTCGCGCGTGACCTCGCACGTCGCGCTCAAGGACGTGCCGGCGCTGATCACGCCGGCGCGTGTCGGCGGCGCGATCGACCTGATCGACCAGGCGCTGCGCCGCGCCGGCATGGCCAGCCCGCGCATCGCGGTATGCGGCCTGAACCCGCACAACGGCGACAACGGCGCCTTCGGCCGCGAAGAGATCGACGTGATCGCACCCGCCGTGGTGGCGGCGCGCGAACGCGGCGTCGATGCGCAGGGCCCGTTCCCGGCCGACACCATCTTCCTGAAGGTGCAGGGCGGGCCGTCGCAGCGCCAGTTCGACGCCATCGTCACCATGTACCACGACCAGGGGCAGATCGGCATCAAGCTGATGGGCTTCTCGCGCGGCGTGACGGTGCAGGGCGGGCTGCCGGTGCCGATCACCACGCCCGCGCACGGCACCGCCTTCGATATCACGCAGCAGGGCCGTGCCGATCCCGGTGCCACGCTGCAGGCGTTCCAGCTTGCCTGCCGCATGGGGGCGCAACGGCGCGCCGCCGCAAACGCCTAGCCACTCGTCAATCCATACCGGATCCAGCATGACCGCCCCCGGCGCGGCCGGGGTGCGTTCGCGCCAACGCATTGCCATCAGGAGCTGAACATGAAGATCACCAACGTCCGCGCCCGCGTCTTTGAGTGGAAGGGCAAGACCGTGCCGCCGCAGGCGCATTTCTGCACCAACGCCACCGACATCCTGTTCGAGCGCGGCGACGCCATGGGCTCGTTCCGTTTCCACGGCTGGATGGTGGTCGAGATCGAGACCGATATCGGCCTGGTCGGCATCGGCAACTGCGCGCTGGCCCCGCGCGTGGCCAAGCAGATCGTCGACGAATACCTGGCGCCGGTGGTGATCGGCCAGGATCCGTTCGACAACGAATACCTGTGGCAGAAGATGTACCGCCGCACCCATGCCTGGGGCCGCAAGGGCATCGGCATGGCGGCGATCTCGGCGGTCGATATCGCGCTGTGGGACCTGATGGGCAAGGCCGTGGGCAAGCCGGTGTTCAAGCTGCTGGGCGGGCGCACCAAGGAAAAGATCTGGTGCTATGCCTCCAAGCTCTACAACAACGACGACCGCGATGCCTTCCTGGCGGAAGCGCAAGCCTACCTCGACCAGGGCTTTACCGCGCTGAAGATGCGCTTCGGCTACGGCCCCAAGGACGGCCCCGCCGGCATGCAGAAGAACATCGAGCAGGTGCGGCTGCTGCGCGAACTGGTCGGCGACGGCGTCGACATCATGCTGGAGTGCTACATGGGCTGGACCCTGGAATACGCGCGCCGCATGCTGCCGCGGCTGGCCGAGTTCAACCCGCGCTGGCTCGAAGAGCCGGTGATCGCGGACGATATCGAAGGCTATGTCGAACTGAAGAAGGCGAGCCCGTTCCCGATCTCCGGCGGCGAGCACGAGTTCACCTCGTACGGCTTCAAGGACCTGCTGGAGCGCCGCGCGGTCGACGTGATCCAGTACGACACCAACCGCGTCGGCGGCATCACCGCGGCGCAGAAGATCAACGCCATGGCCGAGGCCTGGTCGGTGCCGGTGATCCCGCACGCCGGCCAGATGCACAACTACCACCTGACCATGGCGTCGACCGCGTCGCCGATGTCGGAGTACTTTCCGGTGCACGACGTCGAGGTTGGCAACGAGCTGTTCTACTACATCTTCAAGGGCGATCCGGCGCCGGACAACGGCTACCTGCAGCTTGACGACAACCTGCCGGGGCTGGGGCTGGAACTGAACGAGGAATATTTCAGCCAGTTCAACATCATCGGCTGATTGGGCTCCCCTTTGTACCGGATGCGGCATCTTCCAGCCTTGGCAACCCGCGCCCGCCGGTCTTTGCCGGCCTAGAATCAAGAGGCGAAAAACGCTTGTCCTGGAGTTCGCCATGGCCAGATCCCTGCGTCTGCTGGCCGCCTGCGCGGCATCGCTCGCCCTGGGCGCCGTTGCCGCGCCGCCCGCCGGCACCCTGTCCCTTACCTTCGTTCATCCGGAGACCTACACCGACGCCGCGTACCGCAGCGACTATGGCAGCGACAAGGAGCGGGCGCAGGTGATGAACGATATCCGCCGCCACTTCGACAAACTGGCGGCGCGTTACCTGCCTGAGGGCTATGCGCTGCGCATCGAAGTGCTCGATGTCGACCTGGCCGGGCATTTCGAGCCGTGGCACAGGCAAGCCTACAATGTGCGCATCGTGCGCGATGTCACCTGGCCGCACATGACGCTGCGCTACGAACTGCGCGGCAGCGACGGTGCCGTGATCGGCAGCGGCGAGCAGCGTATCGCCGACCCGACGTTCAATTTCGGCATCAACATCTACGATCCCTCCGACCGGCTGCGCTACGAAAAGGCAATGATGGACCGCTGGTTCGACCAGGCCGTGACCCGCCGGATCGCGGCGCGCCAGACGGGCCAGGGATGATCTGGCCCTCGCGCTACTGGCCGTAGATGCCCAGCGCCGTCTCGCGCAGCGCATCCGCGACCAGCAGCGCGCCGGGCGACATCAGCCGGTCGGTCGGTGTGATGAGGCCGAAGTCGTCCATATGGCAGGGCATGGCCATCGGCAGCACCTCCACCATGCCGAACGCCGCGTAGTACTGCGCCACATCCGCGGTCAGCACCGCGATCATGTCTGACTGCGTCACCATGCGCGTCAGGAACAGCAGCGCGGCGGTTTCCACCACGTTGGTCGGCGGCGCCAGGCTGGCGCGCTGGAACATCAGCTCGAAGCGGTGGCGCAGCACGGTGCCGGCGGGCGGAATCAGCCAGGCGGCATCGGCGGCGTCGGCCAGCGACAGGCCGCGCACCGCCAGCATCGGATGGCCTGGCCTCACCACCGCGCAGACCGGCTCTTGCGCCATCGGCTCGTAGCGCAGCCGGCCCTTGTCGTGCTCGGGAAACAGGCGCGCCACCACCATGTCGAGCTTTTCCTGTCCCAGGCGGTCGAGCAGCACATTGCTGTTGTCGATTTCCACGGACACGCGCAGCCCGGGGTAGCTTGCCTTCACCCGCGCGATCGCCGCGGGCAGCAGCCGCACCCCGGGCGAGGTGATCGCGCCGATCGCCACGTGGCCGAGCCGGCCCGCCTTCAGCGCCAGCACTTCCTCGCGCGCCTGGTTCAGGCTGCCGATCACCGCGCGCGCATGCCGGATCATCGCGCGGCCATAGTCCGTCGGCGCCATGCCGCGCGGCAGGCGCTCGAACAAGGGCACCGACAGCATCTCCTCCAGCTCGCGCAGCAGCTTGGAAGCGGCCGGCTGGGTCATCGCCAGCCGTTCCGCGGCGCGGTGGATGCTGCCTTCGTCGGCAATGGCCAGCAATAACAGCAACTGGCGCGTCTTAAGGCGGCTGTGGTGGTGCCAAGAGGGTGCCGCAGGCGCCGTATCAGCCGCGGCGGAATGGTTGGAGGTGTTCATAGGGAAACTACCAATGCCGATATCGATATCGCAAACGCCGAACTCTTCATTAGTAGCATATCGGCAAGCTGCATACACTCCGTCCGACAAAACAACAACGACCGGAGACAGCGTGGCGCCCGCCATGCCGCGATGCCGCTGGATCCGTCGTCCCTGCCATCCCCGCTGCCGGCCCGCGGCAGCCCTCGCACCAGGAACAACATGTCGGATTCCAAGGACAAGCAACGCAAGCCGCTGCGCTCGACGGCGTGGTTCGGCACCGCCGACAAGAACGGCTTCATGTATCGCAGCTGGATGAAGAACCAGGGCATCCCCGAGCACGCGTTCGACGGCCGCCCGGTGATCGGCATCTGCAATACGTGGTCGGAACTCACCCCCTGCAACGCGCATTTCCGCAAGCTGGCCGAGCACGTCAGGCGCGGCGTGTACGAGGCCGGCGGCTTCCCGGTGGAATTCCCGGTGTTTTCCAACGGCGAATCGAACCTGCGTCCGACCGCCATGCTGACGCGCAACCTGGCCGCGATGGATGTCGAGGAAGCGATCCGCGGCAACCCGATCGACGCCGTGGTGCTGCTGACCGGCTGTGACAAGACCACGCCGGCGCTGCTGATGGGCGCGGCCAGCTGTGACGTGCCGGCCATCGTCGTCACCGGCGGGCCGATGCTCAACGGCAAGCTCGACGGCAAGGACATCGGCTCGGGCACCGCGGTGTGGCAGTTGCATGAATCGCTGAAGGCGGGCGAGATCAACCTGCACCAGTTCCTGTCGGCCGAGGCCGGCATGTCGCGCTCGGCCGGCACCTGCAACACCATGGGGACCGCCTCGACCATGGCCTGCATGGCCGAGGCGCTGGGCACCTCGCTGCCGCACAATGCGGCGATCCCGGCGGTGGACGCGCGTCGCTACGTGCTGGCGCACATGTCCGGCATCCGCATCGTCGAGATGGCGCGCGAGGACCTGACGCTGTCGAAGATCCTGACGCGCCAGGCGTTCGAGAACGCGATCCGCGTCAACGCGGCGATCGGCGGCTCGACCAACGCGGTGATCCACCTGAAGGCGATCGCCGGCCGCATCGGCGTGCCGCTGGAACTGGAAGACTGGAGCAAGGTGGGGCGCGACACGCCGACCATCGTCGACCTGATGCCGTCGGGCCGCTTCCTCATGGAAGAGTTTTACTACGCCGGCGGCCTGCCCGCGGTGCTGCGCCGCATGGGCGAAGCCGGCCTGCTGCCGCATCCGGGCGCGCTGACCGTCAACGGCAAGGCGATCTGGGACAACGTCAAAGACGCCCCGATCACCGACGACGAAGTCATCCGCCCGCTCGACCGGCCGCTGATCCGCGACGGCAGCATCCGCATCCTGCGCGGCAACCTGTCGCCGCGCGGCGCGGTGCTCAAGCCCTCGGCGGCGACGCCCAGGCTGCTGCGCCACCGCGGCCGCGCCGTGGTGTTCGAGAACCTCGAGCACTACAAGGCGCGCATCGTCGACGAGTCGCTCGACGTCGACGAGAATTCAGTCCTCGTCCTCAAGCGCTGCGGCCCGCGCGGCTATCCCGGCATGGCCGAGGTCGGCAACATGGGCCTGCCCCCCAAGCTGCTGCGCCAGGGCATCAAGGACATGGTGCGGATTTCCGATGCGCGCATGAGCGGCACCGCCTACGGCACCGTGGTGCTGCACGTGGCGCCGGAAGCGGCCGCCGGCGGTCCGCTTGCCATCGTGCGCGACGGCGACTGGATCGAGCTCGACTGCGAGGCCGGGCGCCTGCACCTGGACATCGACGAAGCCGAGTTCGCGCGCCGCATGGCCGACGTGCAGCCGCTGCAGGCGCCCGCCGACGGCGGCTATCGCAAGCTCTACGTCAACCACGTGCTGCAGGCCGACGAGGGCTGCGACCTCGACTTTCTGGTCGGCTGCCGCGGACGCGAGGTGCCGCGCCACTCGCACTGATGCACTGATCCATCCCGTTGCATTGAATGCGCGCGGCCCCGGCGGCGCGCGATCCCTTACAAGAACAGAGGAGACTAGCCATGCAAGGCACACAGACCGCGCCGCTGGAGCGCGCCGTCCCAGGACAGGAAGCCGGCGCACCGGCGCAGGAAGAGACCCGCATCGTCGGCATGCTGGTGCGCCGGCTGATTCCGTTCCTGGCGCTGATCTACGTGGTGGCATACATCGACCGCTCGGTGGTCGGCTTTGCCAAGCTGCACATGAACGCGGCCATCGGCATCAGCGATGCGGCCTATGGCCTGGGCGCGGGCCTGTTCTTTATCGGCTACTTCCTGTGCGAGGTGCCGAGCAACCTGGCGCTGGAACGCTTCGGCGCGCGCCGCTGGTTCGCGCGCATCCTGTTCACCTGGGGCGTGATCACCATGGCGATGGCGTTCACGCAGGGCGCGCACAGCTTCTACGTGCTGCGCTTCCTGCTGGGCGCGGCCGAGGCCGGCCTGTATCCGGGCATCCTGTACTTCCTGACCAAGTGGTTCCCGATGCGGCATCGCGCGCGCATCATCGGACTGCTGGTGCTGGCCCAGCCGATCGCGCTGATCATCACCGGACCGATTGCCGGCCTGGTGCTGTCGACGCAGGGGCTGTTCGGCATGTCCAACTGGCAGACGCTGTTCGTGCTGAGCGGGCTGCCGGCGGTGCTGCTGTGCGTGCCGACGCTGCGCATCCTGCCGGAATCGCCCGCCAGTGCCGCATGGCTGGCACCGGCCGAGCGCGCCTGGATCGAGCGCGAGCTCGCCGCCGACCAGGCCGCCTATGCGCTCAAGCCGCATGGCAACCCGCTGCAGGCGCTCAGGGACAAGCGCGTGCTGCTGCTGTCGCTGCTGTTCCTGCCGTTCCCGCTCAGCATCTACGGGCTGTCGCTGTGGCTCCCGACCATCATCAAGCAGTTCGGCGTGACAGATGCAATGACCGGCCTGCTGTCGGCGGTGCCCTACCTGTTCGCCGTGGTCGGCCTGTACCTGGTGCCGCGCCACTCGGACCGCAAGGGCGAGCGCTACGGCCATATCGTGGTGGTGTCGGGGATGGCAGCGCTCACCATGGCGCTGAGCGCCTGGGTGCAGTCGCCGGTGCTGCAGTTCCTGTTTATCTGCCTGACCGCGTTCTCGATCTATTCGATCCAGGCGGTGGTATGGGCGCTGCCGGGCGAATTCCTGACAGGCGCCAGCGCCGCGGTGGGGATTGCCACCATCAACTCGCTCGCGAACCTCGGCGGCTACTTCGGGCCGTATGGGATCGGCGTGATCAAGGACGCCACCGGCAGCCTGGCGGCGGGGCTGTACTTCCTGTCGGCGATGCTGGTGTTCGCGGTGGTGATGGCGTTCGTGGTGCGCGCCGCGCTGCGGCCTGCGGCGCGGGCCGGTGCGGCGCAACAGGCCGCTACCTGACCGCGGGCGTCATGGCCGCCGCTTCTTCCACTCGTAGTCGGGCGGCGGATCGGCCGCGCCGGCGCGGCCGACCGAGTCGGGGTTTTCCGAGCACAGCGTGACAAAGCTGACCGCCTCGCCCGCGTGCTGGCGCTGGCGCAGCGCTTCGGTAAAGCGCAGCGCCTCGCGCATGGCGTCGCTGGGGAACGACTGCGCATGCGGCGTCAGTCCTGTGCCGAGGGCTTCGGACCAGTAGACCATGTACATAAGGCTTCCTTTTGCTTGCGCGGGTGGTGACCGGGTTGCTGCAACCTTCGTTCCCGCTGCCGCGGCGGCGCGCAAGAGAAGGGCGGGTGTGCCGGGGACCACGATTGCAAACCCTTCCTCCGCCTTTTGCAAGCTTTGGCATGGCGCGGGCACAATGGCGCTTGCCCCATGCGCCTGCGCCTCTGTGCCTTTCCCGTCTCGTTCCCATGCCCGAACTTGCGCTGATACCCGCCACCGCCGCCGATGCCGACCGGCTCGCCGCCATGCACGCTGCCAGCTGGCAGCACACCTATCCCGGCATGCTGCCGGAGGCCTACCTGCGCGATCAGGCGTACCCCGAACGCCTGGCGGCCTGGCGTGCGCGCATGCACGACGGCGCCGATGGCCCGGCCGAGGTCACGCTGGCGCTGGTCGACGGCGAGGCCGCCGGCTTTGCCTGCCTGTTGCCGCAGGCCGACCCGCGCTTCGGCATCTACCTGGACAACCTGCATGTCCTTCCCGCTTTCCATGGCCAGGGGCTGGGCAAGCGGCTGCTGGCCCATTGCGCGCAACGTGTCATGCAGGGCTGGCCAGGGCAGCCGCTGTTCCTCTATGTACTCGAGGCCAATACGCAGGCGTGCGAGTTCTACCAGCGGCTGGGCGGCGAGGCCTCTGAGCCGTTCGAGGACGATTTCCATGGGCCCGACCTGCGCGTGATGGTGCGGCGCGTGACGTGGCCAGACGTGGCGGCGCTGGCCAGGCGGCTGGCGTAGAACTGCATGGCGGCGCGGCAGGCGTTGCCATGCCCCGCGCCACTGCCCTACCATCGCCGGCATGCCAACCGGAGACCACCCGCCATGACCCTATCGATCGCTCGCCTGCCGCAGCCCGCCCGTTCGCAGCTGGCGCGCGTCCTTGCTGCCGCCAGCCTCGCGGTATTGGCGGGCTGCGCCGGCACGCCGGCCGTGCCGCCTGCCGCCGGCAACCCCGCCGGCCCCACGGCTGCCGCGCCGCACTGGCAGCGCGTGCATCTAGGCGCAGGCGCCGGCTATGACTTCCCGGTCTATGCCAACCACCGGCTCGACGGCGACCTGTCGCGCATCCGCGAAGTGGTGTTCGTCCAGCATGGCCTGCAGCGCAACGGCGATGACTACTATGCCGCGGGCGCCGAACTGCTGAAGGCCAGTGGCCGCAAGCCGGACGAGGTGCTGCTGCTCGCGCCCAATTTTCCCGGCACGCCGGACCAGAAGAAGGGCTTTACGGGCATGCCGCACTGGTCGGTGCAGGGCTGGCTCAGCGGCGAGGATGCGGTCGACGGCCCGGCCCGGGTCAGCTCGCTGCAAGTGCTGGACGACCTGCTGGCCTTCGTCACCGACAAGGCGCGGCTGCCGCAGGTGCGCAGGGTAACCGTGGCCGGCCACTCCGGCGGTGCGCAGATCGTGCACCGCTATGCGGCGCTGAACCAGGTCGACGAGCGCATCCGCGCGGGCGGCATCGATCTGCGCTACGTCGTGGCCAATCCATCGTCGTACCTGTATTTCACGCCAGTGAGGCCGGCTGGCGCCGATGGCAAGTCGTTCGCGCCGTATGACAGCACCCGTTGCCCGGACTACGACAAATACCGCTACGGCATGCAGGACATGGTGCCGTATGCGAAAGGCGCCGACGGCATGGCACTGTACCGTCGCTATGCAGGGCGCCAGGTCACCTATCTGGCCGGCACCGAGGACAACGATCCCAACCACCGCGTGCTCGACAAATCCTGCGGCGCCGAGGCCGAGGGCCCCACGCGGCTGCAGCGTGCGCGTGGCTACCTGCGCTACGAGCGCTATCTCGCCGGCCCGGGTCTGGTGATCCGCCACCAGGCGTATGAAGTAGTGGGCGTGGGGCACGACCAGGCGCGCATGTTTGGTTCGCAATGCGGGGCGCAGGCGGTGTTTGGCATGCCGGAGGCGGCCAATGCCGGCGGCGCGGCCTGCCGCGCGCCGCAGCTCTGAGGCGCGCGCGCCGGATACGTTCATGGCAAGAAAAAACCCGCGAAGCTCGCGGGTTCAAGTCCCTGCCCGCAGGATCGGGCTTGGAGGAGACAACCACAGGGAAAACGGTGGCGCGGGATCAGCCCAGGTTGTATTTGACGACCTGTTCCTCGACGCCGACAAAACGTACCAGCTGGCGCAGGCCGCTGGGATATTCCTTGATATGGTGCCCGTCAGGCGTATCGGGCAGGCGGTAATAGACTGGCGCCTTGTCGTGCACTGGCGCAAGCAGGCCGAGCGGTCGCGCGTCGGCCTCCCAGGGCACGTCGCGGTCTTCGGCAAGCAGGATTCTTCCGGTCATGGACACACTCCAAAGTTGCTGCATGGTGCGGCCGGGGGCGGATGTTTTTGCTCGCACAGTTTCAATGTATGGAATGTATGGCATGCAGGCGAAAAATGCCATTCAGCGTTTTTTAATTCTGTCTGGCGGGAAATTTCTTAACTGACAAAATCGACGAATATATCGCTGTCCGTCATATCGCGCCCCCGCCTTCGGGCACCGGCCGGCATTGCGCTACCATAGCGCCAGTTTTTGAAAGTGCGGTGACCGGCGCGCCTGCCGGCACGCTGTGCTGTCCGAATCCACTCCGATCATCCCCGCGCCCAGCAGACGCATGTCGACCCAGCACGCCTTGTTGATCTCCCTGATCGAAAAACCCTCGTCCGGCTACGACCTGGCGCGGCGCTTCGACCGCTCCATCGGCTATTTCTGGCATGCCACGCACCAGCAGATCTATCGCGAACTGGGCCGCATGGCGGACAGCGGCTGGATTGCCGCCGATGAAAACGACGCGGCGGAAGGCGAGGGCAACGCCGACCGGCGCAACCGCAAGAAGGTGTACCGGGTGTTGGCCGCGGGCCGTGAAGAACTGGCGCGCTGGGTGCTGGCGCCGGGCGCGGGGCTGGATCAGCGCGAGGAGATCCTGGTCAAGCTGCGCGCCGATGCGGTGATCGGCCCGCTTGGCCTGGGCGACGAGATGCGGCGGCTGATCGCGCTGCACCGCGCCCGCCTTGAGACCTACCTGGCCATCGAGCGGCGCGACTTCTCGGCGCCAGACATGGACCGCGCGCAGCAACTGCGCTACGCGCTGCTGCAGCGCGGCATCCGCTTTGAAACCGACTGGGTGGCCTGGGGCGAGGCCTTGCTGCCGCTGCTGTAGCGGCAGCAAGGGTGCGCGCTCAGGCCAGGTCGACGGCGCGGGCGCCGGCCGGGCTGGCTTCGCCCAGTCCCAGGCGGCGGCGCGCCAGCGCGTACTCCTCGGCAAAGCGGCGCACCAGTTCGGCGGCCGGCACCACGCGCTTGATCGCGCCGACGCCCTGGCCGGCGCCCCAGATGTCCTTCCACGCCTTCACGCTGGTCGAGCCGAAGTTCATCTTCGACGGGTCCGATTCCGGCAGCGCGTTCGGGTCCAGCCCGGCGCGCTCGATGCTGCCGCGCAGGTAGTTGCCGTGCACGCCCGTGAACAGGTTGGAATAGACGATATCGTTGGCGCTGCTGTCGACGATCATCTGCTTGTAGCCGTCCTGCGCGTTGGCTTCCTGCGTGGCGATGAAGGCCGAGCCGATATAGGCCAGGTCGGCGCCGGCGGCCTGCGCGGCCAGGATGGCGTCGCCGCTGGAGATCGCGCCGGACAGCAGCAGCGGGCCGTCGAACCACTCGCGGATCTCGTGCAGCAGCGCGAACGGCGACAGCGTGCCGGCATGGCCGCCGGCACCGGCCGCCACCGCCACCAGGCCGTCCGCGCCTTTTTCGATCGCCTTGCGCGCGAAGGCGTTGTTGATGACGTCATGCAGCACGATGCCGCCGTACGAGTGGACTGCGTCGTTGACTTCCTTGCGCGCCCCCAGCGAGGTGATCACGATCGGCACCTTGTAGCGCACGCACAGCTCCAGGTCATGCTCGAGCCGGTCGTTGGACTTGTGCACGATCTGGTTGACCGCGAACGGCGCCGACGGGCGCTCGGGGTGCTTCGCGTCGTGTTCCGCCAGTTCGGTGGTGATGCGGTCCAGCCATTCCTCCAGCTTGGGCGCGGGGCGCGCGTTCAGCGCGGGGAAGGAGCCGACCACACCGGCCTTGCACTGGGCGATGACCAGGTCCGGGTTGGAGATGATGAACAGCGGCGAGCAGACCACCGGCAGCGAAAGCCGGTTCTGCAGCTGGGCGGGAAGGGCCATGGGGAAGTCTCCTGGGTAATGTCGATGGATTCGGTGTAGCGATGCGGTGGCGCTGTCGCCCGGCGCGAGTCAGGCGGCGCCGGTCAGCACATCTTTCTGGCTGGCCAGGCGCGCCGCCATGGCGGCGGCCAACGCCTCCAGGCCGGAGCGCGGGCGCACCATGACCTCGAACTCGGCAATGCGGCCGGCGTCGTCGAAGCGGATCATGTCGATGCCCTTGAGCGCCTTGCCGTCCACGCTGGCGCTGAACTCCAGCACCACGCTGTGGCCGTCGTCGCTGACAAAGCTGCGGTGGTAGCGGAAGTCCTGGAAAACCTGGTTCACGGTGGTCAGCACCAGCGCGATGGCGGCGCGGCCGGGGTACGGCGTGTGCGCGACCGGCGAGCGGAACACCACGTCATCGGCGACGATGGCATCGAGCCCGGCCATGGAGTGGGTGGCGATCATCTGGTGCCAGGCGTCGAGTGAAGCCTGGGCGGCGGGGAGCAGGGCAGTGGTCACGGTGAGGTCTCCTGGCGTGGCGCTGTAGATTTGCTGCGATCTCTTTCCGGATTTATGCAACCAGTTGCATAGTGGGTCGAAAGGTAGCACGCGGCGTGGCCCGCTGCAAGCTCGGCGCGTGCATGGCGGCGCGCAGTGACGCGTTGTCTACAATAGTCGGGATCGTCCGCTGGCCGCCGGCCTGATGCGGCAGAGCAGGAGAATCCGTGACCACCAAGCCCAGCGACGCCCAGCTCGAGCAGGCGGCCTTGTTCGATGCCGACCTGGCCGCCTGGCGCGACCACCCCGAGCGCGCGTTCGACGGCTGGCTGGCGCAGCACGGTTTTCGCCCCGGCACCAGCGTGGTGTACCGCGCGATGTGGGGCAAGCTGCTGCGCTGGTCCGCCGAACGCGGGCTGCCGCCGCTGAGCTGGTCGGCCGAGCAGATCGGCGAATTCCTGGATGCGCAGCAGCTGCACAAATCGCACCGCTACCGTTATGCGCGGCTGATCGAACGTGTGTTCCACCACCTGTCCCGCTTGCGCGAGGGCATGCACAACCCGGGCAGCCAGGCGGTGCGCGCCCACCTGGCCGAAGGTGAAAACGACCCCACCGCCTTCCTGCTGCCAGGCGAGCGCGACCTGCTGGTGGCGCGCATCCTCGGCCCGGCCGGCGCGCCGGCTGGCGATACTGGCGCCGCGGCCTCGCCCACGCAATGGAAACGTGCCCGCGACGCGGCGCTGCTGGCCGTGCTGCTGGGCGGCGGCCTGAAGGTGGCGGAGGCGCGCGCGCTGCGCACCGACGTCATCGCCGACGGCGCGCCTGGACGGATGGCGCTGCGCATGGTGCGCCCGGACAACGGCCGCGCCTACACCGTGCCGCTGTTCCCGCTGGCGCATGCGCCGCTGCGCGCCTGGCTGGCGTTGCGCGAGGCCTCCGGCACGCTCGGCAGCCTGGTGTTTCCGGCCATGCCGACGGGGCGGCCGATGCATGCGGCGTCGGTCTACCGGCGCGTGGAAATCCTGCTGGACGAAGCCGGCGTGCTGGCCGGGCGCAGCGAGCGCGCCTCGCCGCAGACCTTGCGCAATACCTGCGCAGCCATGCATTTCGAGGCTGGCACCGCGCCCGCCGAGGTGGCGCAGTGCCTGGGCATGCGCGACCTGGAATCGGGCTGGCGGCTGCGGGCGGCGTATGAGGCCTGGCAGGCGCGGGCCGGGCTGACGGCGCCGGCTTCCGCGGCCTCTGACTGACCTCGTGGCGCGGGCCGCTGGGCCGGGTGCCAGGGCGCATCGTGGATAATAGGGACTTTCCCGAGCCCGGCGCCGTAGCGCAAGTTATTGATCGCGCACATGGTGCGCCGTCCGCCATCCGCAAACGCTGAACCGAATCGATCTACGCCATACGCAATGCCCGAAACCCTGCTGCTGACCGGTGCCACCGGCTATATCGCCTCGCATACCTGGGTTGCCCTGCTCAATGCCGGCTACCACGTGATCGGCCTGGATAATCTTTGCAACAGCAGCCCGGCCGTGACCGACCGGCTTGCCACCATTACCGGCCAGGCTCCGCATTTCGTGCAGGGCGACGTGCGCGACCGCGCGCTGCTGGACCGCCTCTTTGCCGAGCACCGCATCAGCGCCGTGATTCATTTTGCCGCGCTCAAGGCGGTGGGCGAATCGGTCAGCCAGCCGCTGGCCTATTACAGCAACAACCTCGATGGCCTGCTGACGGTGTGTGCCGCCATGGGCGCGGCCGGGGTGAAACAGCTGGTGTTCAGTTCCTCGGCCACGGTTTATGGCAATCCGCACACCGTGCCGATCCTGGAGGATTTCCCGCTGTCGGCGACCAACCCCTATGGCCAGACCAAGCTGATGGGCGAGCAAATCCTGCGCGACCTGGAAAAATCCGATCCGGCCTGGCGCATTGCCTACCTGCGTTATTTCAATCCGGTCGGCGCGCATGAAAGCGGCCTGATCGGCGAAGACCCGCGCGGCATTCCCAACAACCTGATGCCTTATGTGGCGCAGGTGGCGGGCGGGCGCCGCGACCAGCTGATGGTATTCGGCGGCGATTACCCTACCGTCGACGGCACCGGCGTGCGCGACTATATCCATGTCTGCGACCTGGCCGACGGCCACCTGGCGGCGCTCAATTATCTGGGCCGCCAGGGCCGCGGCATGACCGTGAACCTGGGCACCGGCCGTGGCTACAGCGTGCTGGAGGTGGTGCAGGCCTACCAGCGCGCCAGCGGCAAGCCGGTGCCGTACCAGATCGTGGACCGCCGCCCCGGCGATATTGCCGCCTGTTATGCCGACCCGGCACTGGCCCATGAGCTGCTGGGCTGGCGCGCGCAGCATGACCTCGACCGCATGTGCCAGGACTCGTGGCGCTGGCAGTCGATGAACCCGCACGGCTTCGACGCCTGACCCCGGCCGGTTTTCCACCACGCAAAACAAAAACGCCACGGAAGTCTCCGTGGCGTTTTGCCGTCGGCCGGATCGCGCGCTTCAGCGGATCAGGAAGTCCTCGACCGATTTGCCCTGGGCCAGGGCTTGGGTCAGCCAGCCCGGGCGCTTGCCGCGGCCGGTCCAGGTATTGCCGGCGTTGTCGCGATAACGTACCGGCACCTTGCGGTTGGCCGCCTTCTTGCCGGCCGGGGCCTTCGCGCCAAAACCCAGGTCTTCCGCGGTCAGGCCATATTGCTCGATTTTCTCGCGAATATCCGCGATCACGGCGGATTGTTCGCGCGCCTTGATTTCCTCGGCTTGCTTCTGCAGTTCGCTGATTTTCTGAACGATTTCCTGATACGTCGCCATTGCGTCCTCGGTTTCCGGTGATTGAATTGCGCTGGGTGCGCTGGTGGGCGGGGGAAAATGCTGAAAACAATTATAACGGGCCGGCTGCCGGCTGCAAATCCTGGTCGCGTAATCCCGGACGGTTTTTGCGAAAATTCTTGCTGCTGATAATTGTGTGAACTTTCAGTGTCAGGGCGAGTCGCCGCGGATTTTTCCGTGTCCCAGCGGTATTGCGATGGAGGGCACCAGTGCCGAAATCCCGGCGGTATTCCCGGCCGCACCGGTCTGTCGTGGTTGTGTGCGGATACCGGCCATGACATTAATCGCGCCGGCATTTACGGACAGGCCGCAACCCCGTTTTCAGGCCATACCCGCCCGCCAACCCCTCTACGTGGCTGATATCCGACATGGCGTTTATCGCCGATTCACCATAACCGTGCGCGCCGGACGGCGACTCAAGGATGAAGGGGGCGCGCCGTTATCCGGGCAGGGCGGATCAATGCGGTAACGATCCTGCCGGACCGGGGCAAGGGGTGTGTCCCGCGGATTGCCAGTGTCTTAATTCATCATGTCCTTCCACAACAATATTCAGATCAAGACCCTGCTACGGGGCGCCATGGGAATCCTGTCGCTGCTGCTGTTGCTGGTCGGCGGGGCGGGCCTGTACGGCATCGCGCAGAGCAACGACGCGCTCAAGGAAACTTATGCCAACCAGCTTGGCTCGACCGTCGCGCTCAGCGATGCGATGCTGGCCACCACGCGCATGCGCCTGGCGCTGGACCGCAACGTGATGCAGGGCGAGCAGGACGATCCCAAGGTCAACGTGGATCGCTCGCGGGTGTTCGTGGAGGCGTCGGACGCGGCCTGGAAGCGCTATATGAGCTTGCCGCAGAATGCCGAGGAACGGGCCCTGGCGGCGGAACTGGGCAAGCAGCGCCAGGCTTTCATGGAGCAGGGCGTGTTGCCGCTGCAGGCGGCGTCGCTGGCGGGCAACCAGGAAGAGGCGGTGCGGCTGGCGAAGAAGGTGCTGCCCGACCTGCAGCGCAGCATGTCGAGCGCGCATGAAAAACTGCAGAAATTCCAGATGGCGGCGGGCGAGGCCAATTTCGGCACGGCACAGGCAAGTTTTGCCCGCATCCGCATGCTGTCGATCGTGATGATCGTGCTGGGCCTGGCGATTGCCGCGCTGTGCACGGTCGCGCTCAACCGCGCCATCGTCGCGCCGGTGCAGGAGGCGCTGGCGGTGTTCGAGCGCATTGCCCGCGGCGACCTGACCGCGCGCATCACCAGCATCTCGAAGAACGAGATCGGGCGCATGATGCAGGCCCTGGCCGCCATGCAGTCGAGCCTGTCGGGCATCGTCGCCGAAGTGCGCAGCGGCGCGGATTCGATGGCGTCGGCCACGCAGCAGATTTCCACCGGCAACCTGGACCTGTCGCAGCGCACCGAGGAACAGGCCTCGTCGCTGGAGGAGACCGCCGCGAGCATGGAAGAGCTGACCACGGTGGTGCGCCAGAACGCCGACAATGCGCGCCAGGCCGGCGTGCTGGCGGGCGAGGCCTCGCAGATCGCGCTCAAGGGCGGCGAGGTGGTGGGCCGCGTGGTCGATACCATGAACGAGATCAATGGCGCCTCGCGCAAGGTGGTGGAAATCATCAGCGTGATCGAGGGCATCGCTTTCCAGACCAATATCCTGGCGCTCAATGCCGCGGTGGAAGCCGCGCGCGCCGGCGAACAGGGGCGCGGCTTTGCCGTGGTGGCGGGCGAGGTGCGCAGCCTGGCGCAGCGCTCCGCGTCGGCCGCCAAGGAGATCGAGGCGCTGATCAGCGAGTCGGGCCAGCGCGTGGAGAGCGGCACCCGGCTGGTGGCCGAAGCCGGCCAGACCATGGGCGAGATCGTGCAGGCGGTGCGTCGCGTCACGGACATCATGAACGAGATCGGCGCGGCGTCGCAGGAGCAGACCAGCGGCATCGAGCAGGTCAGCCAGGCCGTGACCCAGATGGACCAGGTGACCCAGCAGAACGCCGCACTGGTCGAAGAGGCCGCGGCGGCGGCGGGCGCGCTGGAAGAGCAGGCGCAGAAGCTGAAGAACGTGGTCTCGGTGTTCACCGTCAACACCGCGGCGGCGCCGGCCATCACGGCCCGTGTCGGTGGAAGCGCCGCAGCAAAGACGGCGGCAAAGGCGGTGGCATCGGCCACGCCGGCGATCCCCGCCGTCGCCAGTGACAGCCTGGCCACGCGCACCACGACGGTGCGTAAGGTGCCGGTTGCCACGACGGCGCGGCCCGCGGCCAGGCCGGCGAGCAGCCCGGCAATCCCCCCTGCAGCGCGCTCCGCAGCGCGTCCGGCAGTGACCGCGGCCGGCGGTGACGATGACTGGAGCGCGTTCTGACCCCTGCGTTGGAGTCATTGCCTTGTTCACACGGCGACTGCAAGATGACATGATGCGGGGTTTGCCCCGCGTCCTGACCGTCTTCGCGCATCTTCATCATCATCGCGCAGCCCAATGATTGCCCTGAGTTCCGTCCTGTTGCTGCTGGCCGCCCTGCTGGGTGTAGCCGCCGCCCTCGGCGTTCGCGCCGGGCGCGCGGACCAGCCGGCCGGCAGCCGGTCGCTGCGCGTGCTGACGTGGTCGGCGGCGCTGCTGTCGCAATTGAGCATCGGCATGCCGGTGCTGGTGGTGGGCCTGTCGGGCAGCGTACCGGCCGTCAATGACACCGCGCAGCTGGCGGCCAGCTTTGCCGCCGCGGCGGCGGCCACCACCGCGGTCAAGCTGCTGGTGCAGTGGCTGCGCCAGGGCGCGCGCCTGTGGCGCGGCGCGGCGCTGATGGCGGTGGTCGCCGGGGCCGGGCTGGTCGCGGCCGCCGGCACGCACCTGGGCCGCTCGTGCGGCGCCGGCACCGTGACCGCGCGCGAGTGCATCGACGCCGCCGGGCTGCCGCACCCGGCCTGGCTGGCGGGCGGCCTGACCGCGCTGTGCGCGCTGCTGTTCGCGGTGCACCGGGCGCAGTCGCGCGGCTGGCTGCCGGCGCCGGTGCGCGCCGACGCCACGCTGGCCGACGAACTTGCCGATGACCTGCCGGTGCTGCACCGCGGCGCCGAGCCGCGGCTGGCGCGGCGCGGCGCGCGCATCCCCGGGCGCCCGGGCCGGCTGACCGTGCGCGCCGCCGCGCGCGGCCAGGACACGGTGGGCGAGTACAGCGTGGCGACGGTGATGCCGGACCGCGTGGCGTTCGGCCGCTGGCTGGACCAGGCCATCGGCCAGGCCCGGCTGGCCGAGACCGGTTGCGCCGTGCTGCTGATCCATATCGCCGATTACCGCGAAGTCGACGAGGTGTTCGAGGTCCGTGCCGACGATATCCTGGCCCAGGACGCCGGCGCGCTGGCGCAGGCCGTGCTG
Organism: Cupriavidus taiwanensis; assembly: GCF_900250075.1. NCBI lineage: Bacteria > Pseudomonadati > Pseudomonadota > Betaproteobacteria > Burkholderiales > Burkholderiaceae > Cupriavidus > Cupriavidus taiwanensis. The sequence goes on from NZ_LT977071.1 coordinate 929,014, forward strand.
GAGCCGCACGACTTCCTGGCGCGGCTGGCGCGCGACGAATTTGCCGTGGGCGTGCCCGAACTGGTCCACCACGGGCGCGCGCAGGAACTGGGCTCGCGCATGCTGGGCTCGCTGGCGGAGTTCATCGCCGCGCGCGGGCTGCAGATGCAGATCGGCGTGAACATCGGCATCGCCATCTATCCGCGCGACGCGCAGACCTCGGAGGCGCTGATGCAGGCGGCCCGCGTCAGCCTGGCCGAAGCCCGCCAGAGCGGCTCGAACCAGGTGCGCCTGTTCAACAGCGCCGCCGGCGAACGCGCGCGCCGCACCCGCGTGATCCGGCGCGACCTGTGGGTGGCGATCCAGGACGATACGCTGTCGCTGCAGTTCCAGCCCAAGTACGACGCGCGCCGCCGCACCGTGGTTGGCGCCGAGGCCCTCTGCCGTTGGCGCCATCCCGCGCTGGGCCAGGTCAGCCCGGCCGAGTTCATCGCCGTGGCCGAACAGTCCGGGCAGATCGACAAGCTCGACGACTGGGTCCTGACCAGCGTGTGCCGCCAGGTGCGCCAGTGGCGCGACGCCGGCGTGCCGACCGTGCCGGTGGCGATCAATGTCTCGGGGCTGCGCTTTGCCAGCCGCAACTTCCCGCAATACCTGCTGGAGCAGATCCACCAGCACGACATCCCGCCCTCGGCGATCACGCTGGAAATCACCGAGACCGCGGCGATGAAGGACATCGGCAAGTCGCTGGAAACGCTGGCCGAGCTGCAGTCGCTCGGGATCCAGGTGGCGCTGGATGACTTTGGCAGCGGCTATTCCAGCCTGGGCTATCTGAAGCGGCTGCGCGTGGGCACGCTCAAGATCGACCGCACGCTGATCGGCGGGCTCGATACCGACGCGCAGGGCCGCGCCATCGTCGGCTCGATGGTGGCGCTGGCGCACGAGCTGCGCATGAAGGTGGTGGCCGAAGGGGTGGAGTCGTCCTCGCAGCTGGACATCCTCAACCAGATGGGTTGCGACGAAGTGCAGGGCTACCTGCTGTCGCTGCCGCTGGACGCCGCCGGCTTCGGCGAGACCCTGCGCGCGCAGTCCGCCGCCTGACGCCTAAAGCCCGGCCGCCGCGCCGCCGATAACCGGTCTGGCAGGCTGGCCCGCGTGGGCCCGGCCCTGTGCCGGCCCGTCCGTCGCCGGCCGCGTGGCCGATGCCATCGATGTTCCTGGCGGACCCAACCCGTTCCCGCACCTCCGGAGGCGCCCATGTCATTGCCCAGCATCCTCGTCGTCGACGATTCGCCCTCGCTACGCCGCATGATCGGCGCCTGCCTGCGCGCCGGAGGCTTCGACGTGACCGAGGCCGCGGACGGCGACCAGGCGCATGCGCTGGCCGTCGCCGGCAGCTTCGGCATGCTGGTCACCGACCAGGTCATGCCCGGCATGGACGGCCTGACGCTGATCCGCAGCCTGCGCGCCACGCCGCGCTACGCGCGCATGCCCATCCTGATGCTGACCACCGAGCAGGACGGCAGCATCCGCGAACAGGCCCGCGCCGCCGGCGCGTCGGGCTTCCTGCCCAAGCCGTTCGACCCGGACGGGTTGATGCAGGCCGTGGCCGCGCTGCTGGACGCGGCACCCCCTACGTCGGAAGGGTAAGGAAAGGCCCGGCGTCGCCCTTCAGTCACCCCCGGATGCTGCCGTAAACACTGGTGGGCGATGTCATGCCCCGGCGCAGCCAGCGGCCCGGCCGCTGCGGCGCCAGAGAAACCAGCATGAGCCAAATTGGGGGGCTAGACGATGCAGCACATCGACAAGGCGGACGGCGCGGGCGAGGAGTTCCTGGCCTTTACCCTGGGCCGCGAGGAATACGGCGTCGATATCCTGAAGGTGCAGGAGATCCGCGGCTACGAGTCGGTCACCCAGATCGCGAACGCGCCCGACTACATCAAGGGCGTGATCAACCTGCGCGGCATCATCGTGCCGATCATCGACCTGCGCATCAAGTTCCGCCAGCCCAATGTCAGCTACGACCAGTACACGGTCGTGATCATCGTCGACCTCAACGAACGCACCACCGGCATCGTGGTGGACGGCGTCTCCGACGTACTCACGCTGAGCGCCGCGCAGATCAAGCCCACGCCGCACTTCTCCGGCGAACTGGCGACCGACTATATCCGCGGCCTGGGCTCGGTCGAGCAGCGCATGCTGATCCTGGTCGACATCGAGAAGCTGCTCAATACCGAGGAACTGGCCGCGCTGGAAGCGGTGTCCTGATCCTGTCGCAGCGCCCCCGCCGTCCGGCACGCGCCACCCGCGCGCCGGACCGAACCCACCCGCCGGGCGGCCGCATGGACCCCATGCGGCGCGCCATGGGCACGCAGTACAGACTTAGATGCGAAACAACCAACCCGTCACGCAGCGCGAGTACCCGCTGTCTCCTTCCGACTACCTGATCTCGCGCACCGACCTCAAGGGCCGTATCACCTTTGCCAACCGCACCTTTATCGAGGCCAGCGGCTTTGCGGCGGAAGAACTGCTGGGCGCGCCGCATAACCTGGTGCGCCACCCCGACATGCCGCCCGAGGCGTTCGCGGACTTGTGGCAAGACCTGCAGGCCGGACGCACGTGGATGGGCGTGGTCAAGAACCGCCGCAAGAACGGCGACTTCTACTGGGTCAGTGCAACCGTGACGCCGACGCGCGTCGACGGCCGCGTGGTGGGCTACACGTCGGTGCGCTCGATGGCAACGCGCGAGCAGGTGCAGGCCGCCGGCGCCGCCTATGCGCGCTTTCGCGCCGGGCGTGCCGACGGGCTGGCGATCCGCCACGGCGCGGTGGTGCGCACCGGCCTGCGCGGCCTGGTGCAGGGACTGCTGCGCCTGAACCTGAAGCGCCGCATCCTGTGGGCACAGGCCGGGGGGCTGGTGTGGTTCCTGGCCGCACTGGTCGCGGTGGAAGCGCTGGGCGGCACCGCCGCGGCCAGCCTGCGACCGTGGCTTTGGGGCGGCTTTGCGCTGGCGCTGGCGTCGTCCTTCGCCGCCGGCACCATGCTGCTGGCGCGCGTGAACCGGCCGGTGCGCGACATGCTGGACTTTGCGCTGCGCATGGGCGCAGGCGACCTGACCACGCGCTTCGAGCACCGCAGCGCCGACGAGATCGGCGCGCTGGCGCAGGCGATGCAGACCATGCAGCGCAGCCTGCTGTCGGTGGTGCATGAGATCCAGGAAGGCATGGCCAGCATCTCGACGGCGACGCGCCAGGTGGCGGCCGGCAATAACGACCTGTCGCAGCGCACCGAGCAGCAGGCGGCGTCGCTGGAGCAGACCGCGTCGAGCATGGAAGAGCTGACCAGCACGGTGCGCCAGAACGCCGACAACGCGCGCCAGGCCAGCGGCCTGGCGGCCAATGCTTCGGACACCGCGCTGCGCGGCGGCGAAGTAGTGGGCCGGGTGGTGCAGACCATGGACGAGATCAACGATGCGTCGAAGAAGATCGTCGACATCATCGGCGTGATCGAAGGCATCGCGTTCCAGACCAACATCCTGGCGCTGAACGCAGCGGTGGAAGCCGCGCGTGCGGGCGAGCAGGGGCGCGGCTTCGCCGTGGTGGCAGGCGAGGTGCGCAGCCTGGCGCAGCGCAGCGCCAACGCGGCCAAGGAAATCAAAGGCCTGATCGGCGATACCGTGGCGCGCGTCGACAACGGCTCGGCGCTGGTCGGCCAGGCCGGCCAGACCATGGAAGAGATCGTGCAGGCGGTGAAGTCGGTCACCGACATCATGGCCGAGATCAGCGCGGCGTCGGCCGAGCAGAGCTCGGGCATCGAGCAGGTGAACCAGGCGGTGGCGCAGATGGACGAGGGCACGCAGCAGAACGCGGCACTGGTGGAAGAAGCGGCCGCCGCGGCGGGCGCGCTGGAAGAACAGGCGCTGCGGCTGCGCGATGCCGTGGCGACCTTCCGCGTCAGCATGCAGGCAGAGGTGAGGCCGCAGCGCCAGCCTGCCTCCGCGCGTGGCGATGCGGTGCTGGCACGGGCCTGAGGCCCCGGCACCCGCACGGTTGGGATCGAAGTAAAGGCGGGCGCGGCATGCCGCGCCGCCAGCGTACAGAGGGTGCGGCAGGCCGTGCCCGAGGCTTCAGTTACAAGGGGGAGTTGCTATGCATTGGTTCAATCAATTGCGCGTCACGACCAGGCTGGTTGCCGGATTCCTGGTGGTCGCCGTGATCGGCGCCGTGATGGGGCTGCTGGGCGTCGTCAACATGGGCCGTATGGCCGACTGGACCGGCAAGATCTACAACGACGACCTGCGCGCGCTGAAGGCGGTGCAGGACGCCAACATCAACCTGGTCTACGCCAGCCGTTCGCAGATCGCGCTGCTGTCGGCATCGACCATGGGCGAGCGCTCGCTCGAGAAGGAGCAGATCGCCAAGTCGCTGGCCGCGATGGACGAACGCATCCGCCAGGTCGCCGGCGCCTTCGAGAGGCCCGAGGGCAAGGCGCTGCTCAAGCAGTACCAGGATCTGTCGCCGGCGTTGCGCGCGCGCATGGAAAAGTATGTCGAGCTGGTCAGCAAGCAGCCGCTCGATACCTCGCAGTTCGAAAGCCAGGTGTTCTCCGAAAGCGCCGACCTGCTCAAGGACAGCCACGCGCTGGAAGCGGTGATGCTGCAGATGGTCAAGCGCCGCGACGATCGCGCCCGCACCAACATGGAAGAAGCGCGCAGCGTCTACGACGAAACGCGCCTGTGGATGCTGGGCCTGGTGCTGGGCGGGGTGGCGTTGTCGGTGCTGCTGGGTGTGATGCTCGCGCGCGCGCTGTCGCGCCAGCTGGGCGGCGAGCCGGCGTATGCCGCGGCCATCGCCGCGCGCATTGCCGAGGGCGATTTCTCGCAGCCGGTGACCACGCGCGCTGGCGACAAGAGCAGCCTGGTGTTCGCGATGCAACAGATGCAGGCGCAGCTGTCGCGCATGGTGCGCGATTTCAAGGCCTCGGCCGAGTCGATCGGCAGCGCCTCGCGCGAGATCGCAGCGGGTAACAACGACCTGTCGCAGCGCACCGAGCAGCAGGCGGCGTCGCTGGAGCAGACCGCATCGAGCATGGAAGAGCTGACCAGCACGGTGCGCCAGAACGCCGACAACGCGCGCCAGGCCAGCGGGCTGGCGGCCAATGCCTCTGACACGGCAGTGCGCGGCGGCGAAGTGGTGGGCCGGGTGGTGCAGACCATGGACGAGATCAACGATGCGTCGAAGAAGATCGTCGACATCATCGGCGTGATCGAGGGCATTGCGTTCCAGACCAACATCCTGGCGCTGAACGCCGCGGTGGAAGCCGCGCGTGCGGGCGAGCAGGGCCGCGGCTTCGCCGTGGTGGCAGGCGAGGTGCGCAGCCTGGCGCAGCGCAGCGCCAACGCGGCCAAGGAAATCAAGGGCCTGATCGGCGATACCGTGGCGCGCGTCGACAACGGCTCGGCGCTGGTGGGCCAGGCCGGCAAGACCATGGATGAGATCGTGCAGGCGGTCAAGCGCGTGACCGACATCATGGGCGAGATCAGCGCGGCATCGGCCGAGCAGAGCTCGGGCATCGAGCAGGTGAACCAGGCCGTGGCGCAGATGGACGAGGTCACGCAGCAGAACGCGGCACTGGTGGAAGAAGCCGCCGCCGCGGCGGGCGCGCTCGAAGAACAGGCCGGCCGCCTGCAGTCCGCGGTGGCGACGTTCCGCCTGGCCGCGGAGGACGAGCGCGCGGAGCGCTTCGAGGTATTGCCCGCCGCCGCCGCGGTGCCCGCCAAGACCCAGCGCGCCGCGGGCGCGGTGCGTGCCATCGCCGCAAGCAAGCGCGCGGCCAAGCTGCCCATCGCCAAGACGGGAGCCGCCAGCGCCGATGAAGCCGCGCACGACGCGGCCGAGCCGGCGCCAGCAAAGCCGGCGCCGCGCGCCGCGGCCATGACGCCGCGCCCCGCGCTAGCCGCGGCCGATAACGGCGACTGGAGCGCGTTCTGAGTGTTGCCATGACGACCGATATCACCCTGGCCTTGCCGCAAGAGGAAGCGGCCAGGCTGCGCAAGGAATTCGACCAGTTCATCGGAGTCTCGACCGGGCTGGACCGCGAGTTCCTGCCGCCCGAGTTTCATGACTTCCTGCGTGCGCGGTTGCTGCAGCATGACGGCCCGCTGACCGAGCGCGCGGTCTCGCGGCTGCTGTCCGGGGGTGAGTACGGGTGGGCGCGCCGCGTGTTCGACAAGCAGTTGCCCAATGCGCTCGCTGCGCTGATGCGCGACGCCCAGCGCTTCGGCTTCGGCCTGGCCGTGCAGCCCGGCTGGAGCGGCGAGCAGCGCCTGGCGCATGCGCGCGAATGGGCGGCGCAGGTGCTGGCCGAGTGCGGCGCCGATAGCGCCTATACCGAGGCCCTGGCCACCCAGGTGGCGGCGTCGGCGGAAGATTTGCGCGCGCTGGAAGAGCGCATGCGCACGCCGGCATGGCGCCTGGCCGAAAGCCTGCGCCAGCGCGCCTATGACCTGATGTACGCGCTGCAGACCGAAGACAACGAAGCCGCCGGCCGCGCGCGCGTGGGCGAGTTGCGCGGCATGCTGGGGCTGGCGCTGGAATACGGCTCGGTGCAGCCGGAAGAGGCCTCGCGCGTGCTGGAGCAGGTGGAGCGCGTGCGCCCAGCATTGTTTCGCGAAGCGCCCGACGACGTGTTCGCGCGGCTCGCGAATTGGCTGCGCCGATTGTTCGGACATTGAAGCTGGCACTGCCGCATCCATCCGATTCAGGACGGAAATTTTGGACAGTATTACGAACAGCATGCGCGGCGATACACTCCGCGCGGCCGTCGTCAATAGAGGAATCCAGCAGGCTACCAACGTCGTGCCCGCGCGTTTGATGCAGAGGGCTTTTGCTCGTGCCGTCTTGAGCCAAATCAAGAGTCAAACGTGTGACTTGTTACAAAATCTGCGTCGCCCATGTCTTTTTCATACGACATTTGCTTCCCCCCCCGCGTAAGTAGGGATTGGCATTGCGGGGCGATTGCCGATATAAACGTAACGGTCTTGCTTACACTCTGTAACACTTGTAACGGAGTTGATTACAGTTGGACTTGGGCGTAGTTCCTTAGTCGTACGTTGTACCCGCCCAGCCGCAAACAAACGATCTGGTCGCCGGGCCCGCAGGGCAACGGTAAGCGCCGGACAAGCGGCCACGGTGGGTTTTTGGTAGCGGGGATAAATTGGAAAGCAGTGAAGTTCTCCAGGAGATCAGGGAGGTTAACCTCGCCTATCTGCTGCTCGCGCAACGCCTTGTGCGCGAAAACCAGGTCGAAGCCATGTTCAGGCTCGGGGTCAGCAAGGAAATCGCGGATATCCTTGCCAAGCTGACCTCGGCGCAACTCGTCAAGCTCGCGGCATCCAACATGGTGCTGTGCAGGTTCCGCTTCGACGACCATGCACTTCTGTCTACTCTCACCCACACGGCCAAGAGCCATGACATGCAGCAGATCCACGCCGCGATCCTGCTCGCACGTCAGCCTGTGGAGTCGCTCAATTGACCGCGCTCCTGCAGGCCGAGCCAAACCGGAGCTACACGGCCACCTCCGTTCCCAGCCGCAAGAGCGTGCTACAGGACGCCAACCAGACCCAGCTCGCGATCGAGCTGATCGGCCTGGGCGCGCGCCTGCAGGTGCTTGAAGCCGAGACCACGCTGTCGCGTGACCGGCTGATCCGCTTGTACAAGGAGCTGCGCGGCGTCTCGCCCCCCAAGGGCATGCTGCCGTTCTCGACCGACTGGTTCACCACCTGGCTGCCGAATATCCACTCGTCGCTGTTCTTCTCCGCCTACCAGTTCATGGTGCAGGAAGGCGAGACCGTGGGCATCCGCGCGGTGGTGGCCGCCTACCGCCTGTACCTCGAGCATGTTTCGCTGCTCGGCGGTGAAATTGTCTTAAGTTTCACGCGGGCCTGGACGTTAGTACGGTTCTTCGAGAGCAACATGCTGCAGCTGTCCCGGTGCACGTGTTGCGGCGGACAGTTTGTCACGCACGCGTATGAGCCGCACGCGAACTTCGTGTGCAGCCTGTGCCGTCCGCCGTCGCGCGCAGGGAAAGTGAAGAAGCTCTCGAAAGACGCCGCCGCCGTGCAGACCAACGCCTGATCCTGGTCAAGGTCCGCCGGCTGGCAAGCTTGCTGCGCTGGCGGACGGATTCCCTCCGTACGCCCGTGCCGCGGGCCAATGAGCGTGGCTGACGCGCGTTTTTAGACGGGGATCCGATCGTGCTAGTAGTTCTTGGCTATGTCGTCGTGGTAGCGGCGGTGCTTGGCGGTTACGCCATGACCGGCGGCCATATGGGCGCGCTATATCAACCTGCGGAAGTGGTGATCATCGCAGGCGCCGCCATCGGCGCCTTCATCGCCACCAATACCGGCAAGGCCATCAAGGCCACCGCGCGCGCGCTGCCGGGCCTGTTCAAGAGTTCCAAGTACAAGAAAGAGCTGTACCTGGACGTCATGTCGCTGCTGTACGTGCTGCTGTCCAAGGCACGGCGCGAGGGCATCCTGTTCCTGGAAAAGGAAATCGCCGACCCCGCCGCCAGCAGCGTGTTCAGCCAGTACCCGCGCATCCTGTCGGATCCGGTGGTGATGGAATTCCTCACCGACTACCTGCGCATGATGGTCAACGGCAACATGAATGCGTTCGAGATCGAGGCCCTGATGGACCACGAGATCGAGACCTTCCGCCATGAAGCCGAGATCCCCGCCCATGCGCTGTCGCGCGTCGGCGATGGCCTGCCGGCGTTCGGCATCGTCGCCGCGGTGATGGGCGTGGTCCATGCGCTGGGTTCGGCCGACCTGCCGCCGGCCGAGCTGGGCGCACTGATCGCGCACGCCATGGTCGGCACCTTCCTCGGCATCCTGCTGGCCTACGGCTTTATCTCGCCGCTGGCGGCGCGCATCGAGCTGCAGGTGTCCGAGAACGTCAAGGTCTACGAGTGCATCAAGGTGGTGCTGCTGGCCTCCCTGAACGGCTACGCGCCGCTGGTGGCGGTGGAGTTCGGCCGCAAGGTGCTGTACTCCACGGTGCGACCGTCGTTCCTCGAGCTCGACGACCACGTGCGTGAAGTGAAGAGCCTGAACTAAGCAGCCGGCAACGCACGCAGCAAGGGGCACCACATGAGCAGCGCACACGATATGCGTCCGATCATCGTCCGCCGGGCGAAGTCGCACGCCAGGCCGCACGGCAACCACAGCTGGAAGATTGCCTACGCCGACTTCATGACGGCGATGATGGCGCTGTTCCTGGTGCTGTGGCTGCTGTCCAGCGCCAACAAGAAGACGCTGGAAGGCATTGCCGAATACTTCCGCATGCCGCTCAAGGTCGCCATCGTCGGCGGCGAGAAGAGCAGCCAGTCGCCCAGCGTGATTCCGGGCGGCGGCATGGACGTGATGCGCAAGGACGGCGAGATCATGCGCGCGCACGACAACGACCCCAGCGACGAACAGCGCCGCAACGAGCAGCAGGAAGCGCAGCGGCTGCGCGCGCTCAAGCAGCGCCTGGAACAGATCATCGAGAACAACCCGGTGCTGCGCCAGTTCCGCCCGCAGCTGCTGCTGGACATCACCAGCGAAGGCCTGCGCATCCAGATCCTGGATACGCAGAACCGGCCCATGTTCCGCACCGGCAGCGCCATCGTCGAAAGCTATATGCGCACCATCCTGCGCGAGATCGGCCCGGTGCTGAACGAGCTGCCCAACAAGGTCAGCCTGTCCGGCCATACCGACGCGGCCAACTATTCCAACGGCGAGCGCACCTACAGCAACTGGGAGCTGTCCGGCGACCGCGCCAACGCCTCGCGCCGCGAGCTGATCGCGGGCGGCATGCAGGAGGGCAAGGTGCTGCGCGTGCTGGGCCTGGCCGCGACCATGCCGCTGGACAAGGACGACCTGCTGGCGCCGGTCAACCGCCGCATCAGCATCGTGGTGCTGAACCAGAAGGCGCAGGCGCGCTTCGAGGCCGAGAACGCCAGCGCCGCCGAGGTCACGGTGGCGGCGCAGGCCGGCAAGGCCGCGCAGGAGATGCAGGCAGGGCTGGCGGCGTCGGCACCGGCCGCGGCTGCAAAAGGCAAGTCACCATGAAGCGCGATAGTCGTCGTTCCCGCGCATGCGGGAACCCAGTGACTTTTCCCCGAAGGGGACGTGAAAGACGCTGGGTTCCCGCCTGCGCGGGAATGACAGTAGTGTTGTTGCGCCGTCGCGAAATAGTGAATAACCGCAAGTGACTCAGGACGCCATGTCTGTCGATATCGATATCACTCAGTTTTACCAGACCTTCTTCGAGGAAGCGGAAGAGCTGCTCGTTGAAATGGAGCAGCTGCTGCTCGGCCTGGACATCGAGGCGCCCGATGCCGAGCACCTGAACGCCATCTTCCGCGCCGCGCATTCGATCAAGGGCGGCGCCGCCACCTTCGGCTTCGCCGCGCTGACCGAGACCACCCATATCTTCGAGAACCTGCTGGACCGCACGCGCCGGCAGGAACTGGCGTTGACCAGGACCATCATCGACACCTTTCTGGAAACCAAGGACGTGTTGCAAGACCAGCTCAACGCCTACCGCAACGGCACCGAACCCGATCCGGAAACGCTGGCGCGCATCTGCGCCGTGCTGCAGCAGCTGGCGCAGGAAGCCGCCGGCCATGAACCCGCCCCGGCACCCGCCGCGGCTGCCGCGCCCGCGCCTGTCGCGGCCGCCGCGCCCGCAACCGCCCCCGCCGGCGGTGGCCTGAAGATCCGCCTGATCAAGGTCTCGGCGTCCGACCAGGCGCTGCTGCGCGAAGAACTGGCCAACCTGGGCGAGATCACCGGCCAGCAGGAAACCAATGGCGAACTGGTGGTGTGGCTCAACACTCAATGCAGCGCCGACGACATCATCGCGGTGTGCTGCTTCGTCATCGACGCCGACCAGATCGTGATCGAAGCCGCGGCCGATGCGCCGGCGGCGGCGCCGGCCCCGGCAGAGGTGGTCGCGCCCGCGCCAGCGCCAGTGGCTGCCGCGCCCGCGCCGGCCCCCGCCGCGCGCGAGAAGGCCAAGGCGGCCCCGGCCCCCGCACCGGCGCACGGCGAAGGCTCGATCCGCGTGCCCACCGAGAAGGTCGACCAGATCATCAACCTGGTGGGCGAGCTGGTGATCACGCAGTCGATGCTGGCGCAGACCGCCTCGTCGCTGGACCCGGTGCTGTTCGACCGCCTGTTCTCCGGCATGGGCCAGCTCGAGCGCAATGCGCGCGACCTGCAGGAAGCGGTGATGTCGATCCGCATGATGCCGATGGATTATGTGTTCTCGCGCTTCCCGCGCCTGGTGCGCGACCTGGCCAGCAAGCTCGGCAAGCAGATCGACCTGGTTACGTTCGGCAAGGCCACCGAGCTGGACAAGAGCCTGATCGAACGCATCATCGATCCGCTGACGCACCTGGTGCGCAACAGCCTGGACCACGGCATCGAAACCCCCGACAAGCGCGTCGCCGCCGGCAAGGACGCGACCGGCCAGCTGATCCTGTCCGCGCAGCACCATGGCGGCAATATCGTCATCGAAGTCAGCGACGACGGCGGCGGCCTGAACCGCGAGCGCATCCTGGCCAAGGCCATCCAGAACGGCCTGCCGGTGTCCGAGACCATCACCGACGAGGAAGTCTGGCAGCTGATCTTCGCACCGGGCTTCTCCACTGCCGAAGTCGTCACCGACGTCTCCGGCCGTGGCGTGGGCATGGACGTGGTCAAGCGCAACATCCAGGAGATGGGCGGGCACGTGCAGATCAGCTCGCGCCCGGGCCTGGGCACCACCATCCGCATCGTGCTGCCGCTGACGCTGGCGATCCTGGACGGCATGTCGGTCAAGGTGGGCGAGGAGACCTTCATCCTGCCGCTGAACTGCGTGATGGAGTCGCTGCAGCCCAAGGCCGAAGACGTGCACACCGCCGCCAACTCCGACCGCGTCATGCACGTGCGCGGCGAGTACCTGCCGCTGCTGGAGATGCACCGCGTGTTCAACGTCGCCAACGCGCTGCAGGAACCGACGCAGGGTATCGCCGTGATCCTGCAGGCCGAAGGCAAGCGCTTCGCGCTGCTGGTGGACCAGCTGATCGGCCAGCACCAGGTGGTGCTGAAGAACCTGGAAACCAACTACCGCAAGGTGCCGTGCATCTCGGCGGCAACCATCCTTGGCGACGGCAGCGTGGCGCTGATCGTCGATGTCGGCGCGCTGCAGCGCACCGGCGTGCGCCGGCAGGAACCGGCGCTGCAGCAGTAATCGATCACAGGAGAACAAGCCATCATGGCCGGCATCGGACACATCGATACCCCCGGAAGCGACGCTTCGGGCCAGGAGTTCCTGGTCTTCACGCTGGGGTCGGAGGAATACGGCATCGACATCCTCAAGGTGCAGGAGATCCGCAGCTACGAGACCGTCACGCGCATCTCCAGCGCGCCCGACTTCATCAAGGGCGTGACCAACCTGCGCGGCGTGATCGTGCCCATCGTCGACCTGCGGCTGAAGTTCCGCCTGGGCAACGTGCGCTACGACCACCAGACCGTGGTGATCATCCTCAACGTGGCCGGCCGCGTGGTCGGCATCGTGGTGGATGGTGTGTCGGACGTGCTGACGCTGACCGGTGATGCGATCAAGCCCGCGCCGGAGTTCGGCGTGTCGATCTCGACCGAGCACCTGACTGGCCTGGGCACCATCGACGGCCGCATGCTGGTGCTGATCGACATCGAGAAGCTGATGACCAGCCCCGAGATGGCCCTGGTCGAAGCCGAGTTCGCCTGATTTCCGCACTGCCGAAGCAACAGCCCATGACGCCGTTCCGCAACGCCGCCCCCGCGCACACCGGCCCGCTCGCCGCGCCGGCCGCCCTGCTGCGGCGCGACGACGCGCGCGACTTCCTGCTGACCGAGCGCGACTTCGAGCAGATCCGCACGCTGATCCACCGGCGCGCCGGCATCTCGCTGGGCAGCCACAAGCGCGAGATGGTCTACAGCCGGCTTGCGCGCCGGCTGCGCACGCTGCAGCTGACCGACTTCGCCTCGTACCTGGCGCTGCTGGAAGCGGACGACCGCTCGCCGGAGTGGGAGTTCTTCACCAACGCGCTGACCACGAACCTGACTTCGTTCTTCCGCGAGGCGCACCACTTCCCGCTGCTGGCGGAGCATGCCAAACAGATTGGCCGGCCCTACAGCGTCTGGTGCTCGGCCGCGTCCACCGGCGAGGAACCGTACTCGATCGCCATCACCCTGGCCGAGGCGCTGGGCGACCGCGCCGGCACCGTGCTGGCTACCGACATCGACACCCAGGTACTGGCCAAGGCCCGCAGCGGCGTCTATTCGGCCGAGCAGGTGGCGCGGCTGTCGCCGGAACGGCTCAAGCGCTTCTTCCTGAAGGGCACCGGTCCGCGCACCGGCTCGGTCAAGGTCAAGCCCGAGCTGGCCGCCACCATCGCGTTCGAGCCGCTGAACCTGCTCGCGCCCGACTGGGGCATCCGCGAGCAGTTCGATGCCATCTTCTGCCGCAACGTGATGATCTACTTCGACAAGCCGACCCAGGGGCGCATCCTGGAGCGCTTCGTGCCGCTGCTCAAGCCGCACGGGCTGCTGTTCGCCGGCCATTCGGAGAACTTCTCCTACGTCACGCGCGCGTTCCAGCTGCGCGGGCAGACCGTCTATGAACTGGCACCGGGCGCGCTGTCCGCGGCCGGCCGGGGCAGGCAGTAATGCGCACGCCCCACCTGCCCGAAGCGCTGGCCACGCGCACCTACTTCGACCGCGAGTTCGGCAAGCAGGCCATCAAGCTGCTGCCCAACGAGTACTACGTGACGCGCGACGACGTGGTGCTGACCACCGTGCTGGGCTCTTGCGTGGCCGCCTGCATCCGTGACGAGGTGGCCGGCGTCGGCGGCATGAACCACTTCATGCTGCCGGACGACGACGGCAGCGCCGACCGCATGCTGTCGGCATCGATGCGCTATGGCAGCTATGCGCTGGAGGTGCTGATCAACGAACTGCTCAAGATGGGCGCGCGCCGCGAGCGGCTCGAGGCCAAGGTCTTCGGCGGCGGCGCGGTGCTGGCCAACATGACCACGCTGAACATCGGCGACCGCAACGCGGACTTCGTGCTGCGCTACCTGAAAGCCGAAGAGGTACGCGTGGCGGCGCAGGACCTGCGTGGCCCGCATGCCCGCCGCGTCAGCTATTTCCCGATCGGCGGGCTGGCGCTGGTGCGCCGCCTGACCCGGCAGGACGACCAGGTTTCGGTGGCGCGCGACGAACGCGCGCTGGCGCGGGCCATTGCCACGTCGGCGCGCGAACCGTCGCGCTCGCCGGAACTGTTTGCGCGGCAGACGTACTCGCGCCAGCTTCCCTGAACCCCTACAAGCACGACCAATCATGACTGCCGCCAAGATCAAGGTGCTGTGCGTGGATGACTCCGCGCTGATCCGCAGCCTGATGACGGAGATCATCAACAGCCAGCCCGACATGGAAGTGGTCAGCACCGCGCCCGACCCGCTGGTGGCGCGCGACCTGATCAAGCGCCTGAACCCCGACGTGCTGACGCTCGACGTCGAAATGCCGCGCATGGACGGCCTGGATTTTCTGGAGCGGCTGATGCGGCTGCGGCCGATGCCGGTGCTGATGGTGTCGTCGCTGACCGAGCGCGGCTCCGAAATCACCATGCGCGCGCTGGAGCTGGGCGCGGTCGACTTCGTCACCAAGCCCAAGCTGGGCATCCGCGACGGGCTGCTCGAATACACCGACACCATTGCCGACAAGCTGCGCGCCGCATCGCGCGCACGCGTGCGCGCGGCCACGCCAACGGCCGCGCCTGCAGCCACCGGCACCGCGCCCGTGCCGATGCTGCGCAGCCCGCTGCTGTCGACCGAAAAGCTGATCATCCTGGGCGCCTCCACCGGCGGCACCGAGGCGATCAAGGAATTCCTGATGCCGCTGCCGCCCGACAGCCCCGCGGTGATGATCGTGCAGCATATGCCGGCCGGCTTCACGCGCTCGTTCGCGCAGCGGCTGGACGGCCTGTGCCGCATCACCGTGAAGGAAGCCGAGCACGGCGAGCGCGTGCTGCCGGGCCATGCGTATATCGCGCCGGGCGACTCGCACCTGCTGCTGGCGCGCAGCGGCGCCAACTACGTCGCGCACCTGTCGCAGGAGGCGCCGGTCAACCGCCATCGCCCGTCGGTGGACGTGCTGTTCGATTCGGCCGCGCAGCACGGCGGCAAGAACGTGATCGGCGTAATCCTGACCGGCATGGGCCGCGACGGCGCACGTGGCATGCTGCGCATGCGCGACGCCGGCGCCTACAATCTGGCGCAGGACGAGCAGACCTGCATCGTGTTTGGCATGCCGAAGGAGGCGATCGCCGCCGGCGGCGTGCATGAAGTCGTGCCCTTGCCGGCGATGACCCAGCGCGTGATGGCGCGCCTGGCCACGTACGGCACGCGCGCGCAACGCGTCTAGTCGAGCCGGCAAGCCCAAACAACAAAGCCGGACCAACAAGTCATCACTGCATTTACCTGGAGCCCTTAAAGTGGACAAGAACATCAAGATCCTGGTCGTGGACGATTTCCCGACCATGCGCCGGATCATCCGCAACCTGCTCAAGGAGCTGGGTTTCGTCAACGTCGAGGAAGCCGAGGACGGCGCCGCCGGCCTGGAAAAAGCCAAGGACGGCAGCTTCCAGTTCGTGATCTCGGACTGGAACATGCCCAACATGGACGGCCTGTCGATGCTGCAGGCCATCCGCGCCGACGCCAACATCGGCAAGATCCCGGTGCTGATGGTCACCGCCGAGGCCAAGAAGGAAAACATCATCGCCGCGGCCCAGGCCGGCGCCAACGGCTACGTGGTCAAGCCGTTCACGGCCGCCACGCTGGACGAGAAGATCACCAAGATCTTCGAGAAGCTCGGCGGCTGAGGCGGAGGCGCGTTTGTCATGACCCCCACCCTGAGCAACGATTCCGCCGAACAACTGATCCTGCGCATCGGCAACCTGACGCGCATGCTGCGCGACAACATGCGCGAGCTCGGCCTGGACAAGGAAATCGAGCGCGCCGCGCAAGCCATCCCCGACGCGCGCGACCGCCTGAACTACATCGCCGCGATGACCGAGCAGGCCGCCGAACGCACGCTCAACGCGGTCGAACTGGCGCAGCCGATCCAGTCCGACATCGAACAGCAAGCCGAAGCGCTGGACAAGCGCTGGGCCGCCTGGTTTGAACAGCCGGTGGAACTGGCCGACGCCCGCTCGCTGGTACTGGACACCCGCGCCTTCCTGTCCGAGGTGCCCGGCCAGGCCCGCGCCACCAACAGCCACCTGCTCGACATCATGATGGCGCAGGACTTCCAGGACCTGACCGGCCAGGTCATCAAGAAGATGATGGACATGATCCGCACGCTGGAGCAGGAACTGCTGCAGGTGCTGATTGACAACGTGCCGTCAGAGCGGCGGGTGGAAGTGCAGGCGCCGTCGACGCTGATGAATGGGCCGCAGGTGAATCCGGAAGGGAAACCGGATGTGGTGTCGGACCAGGCGCAGGTGGATGATTTGTTGGCTAGTTTGGGGTTTTGAGGTTTGAATAGCCTGCGGCATTGCGCGATGCCGCGTGTTTTCTCCCCTCTCCCGCTTGCGGGAGAGGGGCGGGGGTGAGGGCCGGCGCATCCACGAAGTCAACCGCATCAACACCTGCGCACCGCTACATCCCCGCAGCCCGGCGATGAACGTTTTTAAGAGTTTGCCCATACTCGCGCTTGCTGCCCCTCTTCATACTGGGTTCGTCGCTGCGTCGTGGCGACCGGGTTTAGCAGCCTGAAAAGAGAGAGCCGAACGTTCGTCTTCTGGCGGTATCCTTACGTTCGCCGCGCCTGCGCACGCCCCTTCATTGGGCGGGCCCTGGCAGGGGAGCCTTCGGGCTCGCCGGCTTTTGGCTCTTTCCCCGGTCTGCTAACCCTGCCTTGCGCCCGCCCACCCTAATCATCAGCCGGGGAGCGGGACTGAACCTGTATGGATAAGGGGGCATTCCCATGCTTCATTTCTTACTTGCCCATTCTGGGCGATTGGCGATCTTCAGTACCTTCACAATGCAGCAGCGTGCGCGGGGCGCGTATGTGGAGGTGTGCCATGTATAGCCATAGTCATCACGGTATTACTGCCGAACACAATGGTGTCGACATGCTCGTCACCGCTCATAGCCCCGGGGAGAATCCGTTGAGTCTTGCGGTGCAACGGGCGGCGCAGCTTCATGGGCTATTGCTTATGGCTAGTGAGCATGGGGCTGTTAGTTTGGAGGCGGTGGATTTGGAGCAGGGGGTTTGGGAGGGGTTGCTTTCTCTTGCGGCCTGGCTGGCGCATGAGACGCAGGTTTTGAGTGAGTTGGCGGTGGTGGAGGGGCAGGGTGCTGGGTGAATGATGTTGGCGGGATGGGGCAGCCGTGCCATCGGCTGCCCTCGTTCCTGGAATCAATCGATTTGAGCGTTAGGTTCGCAGAGAAACCCGTCTCGGACGAAGCGCTTTGTAGAAGGCGGCGACCGATCTGAGTTTCGTTGCAGTCGTTGAGATCAAGATCCCTTCCTTACATTCTCACGCGTCGGACAAAACCTTGCTCACGAAGGATCACCGGAGCTTGAGAGCTAAATCCCATTTGATAGAGGCGGGGGAAGGCGACATACAGCCTGCCGTTAGGTGTCTGCGGTTTTACTTGCGTCGGCCTTATCCTGTCCCTTGGCGGTGAGCTTGGCACCAGTCGCAATGGCTTCTCGCAGCAGTTCCATCATTTTGTCTCTTACCTCCGGGAAAGCGTCAAAAGCGCGGCGAGCGGCGTCGGAGTTAGCGAGTTCGTGCCATGGGCTTCCATGCGGATCGTCGCCCACTAGGCGCAAAGGCGCCTCATCAAGCCGAGCGAGCGCTGACCCGAAGAGCTGGTGTTCGAAATTTGGGTCGATGCGCGCGGCCTCCTTTCGGTATCCCTCATACGCCTTGGCGATCGACGCCTTGAAGGCATAGTCTTCTGCAAGCCGAAAGCGCTGGCCAATTTGCTTCGTTGCAAGCCAGGCGAACCACAGCGGCGCCCCGACGCTGATAAGCGAAAGCACGCACTGAATTGCCACAGCCGCCCAATTGGGGTCTTCTGCTTGAATGGCGTTTGACAGAAGTTCAAGTCGATGGGCGCCAATGGCGGAGCCGAGCAGTAGTGCGCTCACGAGGCCGAACACCCAAATCCACATTGACCAACCAAGGCGGCCCGCTCGTTGGTCAAACGCACCTGCAAGTCCCTTTGACGTGGTGATGGTGTAGGCGTCTTCGCATTGTTTGACCAACTTCTCAGCCGTGCTGGCCTGCGATTTGATCATTTCTTGAGTGATGAAAATGGAACTTAAGACACCTTCCGCCTTTTTTTCTGCCACGGCGATATTGGTGGCGGCTTGAGTCATTTTTTCCCGTGCCTCCGCCAAGTCCTGCAAGTCTGCCGGGAGCGACTCGGCGGCTTCGTGGGCGGCTGCGATTTCGTTGACCTGCTGGCTCAAGCCAGTTAGCGTAGGCTCCAATTGATCGAGAGCGGCCTTCGCGGCTCGTGCGCGGCGGGCCAAGGGGGCTGGCATAGCCTTGGCATCGGGGACGGCGTGCCAGCCAACCCCCGGCAACAGAGTGCCTCGAATGGTCTGAATAGTCGTTATGAAGGCGGGCGCGGCTTGCCCTGCGTTGCCGCCGAACAATTGAGGTACAACAGTTGCCTGCAATTGCTGAATTCGCCTAGGTAAGTCACTGACCCAGGATTCGATCTCGGAATTAACGGCATCAGCGTCCACGCTTCTAATATCTGCGGCAAGGCTTCTCGTCATCGTGGCGAGGTCATGCCGAGTCAGTGCCGGTGCATACCAGCCGAACGCCTCAGTCATTGTCTGTTCGCCTGACCATGCGTTTAGCACGGCCTCGGCCAATCCGTCCAAAGCACTGCAAACTTTTTCTAGTTCGTTCAGCATATCGAATTACTCAGTAGTGGCCCGTCGAATGACATTCTAGCAACCTGACGCCCCTTCGAAGACACACTGAGGTTATGAACCTCGAAGTTAGCTATGATGTTTTTATATTCGCGCACTGTAGCGTTGGCTTACCAAGACTGGAGAGAACTGCGGTAATCTCGCAGGCTGCCTTCACGGGTTGGATTTTCGGAGTGCGATGTCGGCAATGGAGCTTCAGGTTCGGCCGGCTGGTGAGCCGGCTATGGCTTGACGTTCAACGGCCGTTGCTAGCGACCATACAGGGTCCACCGCAGCTCGGGTTGGTGCCAGCTCGGGGCCGCCCAGCAGGCGCTTGCCAATCAAATTGTAATGTCGGAGGCTTGCCGAAGGCAGACAGCTCCATGGGCTTCGTGATGCAGCGAGGCGCTAGTGAAGGGCAGAAACGGCGGAACTACTTCTTTAGTGAGAATGATTCGACCTTTTCAAGGGCGAGAACCTCGTCGTTATCATCGTCAGCCATACCGCGAACACCGTCTGGTCCAACAAAAATCACGCAAGCATCTCGTTTGGTCTTGCGAGAGCTTGTGTAAACGATGCCATCAATCGCGTGGCCCATCGGTGAACGGTGCACGAAGCGCAGGTACTCGGCGACTACTTGCGTGGGAACGTATTCGATGTGCTCTTTCCCGTCCTTCTTCACAGGCTTTCGAAAGTCACTCAGGAACTCACGTAAGAATAGGATGCCGTCTCGTCGGACTCGCGCGTTTTCCTCGAAGATGCTAGGTAGTCTTGGGAGAGTCGTGAGATCGACCACGCGTAATTCTCGCAAAGTTCGAAAATGTCCTAGTGTTGCATAACGCCGGTTCTCGCCTGGGCCGACGGTTTCCGCGATTGCGGTCTCTTTGTCGAACGCGCCGTAGAAAGCGCTGATCCCGGCAGCACTCATTCTGTTCGGAGCAGTAGCATATTTGAGTGGAGGAGGCCCTAAGTCACCAGCCGTTGTTAGCTTCTCCCCTCTCTTGCGCAATCGAATTCTCTGCACTGTTGTCCCAGCATCAAGTGTCTTATATAGTCGACAGGAGGCAATCACGGATCCCAATGCGTCTAAGAAATATGCTGGCGGGATTTCATTGATGTCGAGTTGTCGGGAGTTGCCTTCCATCCGGAAAAACACATACCGAGATTCGTGTTTGATGATTCTGACAAACTCCTTCCATCCTGCAGACAGCGCCTCGGCCGGGGACAATTGATAAGGGTTCAACCGACACCAAGCGCGGTCGCCAAATGAATCCACCACATCCGCTATGAGGCCTTCGTCGCGAAAGGTAAGGTCCAACATGCCGCCTTGGAAGAAGTCGTACGCATCATACGTTGCGCCGTCCCACTGCCCATCCCTCCAGCCTAAGCCTTCGTTTGCAGGATCTCCCCATTCGGTGCCGATGCCCTTCACCAGCAGATGCATGAAGTCATTAAACCTTACGCTTTTAGTTCCTTCAGTACCAGTCGGGCAGTAGGAGCAGCCCTGACCGTGTGCGCCCTCGCGGCGAATGGACCGCCGTAGCCCTACGTCATCAATACATTTGCTGCAGACTCTTGTGTTGTTGGAGCTGAACCCCTGTTCTTGCTCAGCCAGTGCCCAAGTTTTGACTCGTCCCATAATAGTCGTTGTCCTAGCTATTTGGATCGCTGTGCGCGAGTATGTCTTGTGCTTTGACGAGGACGTACCCCGGTCGAAATTTGATTTTTTCGGTCTCGCGCTCCGTTCCCGACTTGTGATTGATGATGAGTTGGATAAGCGGCAATAGACCGCCTGCGGCAGGTAGCGCTTGTGAGGTCGCTACGCCATAGGCGGACACTCCGAAGCCGAGGAGCATGTATGAGCTTTTCCAGAAGCGAGTAGAATGGCGCTGGATATTGCTAAGCTCATTGCGGACTTCGACTGACTGCTGTCGTAGTTCGTCTACAACGGCTTTGACGGAAGATGAAGTGGCCTCCGTGGACGAAGTGGACAAATGCTTTGCCATTAACTCGCGAAACATTGGCAACGCTGAAACGGCCTCCTGGCGCAGTTGAATAATTTGACGCGGATCTAAATCACTAACCCACGGCAAATTAATATTGCGTCGCTCATCAAGCATCCGTAGCTCTGAACGATTGCGAGCTGCACCTTCCACGTAAGCTAGTCCTGCGAGCCCGACCCCCGAATTGGAGAAGATTGATCCTGCGCCTGCAACCGCCTCTCTTCCAGTCCACAATGCGGACCGCACAGCAGCGCGAATTGCGTCATAGGACAGATCCGGTAGGGAGGGTTGCCGAGAATCCTTGGATCTGCGCGGCACAAGGTGGAGATGTAGGGGAGGCGTGTACAAGCTTCCCGTGTCAAAGGAAAGGCCGCCGGCCGGATGTTCGTCCAGAGAAAAGGTCTCCGCATGTTCGCGGTACAAGAATTCCGTGATTCGATCTACCTCCCCTTCAAAGTGGTCGAGGCAGGAAGAACAGGTTGCGAGCCAAGGGCTGCGAAACTTGAGAATGCCTGCAACCATCAGGGGGTAGAGCTCTATTAGGACCAACGTGTCGCACAAGATGGCATCGAGCTTTAGGTTTGTGATGCGCCCGAAGCGGCAAAATTTTTCGGTAAGAAAGTCGGTCAACCACATGGTGTCAGCCAGGAGGCCAAGGCTCCGCGTAAGGCGCTGAGCGGCCTCTATGCGGCAACGGAGAGCCCGGCAGACCTTATCCTCATTGAAAAGATCTAATCCGCCATCAAGATAAATTTCCAGCTTGTCGGGTGGTGCGGGCGCTCGAATTCGCGACATAGTTGAGAGCTCATAGTATTCCGACTGTTGTTTTAGATCGGGAAGAAGATATCTGAGACGTCGGCGCGCGGTGTCCCAATCTTTTGATTTGGCGAAAACTTCAGAGACCAACAGGGGGATACAAGGGGGAATGCAGTCGAGTTCTTCTAGCATATCCGTTATGGCTAATATCCGTCGTGAGATTGAGCCTGGTACAGGCGACAGCGGAACGTTGAGAGACCCTTTGTTTCGGAGTGCGAAGCAAGAAGGAAGCGCTTTGCAAAGGATCGCACTGCTGTAACCCTGATTCCCAAACTTGACGCAATGTTCAAGTCGGAGTTTCCAGAGGATTCCGAGAACTCGAAAGCAGTTGACGAACCCGCTACGTGAGTAGAGCTGTCTTCGTCGCCCTGCGCACCTATGTAGCATCGCGCCCCTTCTTGGTCGGTCTCGGCCGACCGCTCATCGCCATGCCCGCCATCGGTTGGCGACACGCGAAGCTATCGCCCGTGGCACTTCTTGAACTTCCTGCCTGAGCCGCAGGGGCACGGCGCGTTGCGCCCCCTAGGGCTGGGCTGCGTTGACTTCCCTGCACGCGGCGGCTGCACGAACTGTGTGACTCGATCATTGAACCGCCGCAGCGCCGGCGTTCCAAAGAAATTCCAATTCCGATTCAGCTCTTCGTAGTAGGCCTTCGTCTCGTCGGTCCAGGTCTCGCATGGCATCAGGATGAAGTCCTCGGACACCGTGCCACCCGAGAACTTGGGGTTCTCGATTCCGATGCCGATGACTTTCACCAGGTTAGGGAACTTGTTCTTCGCCGCGCCGCAAGCGATTTCCAGCAGCGTCTGTCGCTTCTCACGAAAATCCGCCGTTGCGCGGATAGCTTCTGGAACGCGCAATTGCAGGAGGACGTAGCCAACATTTGGCTTGAATGAAGGCAGGAAAGTTACCTGGCGCGTGAACGAACCCGTGTCCGGGAAGCGGTCGACGGCCGTGAGCATCTTCTCGGAGAGACCGCGGCGCATAAATCGCGGTTCCTTTACCATTTCATGGATCGCACTCTCGCCGCGTGCGATGTTCGAGTTACCGCCGAGCGTTCCCTCCAGACTGTTTTGGCAGGTACGCTGGATCAATTGGTCCCAGAAATACGAAATGCGGTCTTCATTTTTTGTGTTCTTGTAGACAACGGTCTGCACGAAGTCCCGCCACTCCCCCTCACCGATCATCACGCCGTCGACCCTGCTATGGTCCTTGCCCCTTGGCCCGATGACATGTCGGTTAGTCGCGGCGTCGTAGTTCATTAGATAATGACCGAGAAGGTCTTCCTCGCCGCAATAGCTCAGATAGTCGAAGGCAGCGGCGGCGCGGACCTTCTCCTCGAGATATGCCGAGAAGTCGGTGACCGTATCAAGCTCGCGAAGCACGATGGGCATATTGTGGCTGTCGAGGACATGAACCGGATTGTGCCTGTCGATCTCAATATGGAACGGATGGGTGGGGCCCCCGTCGGTCTCGGTGTAGGCGATCGCAAGGCTGCCGTAGACGTTTTGAGGCGATGCCCGCTCACAGGCCTCCTTCGCCCCGTGAGCGACGATAATCTTGTGAATGACGGCATTGTCCTTGTCGAACGGCACCGGGAACGGTTTCTCGCACTTTGCGTCGAGAAAAATCGGCCTGCCGCTGCGGATGTAGCGCTCCGCCCCGTGCGCGGTCCTGACCTGGCGATCGATGACATTGCGCTTCCAACGATTCCACAGGACCTGCGGATCCTTGTCAGTGATGTCGGGCAGTTCGTTCTCGCGGTCGAAGAAGATGAAAACGGTGTCACCGAATACCGCAAGCAGGTCGCAGAGCTCGTGCCCGTCATCCTTGTGCGGATTCGGATAGCTCCAGAGTTTTAGGAATGACCGCTCGCAGAATTCCGCAAGCAGTCGCTCCGTCGCTGTGACGCCGCTGGAATTCCCAGTCATAGTTGTTTCGCCCCCACCGCAATGCTCCCCAACCATCAAAAACCTCCGTGCGAACCGAATTCTTCCTTATGATGATATGCCAGATAGACGCTAGAGCTTAGTATGGGTAATGGTCATGCCCTTTAGTATAATGGTCCCAGGCAATCCTTCGATCGATTTGCGAGCGCTTGCCTTTGGGGACTGCTTCTAGCGTACCGCCGACGCTCAATACCGCCAAGGGCCAGGCCTAGCCGATCTCTACCACCCCGACGCAGTCAATCATCAGGTACTCAAGACCCAATCAAGGAACGCGACGCGATCCGCGCCATGTTCGAACGTGAATTCGCGCTTGCCAAGATGACCTGCGTCGTCGAAGCAATCCATGAAGCAGGAGAAGTCGCAGCACTCGAGTGGCGTGACCCCATAGGCCTACGCGGCTGCAGTTTCTTCACCGTCCGTGATAGCCGCATAGCCTTCCAAAGAGGCTACTGGGACAAACTATCCTTCCTCAAACTGCACGGCCTGCCCATCGAATAGTCAGCAGGGCGGCCAGGCGCATAAAAAAAACGCCAACCCGTACGGGTTGGCGTTCTGCTTTGGGTACTACCAGAATCAGAACTGATTCATGGTGTTGTCTTTACCTGCCGCCTTCAGCGCCGCTTCCCCGCTGAAATACTCCTTGTGGTCATCCCCAATATCCGACCCAGACATATTCTGGTGCTTGACACAAGCAATCCCCTGACGAATTTCCTTCCGCTGCACGCCAGCCACATAACCCAGCATGCCCTGATCGCCGAAGTACTCCTTAGCCAGGTTATCCGTCGACAGCGCAGCAGTGTGATACGTCGGCAGCGTAATCAGATGATGGAAGATCCCAGCCTCACGCGAAGCATCAGCCTGGAACGTACGAATCTTCTCGTCCGCCAGCTTGGCCAGCTCGCTGTCGTCATATTCCACGCTCATCAACTGCGCGCGGTCGTAGGCCGACACATCCTTGCCCGCTTCCTTCATCGCGTCATACGCCTGCTGGCGGAAATTCAGGGTCCAGTTGAACGACGGGCTGTTGTTGTACACCAGCTTGGCGTTCGGGATGACCTTGCGGATTTCATTGACCATGCCGGCGATCTGGGCGATGTGCGGCTTTTCGGTTTCGATCCACAGCAGGTCGGCGCCGTTCTGCAGCGCGGTCACGCAGTCCAGCACGCAGCGGGCTTCGCCCGTGCCGGCGCGGAACTGGAACAGGTTGCTGGGCAGGCGCTTGGGGCGCAGCAGCTTGCCGTCGCGCTTGATGATGACGTCGCCATTGCCCAGCTGGTCGGCCGACAGTTCTTCGCAATCCAGGAACGAGTTGTACTGGTCGCCCAGGTCGCCCGGCTGGCGGGTCACGGCAATCTGCTTGGTCAGGCCGGCGCCCAGAGAGTCGGTGCGGGCGACGATGATGCCGTCGTCCACGCCCAGTTCCAGGAAGGCGTAGCGGATGGCGCGGATCTTGGCCAGGAAGTCTTCGTGCGGCACGGTGACCTTGCCGTCCTGGTGGCCGCATTGCTTCTCGTCGGAGACCTGGTTTTCAATCTGGATGCAGCAGGCGCCGGCTTCGATGAATTGCTTGGCCAGCAGGTAGGTCGCTTCGGCGTTGCCGAAACCGGCGTCGATGTCGGCGATGATGGGCACGACGTGGGTGACGTGGTTGTCGATCTTCTGCTGGATGGCGGCCTTTTCGGCGCCGGTGGCGGCGTCCAGCTGGCGGAACAGGCCGCCCAGTTCACGGGCGTCGGCCTGGCGCAGGAAGGTGTACAGCTCGCGGATCAGCGCGCTGACCGAGGTCTTTTCGTGCATCGACTGGTCCGGCAGCGGGCCGAACTCGGAGCGCAGCGCGGCGACCATCCAGCCGGACAGGTACAGGTAGCGGCGCTCGGTGCTGTTGAAGTGCTTCTTGATGGAAATCATCTTCTGCTGGCCGATAAAGCCGTGCCAGCAGCCCAGCGACTGGGTGTACTTGGACGAGTCCGCATCGTAGGCGGCCATGTCGGCGCGCATGATCTTGGCGGTGTACTTGGCGATGTCCAGGCCCGTCTTGAACTTGTTCTGCGCGCGCATGCGGGCAGCGTACTCGGGGTTGATGGCATTCCAGGCGCTGCCCTGGGTTTCTTTCAAAGCAGCCACTGCCTTGATGTCGTCTTGATACTGGGCCATGTCAGTTTCCTAAGATAAGGCGCGTTTTGAGAAAAATCGTTTGGCGTGCCGACCGTGGGTCGAAGCAAACAGCGTGAACTCATTGTAGGGGGATCCGGCTTCGTTGCGGCTATGTCTTATATAAGACATAAGACTTTGTTTTTCCTTATTTTTCAATGAGATACATATAAATTTTCACGATACGGAACGTTTTTTCGCAGAACGAAAGCGGATGCGGCGCTGCGCAACGCCGAAATCCCACCATGTGAAACGTGCTTTCAGTGAGCGGGCAAAGGCCGCTTCAGCGCACCCCCGGTTCGGCGGCTTCGTCACTTTCCCGCTAAAGACTTCTGCCCCCTGCGCCGTTAACCCCAACAGTCCCTCATTTCCCAAACAGCACCCAATTCCCCCGCCTTTTCGCGCGAATGGGAATCCCACCCCGCTTCGATAATCCCCGCTGACGAATAGCGGCCTGCCGCTTCGCACGGAGCGTGGATGTCCGAAGAAAGCGATCTCGAGAAAACCGAACCCGCCTCACCCCGGCGCCTGGAAAAGGCGCGCGAGGAGGGGCAGGTGGTGCGTTCGCGCGAGCTGGCCACGTTCGTGATGCTGATTGCCGGCGTGACCGGCCTGTGGACGCTGGGCGGCCACCTGGGCCGAAGCCTGAACCAGGTGATGCAGGGCGCGTTGCGCTTTGAGCCGGCCACGGCGTTCGATCCGTCGCGCATGCTGTCGCGCTTTGCGCTGATGGTGTGGGACAGCCTGCTGGCCTTCCTGCCGTTGCTGCTGCTGTTCGGCGTGGCCGCGCTGGCCGCGCCGCTGCTGCTGGGCGGCTGGGTGTTCTCGGCCAAGTCGTTCGCGCCGCAGTTGTCGCGGCTGTCGCCGATTGCGGGGCTGGGGCGGATGTTCTCGGCGCATTCCCTGGTGGAGCTGCTCAAGGCCGTGGCCAAGTCGCTGCTGGTGGGGGCGGTCGGCGCCTGGGTGCTGTGGCGCCGCTTGCCCGAGGCCATCGCGCTGATGAATGCGCCGGTGCAGGAGGCGCTGCTGCACATGGTGGACCTGGTGATGTTCTGCTGCCTGGTGGTGTCGCTGTCGCTGCTGGTGGTGGCGGCCATCGACGTGCCGTGGCAGTACTGGGAGTTCTTCAAGAAGCTGCGCATGACCAAGGAAGAGGTCAAGCAGGAATTCAAGGAGAGCGAGGGCGACCCGCATATCAAGAACCGCATCCGCCAGCAGCAGCGCGCCATGGCACGCCGCCGCATGATGACGGAGGTGCCAAAGGCCGATGTGGTGGTGACCAACCCCACCCACTTTGCGGTGGCGCTGCGCTATGAGGAAGGGCGCATGGGCGCGCCGCGCGTGGTGGCCAAGGGCACCGGCGACGTCGCCGCGCGCATCCGCGCACTGGCGGCGGAGCACCGCGTGCCGCTGATGTCGGCGCCGCCGCTGGCGCGCGCGCTGCATCGCCATGTGGAGCTGGGCCAGGAAATCCCCGCCGGCCTCTATACCGCCGTGGCCGAAGTGCTGGCCTGGGTCTATCAACTGAAGCACTGGCACTACTCGCAGGGCCCGCAGCCGCAGGCGCCGGCGGACCTGCACGTGCCCGATGAACTCGCCGTACCGGAAATGCGCGCATGAATGCTCTGAGCAACCTCTTCAACCTGCCCGGCCTGCGCTCCGCCGGCCAGCTCAAGGCCATGACCGGGCCGCTGCTGATCATCATGATCCTGGGGATGATGATCCTGCCGCTGCCGCCTTTTGTGCTGGACCTGCTGTTCACCTTCAATATCGCGCTGGCGATCATGGTGCTGCTGGTCAGCATGTATACGCAGAAGCCGCTGGACTTTGCCGCGTTCCCGGCGGTGCTGCTGTTCACCACGCTGCTGCGGCTGTCGCTGAACGTGGCCTCGACACGCGTGGTGCTGCTGGAAGGCCATACCGGCCCGGACGCGGCCGGCAAGGTGGTGGAGGCCTTCGGCCACTTCCTGGTGGGCGGCAATTTTGCCGTGGGTATCGTGGTGTTCGCCATCCTGGTGGTGATCAACTTCATGGTGATCACCAAGGGCGCGGGGCGGATTGCGGAGGTCGGCGCGCGCTTCATGCTGGATTCGATGCCGGGCAAGCAGATGTCGATCGATGCCGACCTGAACGCCGGCCTGATCGACGAAGCCGCCGCCAAGAAGCGCCGCGCCGAGGTGGCGCAGGAGTCGGACTTCTACGGCGCCATGGACGGTGCCAGCAAGTTCGTGCGCGGCGATGCGGTGGCGGGCCTGCTGATCATGTTTATCAACGTGGCCGCGGGCATGGTGGTGGGCATGGTCCAGCATGACCTGGACTTTGGCACCGCCGTGCACAACTACACGCTGCTGACCATCGGCGATGGCCTGGTGGCGCAGATTCCGGCGCTGGTGATCTCCACCGCGGCCGGCGTGATCGTGTCGCGCGTGTCGAACGAGCAGGACGTGGGCGAGCAGCTGACCGGCCAGCTCTTCGCCAACCCGCGTGTGCTGTACCTGACCGCGGGCATCATCGGCCTGATGGGCATCATTCCGGGCATGCCGCACTTTGCCTTCCTGCTGCTGGCGGGCGCGCTGGTTTGGATGGGGCGCTATATCGCGCGCCGCGCGGCCACGCAGGCGCAGGCCCGGCAGCGTGAAGAGCGCACCCCGGCGGTGGCGCAGGAATCGACCGAAGCCAGCTGGGACGATGTCACGCTGGTGGACCCGCTCGGCATGGAGGTGGGCTACCGCCTGATCACGCTGGTGGACCGCGCGCAGGATGGCGAGCTGCTGGGCCGCATCAAGAGCATCCGCAAGAAGGTGGCGCAGGAGATCGGCTTCCTGGTCCCGGTGGTGCATATCCGCGACAACCTGGAACTGAAGCCCAACGCCTACCGCATCACGCTCAAGGGCGTGGAGATCGGCCGCGGCGAGGCCATGCCGGGACAGTGGATGGCGATCAACCCGGGCCAGGTCAGCGGCACGCTGCCCGGCGCGGCCACGCGCGATCCGGCCTTCGGCCTGCCGGCGGTGTGGATCGATGCCGGCATCAAGGAGCAGGCGCAGGCGTACGGCTACACCGTGGTCGATGCCAGCACCGTGGTGGCCACGCACCTGAACCACCTGATCCACATGCACGCGGCCGAACTGCTGGGCCGCCAGGAAGTGCAGGCGCTGCTGGACCGCATCGCCAAGGACTCGCCCAAGCTGACCGAAGACCTGGTGCCGAAGACGATTTCGCTCACCGGCCTGCAGAAGATCCTGCAGAACCTGCTGGACGAAGGCGTGCCGATCCGCGACATGCGCACCATCCTCGATGTGGTGGCCGAGCACGCGCCCAAGATCAGCGACCCCAACGAGCTGACCGCGATGGTCCGCGTGGCGCTGGGCCGCGCCATCACGCAGCAGCTGTTCCCGAACAATGCCGACCTGCAGGTGATCGGCCTCGACGCCGGCCTGGAGCGCGTGCTGTCGCAGGCGCTGACCAACGGCGGCGGCATCGAGCCGGGCCTGGCCGACGCGCTGCTGCAGCAGACCCAGGGCGCGGTTACGCGCCAGGAGCAGATGGGCATGGACCCGGTGCTGCTGGTGCCGTCGCAGCTGCGTCCGCTGATGGCGCGCTTCCTGCGCCGGACCATGCCGCAGCTGCGCGTGCTGTCGCACGCCGAGGTGCCGGACAACCGCAATATCCGCATCACCGCCATGATCGGCGCGTGAGGAGTCAACGATGAGCGTAGCGAAGTTTGTCGCGGCCAACGGCCGCGAAGCCATGCGCCAGGTGCGCGAAGCCATGGGCCCGGATGCCGTGGTGCTGTCCAACCGCACCGTCGAGGGCGGGGTGGAGATCGTCGCCATGCGCGATACCGATCTGGGCAGCGTGTCGGCCGGCGCGCAGGTGTATGTGCCGCCGGCACCGCCGCAGGTACCGGCACCTGAGCCCGCGGCCATCGGCGACCTGCGCGGCGAGCTGCAATCGATGCGGGCCATGCTGGAGCGCCAGCTGGCCGGCATCGGCGCCGCGCCGGGCGTAGTCCCGAGCGCGGCAGCGCACGGCGTGGCCGCAAGCGACCCGCTGCGCGAATCGCTGTTCGAATGGATGGTCGGCGCGGGCTTCTCCGGGCAACTGGCGCGCACGCTGCTGGCGCGGCTGCCGCTGGGCTATGACCGGCCCGCGGCCATGGGCTGGATCCGCGGCGAGCTGGCCAGCAAGCTGCCGGTGCTGGGCGACGAGGACCACCTGTTCGCGCAAGGCGGTGTGCTGGCGCTGGTGGGCCCCACCGGCGTGGGCAAGACCACCACCACGGCCAAGCTGGCGGCGCGCTACGTGCTGCGCCACGGCGCCGACAAGCTGGCGTTGCTGACTACCGACAGCTTCCGTATCGGCGCCCATGAGCAGCTGCGCATCTACGGCGACATCCTGGGCGTGCCAGTGCATGCCGTGAAAGACGCCGCCGACCTGCGCTTCGCGCTGGCGGCGATGAAGGACAAGCACCTGGTGATCATCGACACCGTCGGCATGAGCCAGCGCGACCGCAGCCTGTCGGAACAGATCGCGATGCTGGCCGGCGTGCCTGCGCCGGTGCAGCGCGTGCTGCTGCTCAACGGCGCCAGCCACGGCGATACCCTCAATGAAGTCGTGCACGCCTACCGCCATGACGCCGCGCCCGATGGCGGCGGCATCGACGGCTGCATCATCAGCAAGCTGGATGAAGCGACGCACCTGGGATCGGTGCTGGACGTGGTGATCCGCCACCGGCTGCCGGTGTTCTATGCCTCCACCGGTCAGCGCGTGCCCGAGCATCTGGAGCTGGCCAACAGCGCCGCGCTGGTCGAGCGCGCCTTCCTGACGCCGCGCCGCGGCTCGGTCTTCGCCGATGCCGATGCGGCGCGCCGTGCGGCAGCTGGCGCGGGTGAAGAGACCACCGCGCGCGGTGGCGCCACCGATGTGCTGCGCTCGCTGACCGATAGCGCCGACGCGCTCGGCCAGTGCGTGGCCGAACTCAACGGCGCGGGCCTGGGCTTCGACCTGGCCCGCTCGCTGTGGCAGCAGCGCGGCGCCGGCGCGCCGGCCCTGCGCGCGATGTCGCAGCAGGTGCGCGAAGCGGTGTGCCGTGACGTGACGCGCCAGTGCGAACAGTACGTGCTGGCGATCGCCGCCACGCTGCAGGTGGCCGTGCCCGGCCGCCGCTCGCCCCAGCCGATCCAGCACACGCTGTGGCTGGCCGACCGCAACGGCATGCCGCTGGCCGCCACCGTGACGCCCACTGGCCGTGCCGGCCAGCCGCTGGGTGAAGCCGAATCGGATGCCGCCAACCTGCGCGCCGCGATGAGCGCCGCGCGCAAGGTCGTCAACCTGGTCGAGGCGCTGCCGTCCGCCGCCACGCTGGCGCGCTGGCAGCTGGCCGGCGAGCGCTGGGTGGCCAGCGCGCGCAAGACGGCGCGCCTGGTCAGCGCCGGCACCGCGTGGAAGCTGGATGCGCTGGCGGATACGCTGACCTTCCATGCCGTCGGCGAAGACACCGTGCGCGAGCGCGATGCCGTGCGCTGGCTGGCAACCGCCGAGGTGCGCGTGCCGGACAGCCCGGTGCGCGGCAAGGGCACGCCAGATGGCGGCATCGACGCCTGCCTGGTGGTGGCCCGCCTGGCCGACCGCGCCACCGGCGAGCTGCTCGATACCCGCTATCTGCTGTGCGATCCGGCGCTGGCGCAGGATGCCGCGCAGGTGGCCCGCTGGGCGTTGTGGACCGACGCGGCCGAGGCCGGCCTGCGCACGCTGCGCCATGCCATCGACCATTTCGCGCAGGACGCGCGGGATGCGCACGATGCCGGCGCGGTGGCCGCGCTGCAGCTGGGCTTGTCGGTGCTGCGCCTGGAACATGCGCCGACTGCGGCCGCGCCCGCGTTCCTGGCGCGCCTGGCCGGCCGTACGGTGCGCACGGGCGCGCCGGTGCCGGGCACCGTGCTCAATGAAGGCATGGGCCGCATGCTGGCGCTGCTCGACGTCCTGGAAAACTATCCGGGCCGCGGCAACACCGCGCCCGCTGCCGCCGCGGAGGCCCTGCAGTGAGCACCCTCGCCATGGACCAGGCCGCAAGCCTGCGCAGGATGCTGGCGCCGCGCACCACGCGCCGCATCGCCGTGCTCGCCAGCGAACGCGGCGCCGGTGCGACCACCGTGGCGCTGGGTTTGTCGCATGCGCTGGCGATGCAGGGCGAGCGCGTGCTGCTGGTCGACGAAGACACCAATGCTTGTGCCACGCGCTGGTCCGGCGCCAGGCCGGCGGGCACGCTGGCTGACGTCCACGCGGGCCGGCTGTCGCTCGATGCGGCGGCGGGCGTGAGCCCGCAAGGCGTGCTGTCGGTGCTGCCGGCGGGCCGGCCGGTGCCGGGCACTGCCTTGCCGCAGGCGGCGACGAACGAATTCCGCAGCGTGCTGGTCGATGCCGGCCTCGACGCCGACGGCGCGCTGTCGACGCTTGCGGGCGATGCGCACAACGTGCTGGTAGTAATGCGCCCGGAGCTGGCGTCGATCACCGCCGCCTACGCCTGCATCAAGCGGCTGCACCACCTGTATGCGTGGCGCCAGTTCCACCTGATCGTCAACCTGGCGGCCAGCGAAGCCACGGTGCAGGCCATCCTGCGCAACCTGGCGCGCACCGCCAGCCAGTACCTCGGCGTCGAAGTGCTGTGCGCGGGCTGGCTGCCGGCGGATCCGCTGGTGGCGCGCGCCGCGCAGCTGGGCCGCTGCGTGGTCGATGCCTTCCCGGCCGCGCCGGCCACCGCGGCCCTGCGCCGCAGCGCCGGCGGTATCGGCGCCTGGCCGTTGCGCGCGGATGCCGCCGCGCCAGCAGCCGCGCCCGCCATGGCCTGAGCCTGCCAGCCATGCCACCCGAAACCACCACAGCCTGAGCCAGCCGGCACGCCAAGGCGTACCGGTCCAGCCATCCAGCAGTCACGAGAATTGCACCATGTACACGATCCAGGGAAAGCTCGAACAGGCCGATGTGGTCAAGGCGCACGCCCAGCTGGTGCGCCGCATCGCGCTGCAGCTCGCCGCGCGGCTGCCCGCCAGCGTGCAGATCGACGACCTGATCCAGGCCGGCATGATCGGCCTGCTCGACGCCGCCAAGCGCTATGAAGACACCCACGGCGCGCGCTTCGAGACCTACGCCAGCCAGCGCATCCGCGGCGCCATGCTCGACGAGGTGCGCGCCAACGACTGGCAATCGCGCAGCCTGCGGCAGTTCACCCGCCGCATCGAACGCACCCAGCGCAACCTGGAACAGAAGCTCGGCCGCACGCCGATCGACTCCGAAGTGGCCGAGGCCATGGAGATGCCGCTGGACGAATACCAGCTGCTGCTCAACGAGGTCTATGGCTGCCAGCTGCTGCACTATGAAGACTTCGAGCGCTCCGGCGAAGAAGACTTCCTCGACCGCCACCTCGGCGGCAGCGACGACGGCAACCCGCTGACCGTGCTGATGGAAAGCGGCATGCGCGAGGCACTGGTCCGCGCCATCGAACGCCTGCCCGAGCGGGAAAAGCTGGTGCTGTCGCTGTGCTACGACCAGGAACTGAACCTGCGCGAAATCGGCGCGGTGCTCGACGTGACCGAGTCGCGCGTATGCCAGATCCGCGGCCAGGCCATCAACCGGCTGCGCAGCCAGTTGCGCGGCCTGTTGTGATGCCCGGCACGGCGCGCGCCGCGCGTGGCGCTTGCTGGCTGCTGGCCGCGGTATCGGCGTGCGCGTGGGCCGCTTTCGACGCCGGCACCCGCCACGCATGGACCGGCTCGGTCAACGGCCCGGCCCTGCACGGCCGCGGCCAGCGCGCGGTATCGCCGCCGATCCTGCCCACCGGCGTATTGCCGCAATCGGAAGGGGTCATTACCTCCGTGCGCTGGCGCTACAGCTTCGCCAAGACGCCGCCGGTGGAACTGCAGGCCTACCTGTGCAACGCGCAGCGCTGCGTGCTGCTGCCGCAGGCCGAGGGCAAGACCGATGCGTTCTTCGGCGACGATGCCACCAAGGGGTTTGTGTTTGCGTTCCGGGTGCCGGGGCAGGGGAGCCTGGTGCCGGTGTTGCAGGGGCGGAGTAATGAGGTGGTGGTGGGGTTTCGGTAGGACGTTGCCGCTTCTGGCACACGCAATTTTCAATCGAGCATTCCGATTCCCGCTTGTGTACTCCCTCTCCCGCTTGCGGGAGAGGGTTGGGGAGAGGGCGGGAATATCGACGAAGTGAAGGCCATCGCCATTGCCACCGCCGGCCCTCACCCCCGCCCCTCTCCCGCAAGCGGGAGAGGGGAGAAAACACAGCGCTTGTGGAAAGCCTCCGGGGTCAGTCTTGCTGACCTGCGAGTGCGCTGGCGCGAATCAGGGCCGGCTCCAGCGCCGTTCGCAACACTGCAACGGTGTCTGGCAGCGCGTCCCATGTGAGCGAGTTCTTCTTCAGAAACGCTTGCCACAGCGCCTGCCGCGACGGATCCGTGGAGAATTCTTCGGTCAGTCCAAGCGGCAGCGCACCGGGAACCGGCATGCCGCGTCTAGTGAAAGTCGCTGCCACCGCGCTTGCGAGGACCTCGGCATCGAGGGTCTCGCGACCCAGCAGGATAGCCAGATCGAAATAGTCCTTCAGCCTGCTGTTCGCCATGCCAAGCAACGCAATGGCATGCAGTTTTTCGGAAACGACCGTGTAGACCGGATACGTGCGTAGCCGCGGCGCCGGCAGATCGTCGAGCAAGACCGGATAGGCCGCGTCGACCGGCCCCGGTGTGATGGCATCACCGAACCCGATATCGACTTGCACCCGGCATCGTGCCCGCGCCAGTTCCCCGGTAAGCAAGACGCGCGCGCCGGCGTAGCCCGCATCCTTGCGAATTTCCTCCGTGGTCACCGATGCCGGATCGAAGGTCATGCCATCGTCGGCGCTGACAGTCGCGATGTCCCGGAACGTTTTGGCGATCGATGCCAGATCGCTCGCTCCGAAACCAAGGAAGTCGGCATCGCGGGTAGCGCGATGCGGCATGTCGTACCAGAGCGTGAACAGCAAGGCGCCCTTGAGCACAAAGCGCTCGCCATGCGGCGACTGGCTTAGTCGATAGAGCATGCGTTCCAGCGCATAACGCACCAGCACCTGGTTGAAATCCGCCCTTTGCGCTTTGGCGATGTTCAACAATCGCGCGCGTACCGATTCGGCGAGGTCGCTGATCATTCGACAGCCTCAAGATACGGACGCATGACGTTGGCAACACGACAAAGCTTGGCATAGTGCCAAAGCTCGTCCGCCGATGCCTTCTGTTGTGCCCGCGCATCCCTGAGGGCTTCCAGTGCCACGTCGAGGCCTACCTTGTTGCGGTGCTTGAAGCAATCTGCAACCGTTCGGGCGGCGCTATAGACCCGCAGCGGAATTCCGTCGCGCTCGACCACGTCAATGCCTGCCGAGAAGACATCGTCGGCAACCTGGATCATCTTGATCGGTGGAAAATCGATTCTTGGCGCATGGCTGCCTCGCGGCATCGCAATCCAGACTTCGCGCGGAAGTTGCGTGGTCAGGCCATGGAA
Organism: Cupriavidus taiwanensis; assembly: GCF_900250075.1. NCBI lineage: Bacteria > Pseudomonadati > Pseudomonadota > Betaproteobacteria > Burkholderiales > Burkholderiaceae > Cupriavidus > Cupriavidus taiwanensis. The sequence goes on from NZ_LT977071.1 coordinate 964,463, forward strand.
CTGGAGCGCTGTCAGCAGGCAGAAGACAGCTTGCGGCACCCGGGTGGCAATGGCGGCCAGGCTCTCATGCTCCGAGCGCGGATCATTCGACAGCCGGTAAATGCCCCGATCGATTCTTTCGAGCAGCCCGGCGCCGACCATGCGGCTCAGGATGACCCGCGGGACTTCGATGTTGTCGAGATCGGCGGGGCGCAGCATGCCTTTCCTGGAGGCCAGGTCAAGGACGCGTTGGGTTTGGCGGTTGTGCGGCATGACGGCCACAGTATGTTCCGTTTTTTCGTTGGTTTCAAGCAAGTGACGAAAAAATGGAACATTTTTGTGACCGCAGGCGAACCCCTGCGGTGTGAGACGTGCTTACCCAGCCGCCAGACTAACCCCACCCACGCCCGCCGCCGCCTTCCCATCCTTCCCATACAACCCCGCATCCCCGCCACTATGCTGGCGCAGCGCCTGGATGGCTTCACGGGTGAAGTCGAGATGGGCGTCCACCACCGCCCCGTTGAGCGCATTGGCGTCACGCGCGGTGCGGGCCGCAAAGATCAGCCCGCGCCAGGCATCGGCCACGGCCGGTTCGACCTGGCGGCCGAGCAGTTGGCCTTCGGGGCCGGCGCGCAGGCCCAGCGCGCCCATCTGGGCTTCGCGGGCCTTGAGCTGGCGGGACAAAGCCTGGCCCAGTTCGACCTTGCGCGTCAGCAGCCCGCTCAGGGACTGGAAGTCGCCCCGCTTGAGGGCGTCGCGCTCTTCGGCGAGGAGTTGGCCGAAGGCGTGGATGCCTTCGGTTTCGCGCTGCAGGGACTGGATCAGGCTCTGGCTCATGATGGCTATTTGGGGTCGGCCTGGCCGAGCTCGCGCAGGGTGGCGAGCAGGCCATCGGCAATCTTGCCCGGGTCGATGCGGATCCGGCCTTCGGCGATGGCCTGGCGGATCTCTTCGACCTTGGCGGTATCGATATCGTCGTCGGCCGGCTGGGCCAGGCGGGCGCTGATGTCGCGCACCTGGGCGGCCAGCGGGCTGACGCTCAGGCCGGCGGACGGCGCGGCCGCATCGGCGGCGGCCGGGGCGGCATGGGGCCGGGCGGCGTCGCCAGCGGCGGCGTCGGCCGGACGGGACGAGGTGGAGTGGTTGATCTTCACGGGGCGATCCTTGCTGGTTTCCTATGGCATTACGGACGCGCAGGCGAATTCTTTAGGGCGCCTGGCCCGGATTTGCTGCGCGGCGGCTGCGGCGGCATTTTCGCACGCCGCCTGCCCCGGGATTCCAGTCAATTCAGCCACGATTACAGCACCTGGCGCACGGTCATTGCAGCACGACGGTGTCGCCGCTGCGCACCAGGCCATTGACCACCTGGCCGTTGCGCAGCCGTACCTGCACGGTATTGCCGGTGGCGGCGTCGGCCAGCACCTTGCCTTCGCTGGTGATCTGGAAGGCCTCGCCCTCGACCGCAACGGTGACGGTCTGGCCCTGTCGCACGGCGATGGCCTTGCGCAGCAGGTCGGTGCGCAGCGGCGAGCCGGCGGCGATGCGGTTGGCGGTGACGGCCCCGGCCAGCTGCGCCGGGTCGGTGATCACCGCGCGCGGCAGCGCGCCCAGGTCGCCCTGGCGGACTTCGACCTCGGCCTGGCCGACCGGCTCGCCCGCGCCGAGCGCGCGCGCGGCCACGTAATAGTCGGTCAGCACGGAGACACGCGCCTGCATGTAGCGCACCCAGGGCCGCTCACCGCCGCAGCGCACGCCCACCGAAACGCGGCCCCATGGCGAAGCGCCGGCGGGCAGGAACGGATCGGGCGCGATGCATTCGGGCGCGCGCCCGCCTGACGGCGGCGCCACCTGCACGCTGACCTTGCCCGGCAGCCCGGCGGTCTGCTGCTGCAGGAAGCGCTCGACGGCCACCCGCGCGGGGTCTTCGGTGAAGGGGCTGGCGGCGGCGTGGGCGTGGCTGCCGCCATCGTGCGCGGCGGGCGCCTGCATGGCCACCGGCGTGACCTGTGCCGACGCGGCGGCGGCAGCGCCAAGCAAGTAAGCGCCAAGCGTGGCTTGCACCAGCCGGCGCGCGTTGCGGCAATGCTGTTTCATCTGGACTTCCCGGCAAGGACGGCGCACGGCCCCGTGATTGGCTGCGCGCGCCGTATACATCTGTCATCGGGGCCCATTGTAGGCAGCGCCTCGCGCGCGGGCGGGCCGAAATGCGCGGATTTCCCGTCCTTATTCATCCGATTGGCGTGACAGTACCCCGCCTAAGATGCCAACCCTGAAGAAGCTACGTGCGCTCCGTTGACAGGAGCGCTTGTCCAGCACGGAGAGGCCAGATGATTGACAGACTTGATGCGGCGCTACGTTTCCAGCAGGAAGCGCTGAGCCTGCGCAACCAGCGGCAGTCGGTGATTGCCTCGAACATCGCGCACGCGGACACGCCCGGCTACAAGGCGCGCGACTTTGATTTCTCCAGCACGCTGGCGCAGACCGTGGAGCGCGGCCACCGCAACGAGGGCATGTCGCTGTCGACTACCTCGGTGCGCCACCTGCCCGCGCAGGCGCCCGGGCGCGAGGAATTCGACCTGGCCTACCGCATCCCGCTGCAGTCCAGCGTGGACGGCAACACCGTGGAAATGGATACCGAACGCGTGGCCTTTGCCGACAACGCCGTGCACTTCGAGTCCGGCCTGACGGTGATGAATTCCAAGATCAAGACCATGCTGGCGGCAATCCAGCAGTAACGCAGGAGCGAACCCATGCCGGCAATGAACATCTTCGACGTCGCGGGCTCGGCCATGGCCGCGCAGTCGCAGCGCATGAACGTGACTGCGTCCAACCTGGCCAACGCCGACAGCGTGGTCAGCCCCGACGGCCAGGCCTACCGCGCCAAGCAGGTGGTGTTCGGCATGGCGCCCACGCCGGGGCAGACCGATATCGGCGGCGTGCAGGTGCAGGGCGTGAGCGAGGATCCGTCGCCCCCGCGCATGGTGCACAACCCCACGCATCCGATGGCCAATGCGCAGGGCTATGTGGTGATGCCCAACGTCAACCCGGTGGAGGAGATGGTCAACATGATCTCGGCCTCGCGCTCCTACCAGGCCAACGTGGAAGTGCTCAACACCGCCAAGAACATGATGCTCAAGACGCTGACGATCGGCCAGTAAAACGCCCCGGCCCATCACGGCAACGGCTCCATCCGCACCTCGCACACAAGCAACTGACATGACCACCACCTCGCCGGTAGGCAGCAATACGCAAGGCATCAACGACGCGCTGAAGAGCGGCAGCGCCAGCGCGTCCGAGCTGCAGAACAACTTCCTGACCATGCTCGTCACGCAGATGAACAACCAGGATCCGCTCAACCCGATGGACAACGCGCAGCTGACCTCGCAGCTGGCGCAGATCAGCACGGTCAGCGGCATGCAGACCATGAACGCGACGCTGTCGCAGCTGCTGGGGCAGGTCAGCGCCAGCCGCGCCATGGATTCCGCGGCGCTGATCGGCCGTACCGTGATGGTGCCGGGCAAGCAGGTCTCGGTGGAAGGCGGCGTGCCGGGCAAGATCGGCGTGGACCTGCCGTCTACCGCGGATGCGGTCACCGTCGACGTGCTCGACAAGGACGGCAACGTGGTGCGCACCATCGACATGAAGGGCCAGACCGCGGGCGTGCACAACATCGCGTGGGACGGCAAGAACAACGCCGGCGTGGCGGTGGCCGACGGCGACTACACCTTCAAGGTGAGCGCCACTGCCAACGGCACCTCGGTGAAGCCGGTGGCGCTGGTGTACGGCAAGGTCGAGAGCATCAGCGGCGACGCCAGCGGCGTGCTGGTGGACCTGGGCGACGGCCAGACCGCCAACGTCGACGACGTGCGCCGCATTCTCTAATACGCAGGTGCCGGCAGCGCGCGGGCGCCAGGCCGGCTTCAACCACAGCCTAGATAAAAGGAAGCAATCATGGGTTTCGGTCAAGGGGTAAGCGGCCTGAACGCCGCCGCGTCCAACCTGGACGTGATCGGCAACAACATCGCCAATGCCAATACGGTTGGCTACAAGCAATCGGCCGCGCAGTTCGCCGACGTCTACGCGGGCACCAAGATCGGCCTGGGCGTGCGCGTGAACTCGGTGGTGCAGTCGTTCAACCAGGGCAATATCGAGGCTTCGGGCCGGTCCCTGGACGTGGCCATCACCAACGGCAACGGCTTCTTCCGCATGACCAGCCCTGAAGGCGCGGTCTACTACTCGCGCAACGGCCAGTTCCAGCGCCAGGAAGACGGCCGCATCACCAATATGCAGGGCTTGCAGGTGACGGGCTATCCGGCCGGCGTGGCCGGCGGCGCCGGCGTGCAGCCGCAGCCGCTGGTGATCAGCAACGCGCAGATGGAGCCGCGCGCCACCAGCAGCATCACCGCCAAGTTCCAGCTCGATTCGCGCGCCACCGTGCCGACGCAGGCGTTTGCCAGCGCGCCCGGCGTGCCGCCGACCAGCAACATGTTCAACTACAGCACGGCGATCAACGTCTATGACTCGCTGGGCAACAAGCAGCAGCTGATGGCGTACTTCGCCAAGTCGGGCGCTGCGCCCACCGTGCCGGGCGGCACCGACTGGCAGATGTACGTGACCGACGTCAACGGCAACACCGTCGGCGGCGCGCCGGTCACGCTGTCGTTCGACAACGCCGGCGCGCTGCAGGCGCCGGGCGCGGGCGCGGTCACGCTGACCCAGCCGGCGGCCAACGGTGCCCAGGCCATGGCCATGCGCCTGGACCTGACCGGCACCACCCAGTTCGGCGCCGACAACGACGTCAAGCAACTCAGCCAGAACGGCTATACCTCGGGCAGCCTGCTGGGCTTCTCGGTCAACGGCGACGGCACCATCACCGGCAACTATTCCAACGAGCAGACCAAGCCGCTGGGCCAGATCGTGATGGCCGCGTTCGGCAACGTCGAAGGCCTGAAGCCCGAGGGCGACAACGTGTGGTCCGCCACCGGCGCGTCCGGCCAGCCGCTGCTCGGCGTGGCCGGCGGCAGCCTGGGCACGCTGCGCTCGAACGCGGTGGAAGCCTCCAACGTGGACCTGTCCGGCCAGCTGGTCAACCTGATCGTGGCCCAGCGCAACTACCAGGCCAACGCGCAGACCATCAAGGCGCAAGACACGGTCATGCAGACCCTGGTGAACCTGTGATTGCCACGCTGAGCTGAGCCGCCGCCATGGACCGCATGATCTACACCGCCCTGTCGGGCGCCAAGCAGATACTCGACCAGCAAGCGGCGGTATCGAACAACCTCGCCAACGTCTCGACGCCGGCGTTCCGCGCCCAGGTCAACCTGTACCGCGCGGTGCCGGTGGTCGGGGCGGAGGCCGGCACGCGCGCCTTCACGCTGGCGTCCACGCCGGGTGCCGACATGCGCGCCGGGCCGCTGACCTACACCGGCCGCGCGCTCGACGTGGCGCTGCAGGGCAATGGCTGGCTGGTGGTGCAGGCGCCGGACGGCAGCGAGGCCTATACCCGCGCCGGCGCGCTGCAGGTGGCGCAGGACGGCCAGGTGCAGACCCTCTCCGGCCTGCCGGTGATGGGCGACGGCGGTCCGCTGGCGGTGCCGCCGGGCTCGCAGGTGACGATCGGCACCGACGGCACCATCACCGCGCGCGGCCCGGGCGAAGCCTCGGCCGGGCTGGCGCAGGTGGGCCGGCTGCGCGTGGTCAACCCGCCCAACGACGCCATCGCCCGCGGCGATGACGGCCTGTTCCGCCTGCGCCCCGGCGCGCAGCCGCTCGAGGCCGACCCCACCGTGCGCGTGATCTCGGGCGCGCTCGAAGGCAGCAACGTCAACCCGACCGAAGCCATGGTGGAGATGATCGCCAATGCGCGCCGCTTCGAGATGCAGATGAAGATGATCCAGGGCGCCGACGGCAACGAGCAGCGCGCCAACCAGCTGCTCTCGACCAACTGAACCGAATGACCGGCCGGCACGGCGTTGTCGTGCCGGCCCACAGCACCCACCAAGGACCCACATGATCCGCTCTCTCTGGATTGCCAAGACCGGCCTCGATGCGCAGCAGACGCAGATGGACGTGATCTCGAACAACCTGGCCAACGTGTCGACCAACGGCTTCAAGCGCGGCCGCGCGGTGTTCGAGGAACTGATGTACCAGACCATCCGCCAGCCCGGTGCGCTGTCGTCGGACCAGACCACGCTGCCCTCGGGCATGCAGCTGGGCACCGGCGTGCGCCCGGTGGCGACCGAGCGCATCCACACCCAGGGCAATCCGCAGCAGACCGGCAATGCCAAGGACGTGGCCATCCTGGGCCAGGGCTTCTTCCAGGTGGCGCTGCCCGACGGCACCACCGCCTATACCCGCGACGGCTCGTTCCAGGTGGACCAGAACGGCCAGCTGGTCACGTCCAGCGGCTTCGTGATCCAGCCCGCCATCACCATCCCGGCCAACACGCTGTCGATGACCATCGGCCGCGACGGCACGGTGTCGGTGACGCAGCCGGGCTCCAGCGCCAACGTGCAGGTGGGGCAGCTGCAGCTGGCCACCTTCATGAACCCGGCCGGCCTGGAAAGCATGGGCGAGAACCTGTACGTGCAGACCGATGCGTCGGGCGCGCCCAACACCACCGTGCCGGGCCTGAACGGCGCGGGCGTGGTGCAGCAGAACTATGTCGAGGCGTCCAACGTCAACGTGGTCGAGGAACTGGTCAGCATGATCCAGACCCAGCGCGCGTACGAGATCAACAGCAAGGCGGTGCAGGCCTCCGACCAGATGCTGCAGCGCCTGGCGCAACTGGGTTGACTGGTGTGAACATGGCCACCTTGCTTTCCCGCCTGGGCGCGCGTGCGCTGGTTTGCCTGGCCGGCGTGGCAATGCTGGCCGCGAGCGGCTGCGCGCTGATGCCGCGCGAGCCGCTGGTGCAGATGCCGACCACGGCGCGCGCCGAGCCGCGCCCGATCGGCCCGGCTTCCGGCTCGATCTACCAGTCGTCGTACGCCGGCAATCCGCTGTTCGAGGACCGCCGCCCGCGCAACGTGGGCGACATCCTGACCATCCTCATCACCGAGAACGTCAACGCCAGCAAGAACTCCGGCACCAACACCAGCCGCAGCGGCAACGCCGCGCTGGCGTTCGAGTCCGTGCCGCGCGCGCTGGGCGGCCTGTTCGGCGCCAGCCAGAACGCCAACATCAACGGCGCCAACACCATGAAGGCCAGCGGCGGCGCCAGCGCGGCCAACACCTTCAACGGCACCATCACCGTGACCGTGCTGGAAGTGCTGGCCAACGGCAACCTGGTGGTCTCCGGCGAAAAGCAGATGGCCATCAACCAGGGCGCCGAGTTCATCCGTTTCTCGGGCGTGGTCAATCCCCGCACCATCACCGGCGACAACGCCGTGCTGTCGACGCAGGTCGCCGATGCGCGCATCGAATACACCGCCAAGGGGGTGATCGACGAAGCGCAGAACATGGGCTGGCTGCAGCGCTTCTTCCTCAATGTTTCTCCGTTCTGACCGCGCCATGTCTGCCCAGATGCTCGCTCGTTTCCTGTCCCGCCTGCTGCGGCTGACCATGGTCAGCCTGGCGCTGGGCGTGGCCTTTGGCGCCTTTGCCACCAGTGCCAAGGCCGAGCGCCTGAAGAACCTGGCCACCTTCCAGGGCGTGCGCGACAACCCGCTGGTCGGCTACGGCCTGGTGGTGGGGCTGGACAACACCGGCGACCAGACCATGCAGACGCCGTTCACCACGCAGAGCCTGACCAACATGCTCTCGCAGCTGGGGATCACGCTGCCGGCCGGCAAGAACATGCAGCTCAAGAACGTGGCGGCGGTGATGGTCACAGCCTCGCTGCCCGCGTTCGCGCAGCCTGGCAGCCAGCTCGACGTGGTGGTGTCGTCGATGGGCAATGCCAAGAGCCTGCGCGGCGGCACGCTGCTGATGACGCCGCTCAAGGGCGCCGACGGCCAGGTCTACGCCATCGCCCAGGGCAACATGCTGGTGGGCGGCGCCGGCGCGTCGGCCAACGGCAGCAAGGTGCAGATCAACCAGCTGGCGGTGGGCCGCATCGCAAACGGCGCCATCGTTGAACGCGCGGTCGCGCCGTTCCAGCCCGATGGCGGCGTGCTCAACCTGGAACTGAAGGACACGGATTTCAGCACCGCCGAGCGCGTGGTCGAAGCCATCAACCGCAACATGGGCGGCGGCGTAGCCGCGGCGCTGGACGGGCGCGTGGTGCAGGTGCGCGCGCCGGTGTCGCCGGCGGCGCGCGTGGGCTTCCTGGCCCGCATCGAGAATCTCGACGTGACGCCGGCGAAGGCCGCGGCCAAGGTGATCCTGAACGCCCGCACCGGCTCCATCGTGATGAACCAGGCGGTGACGGTGGAAGACTGCGCGGTGGCGCACGGCAACCTGTCGGTGGTCATCAACACGCAGCCGGTGATCAGCCAGCCCGCGCCGTTCAGCGAGGGGCAGACCGTGGTGGCGCCGGTGTCGCAGATCGACATGAGGCAGCAGGGCGGCTCGCTGCAGATCGTCAAGGCGGGCGCCTCGCTGGCCGCCGTGGTCAAGGGGCTGAACGCGCTGGGCGCGACCCCGGCCGACCTGCAGACCATCCTGGAAGCGATGCGCGCGGCGGGTGCGCTGCGCGCCGAACTGGAAGTGATCTGACCATGAACAGCGGCATCAACGGTGGCGCGATGCCTGCGACCGGCGCCGACCTGACCCAGCGCTTCGCGCTGGACACGCAGGGCTTCGAGGCGCTCAAGCACAGCGCGCGCGGCGGCGCCGACGCCAATACGCTGCAGGCCGTCGCCAAGCAGTTCGAGGCGGTGTTCACGCAGATGGTGCTCAAGAGCATGCGCGACGCCACGCCGCAGGACGGCCTGTTCGACAACGAGCAGAGCAAGCTCTACCTGTCGATGATGGACCAGCAGCTGGCGCAGCAGATGTCGTCGCGCGGCATCGGCCTGGCCGACGTGATGGTGCGCCAGCTGGCGCGCGCCACCGGCACCGCGATGCCCGCCGGCATGAACGCGCTGACGCCGGCCGAGGCCGGCAAGGCCGCCGATGCCGAGCTGGCCAGGCTGCTCGACAGCCGCGGCGCCGGCGCCATGCCCGCCGATGCCGGCGAGCAGGCCGACCTGCCCGCCATCGGCACCATCGTCGCGGGCCAGCAATGGAATCCCACCGCGGGCCTGCGCCAGTACCAGCCGCAGTCCTACGGGGACCACGGCCAGGGCGAAGACCGGCTCGGCCGGCTGCCCGACGATGCGCCCGCGCACGTCAGCGCCTTCGTCGCCCGCATGGCCGGCCCCGCCGAAGCTGCTGCCCGCGCCAGCGGCGTGCCGGCACGGCTGATCGTCGGCCAGGCCGCGCTGGAATCCGGCTGGGGCCAGCGCGAAATCACGCACGCCGATGGCTCGACCACGTTCAACGTCTTCGGCATCAAGGCCGGCCCCAGCTGGAAGGGCCGCGTCGCGGAAATCACCACCACCGAATACATCGACGGCCAGCCGCAGAAGGTGCGGGCCAAGTTCCGCGCCTATGGGTCCTACGACGAGGCTTGCGCCGACTACGCGCGCCTGCTGACCAGCAACCCGCGCTACGCGGGCGTGGTCAGCGCGGCCAGCGCCGAGGACGCGGCGCATGGCTTGCAGAGGGCGGGGTATGCCACGGATCCGGCGTACGGGCACAAGCTGGTGAAGATCATGAAGAAGGTGGCGGCGTAAGACGCGGGGCTTCAGTTGCAATACGGCGGCTAACCGCAGCCGACACCGCACGAACCAAGCTCCCCTCTCCCGCCTGCGGGAGAGGGGTGGGGGAGAGGGCAAGAGCGTCAACGAAGTGACGCCCGTCGCTATTTCCACCGCCGGCCCTCTCCCCCAACCCCTCTCCCGCCCGCGGGAGAGGGGAGCAAACCAGCAGGATCCGGCGAAGCTCACTGCCACAGCTAAAGTCCCACCCCCACCGAGCCGATAACTCCCACATACCACCCCGCCGCCCCTCACCGCGGCAGTCCCACCAATCCCGGACCAGAGCACCATGTCTCTCTTCAGTATTGGCCTCTCCGGCCTGAACACCGCGCAGAACGCGCTGACGACGACGGGCCACAACTTTGCCAATTCGGCAACCGAAGGCTACTCGCGCCAGAACACCATCGTCGCGTCCGCCGGCGGCCAGTACACCAGCCAGGGCTTCTACGGCTTCGGCTCGAACACCACCACGGTGATCCGCGTCTATGACGAGTTCCTGACCGGCCAGCTGCGCGGCGCCACCTCGGCCAGCGCGTCGCTGGCGATGTACTCGGACCAGATCAGCCAGATCGACAACCTGCTGGCCGACCAGAAGGGCGGGCTGGCGCCGCTGATGCAGAAGTTCTTCGCCGCGGTGCAGGCGGTGGCCGATACCCCGGCCGATCCGGCCGCGCGCCAGGGCATGCTGTCGGCGGGCCAGGCGCTGGTGGGACAGGTGCGCTCGGCCAGCAACTACTTCAAGCAGCTGCAGGCCGGCGTCAACGAGCAGGTCGGCACCGCGGTCACGCAGGTCAACGCGTACACCAGGCAGATCGCCAACCTGAACCAGGAAATCACGCGCCTGAAAGCGGCCTCGGGCGGCCAGCCGCCCAACGACCTGCTCGACCAGCGCGACCAGGCCGTGGCCGAGCTGACCAAGCTGGTCGGCGCCAAGGTGGTGGTGCAGGACAGCGGCACCTACAACGTCTTCGTCGGCAACGGCCAGCCGCTGGTGATGGGCAATGACGCCTATGAACTGAAGGCCGTGGCCTCGGCGGCCGACCCCAACCGCACCGTGGTGGCCTACACGCTGCCCTCCGGCGCCGTGATCGAGAGCGAGCCGGGCGCGCTCACCGGCGGCTCGCTGGGTGGCCTGCTGCAGTTCCGTACGGAGACGCTGGATCCGGCGCAAAGCGCGATCGGCCGCCTGTCGCTGGCGATCGGCGCGAGCTTCAATGCGCAGCACCAGCTCGGTATCGACCTGAACGGCGCCGCCGGCACCGACATGTTCCGGCTTGGCGGCGCCACCACCATCCCCAACGCCAACAACACCGTCAAGACCACGGTCGCCACCGCCACCATCAGCAATGCATCGGCGCTGACCACCAGCGACTACAAGCTCCATTTCGACGGCACCAACTACACGCTGACGCGCCTGTCCGACAACCAGCAGGTGGTCACGCCCGTACCGGCCGGCGGCGCCACCTACCCGCTTCAATTCAGCGTCGACGGCTTTACCGTCGAGATCAATGCGGCGATGGGCACCAACGATTCGTTCATGGTGCAGCCCACCCGCAATGCCGCCACCGGCTTCGACATGGCGATCAGCGATCCCGCCAAGATCGCGGCGGCATCGCCTGCCTACATCGAGGCAACTGCCGGCAACAAGGGCAACGCCACCGCGTCGCTGAGCAAGGTCGCGCCCGGGTTCACTCCGCCGGCCGGCAAGATCACCGCCGAGTTCGACGGCACCAATTACATCTTCAAGGTCGGCGGCGTGGCCATGGCGCCGCAGCCGGTGGGCGTGCCCAACGGCAGCAATACCGACTTCACCCTCAACGGCCTGACCTTCAGCTTCGGCGGCACGCCCGCCGCGGGCGACAGCTTTACGCTGGGCAGCAATGCCGGCGCGGTCAAGGACAACGGCAACATGCTGGTGCTGGCCAAGCTGCAGAACGCCAAGACCATCGGCGGCGTGTCCAGCTTCAGCGAAGCCTACGCGCAGCTGGTCAACGATGTCGGCACGCGCGCCAAGTCGGTCAAGATCGCCTCGACCTCGCAGGACAGCATCACCACGCAGATCAAGACCGCGCAGCAATCGGTGTCGGGCGTCAACATGGACGAGGAAACCGTGTCGATGCTGCGCTTCCAGCAGCTGTACCAGGCCAACGCGCGCGTGATCCAGACCGCCGGCACGCTGTTCGACACCATCATCGGCATCGGCCGCTAAGCGCCGCGCCACCCCGCGTCAGAAGAGGTAACCCAATATGCGCGTTGCAAGCTCCACCCTGTACCAGCAAGGCCTGGCTTCGATGAACTACCAGCAGGGCGCGCTGATGCACATCCAGCAGCAGCTCGGCACCGGCCGCTCCATCCTGACTCCGTCGGACGATCCTGTCGGCGCCACCCGCGCGCTGGGCGTCAGCCAGGCGCAGGCCGTCAACGGCCAGTACGCCACCTCCCGCAACCAGGCCAATATCGCGCTGGCCGCGGAAGAGAACGCGCTGCAGTCCATTACCACCATCACGCAGAACATCCAGACCCTGCTGGTGCAGGCCGGCAACGGCACCATGAGCGATGCCGACCGCGGCTCGCTCGCGACCGCGCTGGAAGGCCTGTACAACCAGCTGCTGGGCCTGGCCAACTCCGACGACGGCAACGGCCAGTTCCTGTTCGGCGGCACCCGCTCGGGCAGCGCGCCGTTCACGCAGAGCGCGGGGGCCAGCACCTACATCGGCGACAACGGCCAGCAACTGCTGCAGGTCGACGTGGCGCGCCAGATGCCCGCCGGCAACACCGGCCGCGAAGTCTTCATGAGCGTGACCGGCGGCGCCGGCTATGTGGTCAAGGGCGACCCCGCCAACACCGGCACCGCCACCTTCGGCACGGTGTCCACCACCGACCCGAGCCACCCGCTGTTCGGCCATGCGCTGCAGATGTCGTTCACGGCCAACGCCACCGGCCAGATCGAATACACCATTACCGACACCTCGACCGGCACCACCCCCGCACCGGTGGTGACCGGCCCGGTGCCCTACACCTCGCCGGCGCAGATCGAAGTCGCGGGCTTCAGCTTCAACGTCACCGGCACCCCCAAGGCCGGCGACACCCTGACCATGCAGCCGGCGAGCGAGGCCGGCACCGACATGTTCGCCAACCTGCAGACGGTGATCGACACGCTGCGCCAGCCCAACGCCTCTGACAACGACCGCGCCCACCTGGGCAACGTGCTGTCGACCGCCGTGCGCCAGTTCTCCAACTCGCTCGACAACGTGCTGACCGTGCGCGCTTCGGTGGGCTCGCGCATGAACGAGCTGGATGCGCTGGATGACGTGGGTGCCAACCGGGACCTGACGTATTCGCAGACGCTGTCGGGGCTGCAGGACCTGGATTACGCCAAGGCGATTACCGAGTATTACCAGCGGCAGATGGCGCTGCAGGGGGCGCAGCAGTCGTTCATGCAGATCCAGGGGATGAATCTTTTCAAGTATCTGTAAGGGGAGGGGCCGGTAACTAACGGCCTTTTGCGACCCTCACCGCAAACCGCTTCGGAGCACGCTCACCTCGAGCGATCCAGCTTCCGATACTGGTTGAAATGCCGAAGCGCGTTCTGGATGTGCCCCAGCTCCTGATGCAGGCGCGCGGCGTTGTAGTGCGCGTCGGCATCGCCCGGGGCAAGTTCGATGCTGCGCTCATAGGCAGCCAGGGCAGCCTGTGTCGCCCCGGTATCCTCCAGCGCGACGCCCAGGTTGAAGTGCAGCTCGGGCTCGTCCGGCAGCACGGCCAGCGCGGATTCATAGAGCAGGATGGCTTCGTCCAGCCGTTCCTGATCGGCCAGCATGCAGCCGAGGTTGAGGTAGGCGTCCAGCATCGCCGGATAATGAACCACCGCGCGCCGGTAAGCCGCTTCGGCGCCGCGGGCATCTGTCGGTTCCAGCCTGAGGCCCTCGGCAAGCGCTTCGTCGGCAGCGGCGTAGGCTGAGGCTTCCCTGGTCAGGGCCATGACGCGGACACCGGCGTCGTCCTGTGTGCCGAAGTCCATCAGCCGCTGGCCCGTTTCCACGATCCAGTCGCCGTGGCGGTCCCGGGCCGACACCTTGCCGCTGCACGCCGAAATGCGTACCGCGGACAGGTGCCGGTCCGGCCTGAGCCGCTCGAGATGGCGCAGCGCGCGCAGGATGCGCGCGGGCCCGATATGCGCCCGGTGCAGGGAGTCGGCGGTGCGGATCAGCACGGCATCCTGGAAGGAAAAGACGTGTTCGCCGCGCGGGCCGCGCGTGGGCTGCACCAGCCCGGCCGCGACCAGGCTGGCGATCAGCCGCCTGGACACGCCCAGGCGCGCCTCGAGGTCACGCGTACTGAGACCGCCGTTGCGCTTCACGCTGATTTCTTGGTGGTGCGTCGGATCGGCGTGGGCTCGGCCGCCGCGCCGCGCCGGGCAGACTTGCGGGCCGGTGGTGCCGCAGCTGCGGCAGCCTTGCCCTTGGCGGCCGGAGCTCCCTTCTTCGACAGGCTGGCGCGCAGCGCGTCCATCAGGTCGATCACCTGTCCGCCGGCGCCGGCTTCCACCGGCTCGGGCGCAACGATGTGCTTGCCGGCAATCTTGGCATCGATGGCGGCCAGGATCCTGGCCTTCTCCTCGTCCTTGTACTGGCTGGGGTCGTATTCTTCCTCGGAGGCCTGCTCGATCAGCTGGATCGCCAGCTTGAGCTCGGCCTCGGACACCGCCACCTCTTCGATATTCAGTTCGGCGATGTTGCGCACTTCATCCGCGAACAGCAGCTGCTGGAACACCAGCCCGCCTTCCACCGGGCGGATCTGGACCACGTGCGACTTGCCCTTGGAGGCCCATTTCGCGATGGCGCAGCGGCCGGTCCGCGACATGGCCTCGCGCAGCAGGCTGTAGGGCTTGCCGCCACGCTTGTCGGGCGCGATGAAATACGCCTTGTCGTAGTAAAGCGGATCGACGCTTTGCTCGGGTATGAACGCGACGATATCGACCATATGGCTGGCGCTTTCTTCCAGTGCCTTGAGCTCGTCGGGCGCGAACGTGACAAAGCGGCCTTTCTCGAACTCGTAGCCCTTGATCATGTCGGCACGCTCGACAACCTTCTGGGTCTGTTCGGAAATGTACTGCTGCCTCACACGCGAGCCATCCTTGCTCAACAGGTTGAAGCGCACGGCGGAACTGCTTTCGGTGGCGGTATAGAGCTTGACCGGGATCGACACCAGGCCAAACGACAGCGACAGGGAAGCGAGCGATCGGGCAGCCATTGGATACTCCACATTGGGTTGCGCCTGGATTCAGCTTAAGCGTTCGATGGCCTCCGTCAAAGTCTGGCGTGTGTCCCAGTAAGACTGCCAGGGGTCCGCCAGCTGGAAGCTCAGGTACTCGCGCGCATCGCGGATGGTCCACTGCGCGCCGCTTTTCAGCCTGGAAAGTTGCTCCCACGACACCGGCATGGACACGCCCAGCCCAGGCCGCGCGCGTGCCGAGAACGCGGCGGCGGTGGTCTGCGAGAAGCCGTTGCGCAGGTAATCGACGAAGATGCGGCCCTTGCGGTTGGCGGCGCCGGAGCGGGCGGTAAAGCGCTGCGGCAGCGTGGTGGCCAGGTGCCTGACAGCCGCATGTGAAAACGCCTTCACTTCATCGTAGGTCCGCCGCGGTGCCAGCGGCACCACCACATGCAGGCCCTTGCCGCCGCTGGTCTTGAGCCAGCACTGCAGGCCCAGCTCGTCCAGCAGCGTGCGCACCAGCATGGCGGCTTCCTGCATGGTCTCCCACGCCACGCCTTCGCCGGGGTCCAGGTCGAAGATGACCCGGTCAGGATGGTCGATATCGCGCGCGGTGGAATTCCAGGTGTGGAACTCCACCACGTTCATCTGGGCGGCGGCGACAATGGCTTCGGGCGAGTCTGCGGTCAGCAACGCCGCGTGGCCGGGCCACAGCGAAGCCGGTTGCTCGGTAAGGCCGGGCATTGCCGTCTCGGCATGCTTCTGGAAGAACGTGGGCGAGTCGATGCCCTCTGGCGCGCGCACCAGCGAGAGCGGGCGGTCCGCCAGGTGCGGCAGCATCACCGCGGCGACGCTCTCGTAGTAGCGCACCAGTTCCACCTTGGTGATGCCTCTGGACTGGTCAATCACCCGTTCCGGATTGGTGACCTTGATGGCGGCAACGCCATGGGGCGTGACCGCGGTCTGCACCGCTTCGCGCCGGATCGACTTGACGACATGGTCCGTGCGCAGCCCTTTGAATGACGCGTGGCGAACCTGTCCGTCCGGTGTCCACTCGGTGAACTCGACCTCCGCGACCAGCTTTGGTTTGACCCAGCGCACCACGGCAGGCCGCCGGCCGCCCCAGCGCCCGCTGCCGCGGGCCTCCGTCGAGAAAGGACTGTCCTTGACTTCCAGTGCCGCCAGGCGCTTGCGCAAATCCATGGCGGTGGCACTGTCCCAGCCGGTGCCGACGCCGCCCGCATAAACCAGCGCCCCATCCGCGTAGACGCCCAGATACAGCCTGCCCACCTCGGCAGAGGCGCCTTCGCGGTCGGAGAAGCCGCCGATGACGAACTCCTGGCGCAGCTTGCATTTGGCCTTCAGCCAGCTCGGCGTCCGTGCCGAGACATAGGGGGAATCGGCGCGCTTGAAGATTAGCCCCTCCAGGCCGAGCCGGCAGGCCGCCTGGAACATCTGCGCCGGCGGCGCGTCGAAGGCTTCGCTGAAGCGCACCCGCTCCGAGCGCTCGGCAACCAGCCCGGCCAGCTTCGCCCTGCGCTGCACCAGCGGCAGCTCGCGCAGGTCGCGGCCTTCCCAGTAGGGCAGGTCGAAGGCGAAGTAGACGATCGCCTCGTGGCGATGCCCGTCGATGGCGTTCTGCAAGGCGTTGAAATCCGGCATGTCGTCGCGCAGCACCACGATCTCGCCATCCAGCCAGCCCTGCGAGATATCGAGCTTCTCGATTTCCGCCGCCAGTGAGTTCAGCCTGCGCGTCCAGTCATGCCCGTTGCGGGTGAACAGCGTTGCCCGGGCATCGTCGATCCTTGCCAGGATCCGGTACCCGTCGAACTTGGTTTCGATGATCCAGCCGGCGCCGGAAGGGAGGGCGGGCGAGAGCGTGGCAAGCTGGGGCCGCAGCTTCGCCGGCAATGGCGCGCGCGGCGCGCGCCGGATGGCCTGGTCCGGATCCTCCTGGTCCGCGACGCCGGAGGCCTCGGGCAATGCACCGAGCGGCCTGGCGATGACGCTGTCCGGCAGCGCGGCGAGGACATCGAACTCTGCCAGCGGACGTGCCCAGGCGTCGCGCTTCTTGAAGAGTATCCATTGCTCGGACTTGTCGCCCGGTTTGGCGATGCGCACCAGTTCCCAGCGTCCCGTCAGCTTTTCGCCGTGCAGATCGAAGACAAGCTTGCCGGCGGCCATGCCGTCATGCGGATCCCCCACCGGCGTCCAGGTGCCGCGGTCCCAGACGATCACGGACCCGGCTCCATATTGGTTCGGCGGGATCTCGCCTTCGAACCCGGCATAGTCGAGCGGGTGATCTTCGACATGGACGGCGATGCGCTTCTCGGCCGGGTCATAGCACGGTCCCTTGGGCACTGCCCAACTGAGCAGCACGCCGTCGAGCTCCAGCCGGAAATCATAGTGCAGGCGCCTGGCCCAGTGCTTCTGGACGACAAAGCGCAGCGGCCCGGCATCCTGGCGCGGCCGTGGCCGCGCTGGCTTCCCGCTGGGTTCGGGCGTGATGCCGAAATTTCTCTTCTTGCTGTAACGCTCGAGGCCGCCAGCGGGCGCGGTGCCGCCATGCCTGGCGGCGGGAGCGGCCCGGGTCTTGCGGCCTGCCATGGCCTTGCCCGATGTCGTTGCCCGGATCAGCGGACCCCGGCGCGCGCCACGCAGGACGCGCACGCCGCGGCTTGACCGGACCCATCGACGGGTACGACGTGAAGGTGTTTTCCGGCCATGGCGGTCTCCCCGGAGTGATGGGGCCAGTCTGCGCGCGCACGCGGATGCGGGCTATCGGAAGCCGTCTGACAAGATGCGCTGGAAAGTGCGTCTTGCGACAGGCGCTTGCGCCTGGCGCCATCACCTGTCGAGGTGGCCCGAGGCGGAGAAGCGGTAGCGCCCTTCCATAAACCCAAGCCCGAACAGGCCCAGCACCGTGTCATAGTAGGTCGGGCCGCCAGGCCCCGACGGTGCGCCCACGATCTCCCTCGCACGCGCCCATTGGGCAGCCAGGGCCGGCGAGCCGGCGGCGCTCAGGAACGGCAGCAGCGCGGCGGAGAAAGCGGGGGGTCCGATGCCTTCGACCTTGCCGCTTTCGGCGTACATCTTCTCCGGCGGTGCCGCCCGTCCTGCCAGGCGCGCCGCATTGGGCAGCAGCGCCTGCATCATGGCGCCCCGCGTACTGTCCTGCCCGGGCGTCATGCCAGCCCACAGGTAGACCCGCACGGCGTCATAGCTGCTGAGGTCTCCCTTGACCGGATCGCGCACGAATCCACGCCGACGCGCACCGGCGCGGTAGGCCGACCAGTCCGGCACGATGCCGGCCCGGGACACCGCGCGGATCAGCCTTGCCGCCTGTGCGGCCAGGCTGCCCCACGGACCCGGCGGGTCGAAGGCGGCGAGCCGGCGCAGCACCGGTACCGGCAGATAGCTGGGATTGAGACGCCAGCTGCGGGAGCCGTCGGGGCCGCTGTCGATAAACCCCGCGGGACCGGGCAGCAGCATGGGGCCGAAGCCGGGCAGTGTGGCCACCTCCTGCGCTGCCACCAGCCGCAGCAACGCGCGTGCCGCGTCGGCGTAGGCGGGGGCATGCCACAAGCGCGCGGCCTCCGCCAGCGCGAACGCGAACCACAGATCGGCATCGGCAGCCGGATTGCGGTCCAGCACGCCCCACGTGCCGTCGTCGCGCCTGCCCCACTGCCATGCCGGCAGCTTGTCGTCCAGGCGACCATCGCCAAGATGGGCCACGCTCCAGCGCCAGAGCCGGTCGAAGGTATCGCGGTCATCCGCGACCAGGGCAAACACCATGCCGTAGGACTGTCCCTCGGACGTGCTTTGCAACGTGGGCGTGGAGTAGTCGATGACGCGGCCATCCGCCTGCACGAAGCGCTCCAGGAACTGCCGGTAGAGCGGCCAGGGGGATGCGGGCGGTGTGACAGATGGCGCGTGGGCGCGCGTCTCGGTGGGCCATGTGGCGGTCAGCGCGCTGGCGCCGAGCGCGCAGGCATAAGTCACGTAACGGCGGCGGGCTGGGTTTGTCATGGCGAAGGTGATGCGCCGCGGTGCAGAGCGGGGGGCGCTCTGGACGGCTCATCGCGGGCGCGCTTTCGGAAGAGTTTATGCCACAACTCGGGGCGGTCACCTGGGCGCGGTGATAAATCCGATCGCGCCCATCGGGACTGCATCAAAGCATCACGTAGCCACCGCTCACGCCCAGACTCTGGCCGGTGATGAAGGCGGCGCGATCCGATGCCAGGAACGTCACCACACCCGAGATATCCTCCGGCCGCGACAGCCTTCCGAGTCCGCGTGCGATCGGGTAGGCGCCAAGCATCTTCTTGAGGCGGTCGTCGGTTTCGGGAGTGGCTGACGGGTGCAGCGGGCCGTTGGCGATGCCTTCGTGCGAGACCGCGCCCAGTGCGATGGTGTTGACGTTGATGCAATCCCGCCCGTGCTCCTGCGCGATCGCCTTGGCGAATCCCAGCATGGCGGCCTTGGCGCCGGAGTAGACCGCCAGGCGCGCCTCGCCGACCCGTCCGGCTTCGGACATGATGTTGACGATCTTGCCGCCGCCCCGGCGCTGCATGCCGGGCAGGGCACTGCGACAGCAGTTCATCACGCCGTAGACATTCAGGTCGACGACTTCCTTCCAGTCTTCCACCGGCATTTCCATGAACGTCGGCGGCATGCCGCCCTTGGTACGGCGCGCCACGGTTACGCCGGCGTTGTTGACCAGGATGTCGACGTCGCCGAAGCGTTCCCGTGCCAGCGCGAACATGCGCTCCACCTGCCCGGCATCGCCAATGTCGGCCTGCACGGCCAATGCCTGGCCGCCTGCGTCTTCGATTTCCTTTTGCACGGCCTGCGCGCGCTCGAGGAAATAGTCGTTGACCACCACGCTGACGCCTTCGCCTGCGAGTTCCAGGCAGATTCGTCGCCCTACGCCTTGTCCGCCGCCCGTCACCAGCGCCACTTTGCCTTGCAGATGCAGTTCCATTTCGGTTCTCCTCCAGATTTCGGTATGTCGATGTATCAATGCCCGCCGTGGTGGCTTAGCGCCCGACGAAGCGGGGCTCGCGCTTTTCGACGAAGGCGCGCATCCCTTCCCTCCTGTCTTCGCTGTCCACCACCATGGCCGCGCCGTAGCATTCAAACTGCAGGCCCATGTCAACCGAGCCCTGCATGCCCAGGTTGACCGACCGCTTGGCAAAACGCACGGCCAACGGCGGTTGCGCGGCGATGCGCCTGGCCATGGTCAAGGCCTCGTCCAGCAGCTTGTCGTCGTCGGTCACCCGGTTCACCAGGCGCATCTCCTTCGCCGCGTCGGCGCTGATCAGTTCGCTGGTAAAGATGAGTTCCTTGGCCACTGCCGCACCCACCACGCGCGGCAGGCGCTGCGTGCCGCCGGCGGCGGGGATGACGCCGAGCCTGATCTCGGGCAGGCCGAAGCGGGCCGACCTGGCGGCGAGCCTGATGTCGGCGCACAGGGCCAGCTCCAGGCCGCCGCCGAGCGCCACGCCGTTGATGGCGGCAATCACGGGCTTCTCGAATTCCTCGATGCCGCGGAACAGCTCGTGGGTACGTTGCTGCGTGACGTAGTAGTCGGCGGGATGGGCCGTGCCCGCGGCGCGCTCCTTGATGTCGGCGCCAGCACAGAACGCCTTGTCGCCGGCGCCGGTCAGCACCACGCAGCGCACGCTGGCGTCGTCCCGCGCCAGCGAGAAGAATGCCTTGGCGAGGTCCGGCTTCATGGTGCCGCCCAGGGTGTTCATCCGCTCCGGGCGGTTCAGCCGGATAACGGCCACGCCCTCGACCACCTCGTACAACAGGGTTTCGAACTGCATCGATGTCTCCTTGCTTGGAATGATGTTCGCGCCGGTGTCTCGCCAGGGTGCGCCGGCGGCAGCTGCGGCCGGCGCACCCGGGGGATCACTGCGCTGCCGCCAGCACGTGGGCGAAGGCCACCGAGCCGAGCCCGATCATGTGCGCCAGGCCCAGGCGCGCGCCCGGGTGTTGCCGCCCGTGCGCCTCGCCGCGGATCTGGCGCGTGATCTCGGCGATCTGCCCAATGCCGGTCGGCCCGGTCGGATGACCCATGCCGAGCAGGCCGCCCGATGCATTGACCGCGCATTGGCCGCCGATGGCCGAAGCGCCGCGTTCAAGCCAGGCTGCCCCTTCTCCGGGTGCGCACAGGCCCATGGCCTCGGTGTAGACCAGTTCCTCGATCGAGAAGGCCTCGTGCAGCTCCACCAGGTTCAGGTCGCGCGGCCCGATGCCGGCCTGCTCGTACGCCAGCGCGGTGGAGCTGCGCACCATGTCGATGGCTGCCGAGGCCTCGCCTTGCTCGAGCTGCTCGCTGTTCGCCACCGATGCCAGCACGCGCACGGCGCGGCGCTTGTCCAGGCCGAGACGCTTTATCGCGGCCTCCGACACCACGATCACGGCAGCGGCGCCGTCGCCGCGCGGGCAGCACTGCTGCACCGTCAGGTCGCCCACCACCTTGGGCGAGGCCATGACCTGCTCGAGCGTGCGGGGCTTGCGGAACTGTGCGTACGGGTTGAGCGCCGCATTGCCGTGGTTCTTGACCGCGACGCGCGCCATGGCTTCGGGCTTCAGGCCATGCCGGCGCAGGTATTCATGCGCCATCAGCGCGAACTTCACGGGGGGCATGGTCGCGGTTGGCGCAAGGTGCGGCAGGCCGTCCTTGTCGGCGGCCTTGCGGCCATCGCCGAACTTGTCCACGCCCATCGCCACCACCACGTCGGAGACGCCGCTTGCCACCTCCAGGCACGCCTGGCGGAACGCCGAGCAGCCCGATGCCGAAGCGCTTTCCACCTGCGTCACGGCAAGGCCGGTGGAGCCCAGGTGGCGAAACATGACGCGCCCGGTAGCCATGCCGATCGCCGACGTCCCGACGTAGGCGCTCTGCACCTCGGGCCAGCCGATGTTGGCGTCGGCCAGCGCCTCGCGCATTGCGCGCAGGCCGAGGCTGACATAGGGGATGTCCGATGCGAACTGGTATGGATGCAGCCCGATGCCAATGACGTACACAGGGGTTTGCTGAAGCAGTCGGTTCATCGCTGCACCTCTCCGGTTGCGGGGGCAAAGCGCAGCGGATAGCGGTCGCCGCAGGGGGCGTCGCGGCGGATCACGCCCTGGACCGTCATGCCGGGAACCAGTTCCGATTCGCTGGCCACGTCGAGGAGCACCTCTTCGCGTATGCCTGGCGCAAAGTCGACCTCGCCGACGACGAATGGCGGCGGCATGCCAGGAACCAGCGGCGCATGCACGGTCACGTAGTTGCGCAGCGTGCCCCGGGCGGGCAGTTCTTCAACGGTGCCACGTTCGGGCTCCGCGCCGCAGAACTGGCAGCCATAGGCCGAAGCGGGATAGGTGGGATGGCCGCAAGCGCCGCAGCGCAGGACGGCCAGGGATGGCGCGCCTTGGGTTTCAGGCGGACGGGATGGCTCGCTTTGCATGGGTCTCCTTTTCAGTGTGCGGGTGCCGTGCGGTCTGGCACCGGTGCCGATCTTTATCTTGCGTAACTACGATAGGTCGTATTAGCATCCAGTATATCGTAGTAACGACCCCTGTCAAACACGGAAGCCCGTACGAAATCTCGTAGACTTGCGGTTTGGGCGGATCTCGCCCTGCCATCACGAGGATTTCGGAGAACCCATGCCTAGCTTTGTTCCTGCTGCCGCGCGCAGTCTTGCCGTCTTCGAGGTGTTCTCGCGCGAAAAGCGCGAGCTCTCCAATTCGGAACTGGCGCGCCTGCTCGATCTGCCGGAGAGCAGTTGCTCCGACCTGCTGCATACGCTGACCGAGACCGGGTATCTGATGCGGACCGCGCGCACGCGCCGCTTCTATCCCACCATGCGGCTTCATTCCATCTGTGAAGCCATTGCCGGCAACGATCCGCTGGCGGCGGTTGCCGCCGAGGCCACGGAGTTCCTCACCGGCAAGACCGGCGAGACCTCGTTGTGCGGCCGGCTTGACGGGGCCCATGTGCGGGTGACCGGCTTCCAGGAAAGCCGCTACGAATTGCGTTACGTGCTGCGGGTTGGCAAGCGCCTGGCCTTGCATGCCACGGCGCTTGGCAAGGCCCTGCTGGCGGTACTGCCACCGGAAGACGCGGCGCGGCAGTTGCGCCTGCGCGCGCTGCCCAAGCTGGGACCCAGGACGGAGATCAATCCGGTGGTGCTGGAAAAGCAGATCGCCGACGTGCGCAAGCGCGGCTGGGCCTGGGTCGAGGACGAAGGCGGTGAAGGTGTGACGGCCATTGCGGTGGCCGGACGGATCGGCGACGAACCGTTCGCGATCTCGCTGGCGGGTCCCACCGAACGATTCAAGCGCCGCAAGGACGAGTACCTGGAGGTGATCGAGGCCGCGCGGGATCTGGTTTTCCCCGCGTTCCAACAAAACTAGGCCGGCGCATGGGACCGTCCCTGTGTCCGGCCTTGGTATCGGCGATGCCCGGGCTGCCCGGCGTCGCCCGTATTTCTCAACCGGGCTTTTACAGGAGACACCCATGTTTTTCGAAGCAACTCCCGAGCAGCGGCTGCTGCGCGACAATATTCGCCGATTCATGCAGGCGGAGGTGGCACCGCTGGTCAGCCGGCACGACCAGGAGAAGACCTTTCCGTTCGAGATCCTGAAGGGTCTGGCGCAGTTCGGCTATATCGGCGGGCGCCTCTCCGAGGAACAGGGCGGGATGGGGCTGGACCAGCTTACCTGGGCGATGATGATGGAGGAGGCCGGCTATGCCTGGCTTTCGCTGCGCACCATCCTGAACATTACCAACGGCCCGATCGCCAAGCTTGCCGCGGTCGGCACGGCGCAGCAGAAGGCGCGCTTTCTCGCGCCATTGCTGGCCTGCGAGCGCAAGGTGTTTACCGCGATCAGCGAGCCGGGTACCGGTTCCAACATCGCGCAGATCCAGACGCGTGCGGACCTGGACGGCGACCACTACGTGCTCAATGGCCGCAAGCTCTGGATCACCAACGGCGCATTCGCCGACTTCGGCATCGTGGTGGCCCGTACCTATAGCGACAATTGCGAGGGCCAGTTGTCGACCTTCCTGGTCGAGCGCGACGTCAGTCCTTACGAGGTGCGCCGGGTCGACACCATGGTGCTGCGCAGTACCGGCACCGCCGAACTGGGCTTCGACAATGTTCGCGTGCCGCGCGAGAACCTGCTGGGCGAGGAGGGCAGTGCGCTCAAGCGCATGCTGCAGGGCCTGGACGGGGCGCGCGTCAATATCGCGATGGGCGCCGTGGGCGCAGCGCAGGCCGCGCTCGACCTGGCCACTGACTACGCCAGGACGCGCACCCAGTTCGGCCGACCCATCGGTGGCTTCCAGCTCGTGCAGAAGATGATCGTCGACATGACGATTCGTGTGGAAGCCGCACGTGCGCTCGGCTACCGCGCCGCCATGGCGCTCGACCGCGGAGAGGATACGCGGGTCTCGGCGTCGATCGCCAAGCTGTATGCGACCGAGGCCGCGCACGAAGTGGCCAGCATGGCCCTGCAGGTGCACGGCGGACTCGGCTACGCGACCGACTACCCGATCGAGCGCATCTTCCGCGATACGCGTGGCGGCACCATTCCCGAAGGCACCACCGAAGTACAGACCCTGATCGTCGGCCGCGAGATCCTCGGCATGTCGGCCATTGCCTGAGCGGCAACAGCCGCGCGAGCGTGCCAACGCTTAGCGCCCGGCGCATCAGCGTAGCGCCGGATTCCACAGACTTCCGCATCGAGAGAACAAAGATGGAGACATACCAAGACCTGTCGCGGCTCGTCAGCCCGCGTTCCATTGCCCTGGTGGGCGCCAGTGACCGCAGTGGCAGCATCGGCGCCCGCGCGCTCGAGAACCTGCTCGAGCATTCGGATTTTCGGGGTGACGTGTACCTGGTCAACGCGACCAGGCGGGAAGTGGCCGGGCACAAGGCCTGGCCCGACGTGGCGTCGCTGCCGGCGGTGCCCGACACTGCCCTGGTGGCGGTGCCCGCCGAGCACGTGCTCGCCGTACTGGAGCAGTGCGGCGAGAAAGGGGTGCGCTTCGCCATCATCCTGACCTCGGGCTTTGGCGAAGCCGGCGAAGAGGGCAAGGCCGCCGAACAGACCATGAAGGAAATCGTGGCACGCACGGGCATGCGCATCTACGGACCGAACTGCCCGGGCCTGACCAATATCACGGAGCGGCTCGGCTTCACCTTCTCGCCGTCGTTCCGGCACGATCTCCGCGGCGGTCCGGTGGGGCTGGCCACGCAGGGCGGCGGCCTTGGCCGCAACGTGCTGCAGGCGATGGACCGTGGCATCGGGGTCGGGCTCTGGAGTTCCAGCGGCAACGAGGTCGACCTGCAGGTGAGCGACTTCATTCACTACATGGCCGATGCGCCCGATATCAAGGTCATTGCCACCTTGCTCGAAGGCGTCAACGACGGCAGCAAGTTCGTCGCCGCCGTGCAGCATGCGGCGCGCCAGGGCAAGCCGGTGGTGGCGCTGAAGGTGGGGCGCTCCGAATACGGGCGCAAGGCAGCGCAGTCGCACACGGCATCGATTACCGGCTCGGCGGAGGTCAACAGCGCCGTGTTCGCCCAGCTTGGCGTGGTCGAGGTGGATGACATCGACGAGCTGATCGACACCGCCTGGCTGTTTGCGCGCGGCCTGCCGCGCCAGGGTGGTGCCCTGGCGATCTACTCGGGGTCGGGCGGCACCGCGGCGCTGTGCGCCGACATGGTCGGCAACGCCGGGCTGCAGCTGGCCGAGTTCGCGCCGCAGACCCTTGCCGTGCTGCGCGACGCCTTGCCTTCGTATGCCGCCATCGACAACCCCATCGATACCACCACCGCTGTGATGGCCAGGCCGGAGCTGGCGCGGACTTGCCTGCAGGCGGTTTGTCATGACCCCAACGTATCGCTGGTGCTGCTGCCGCAGGCGCTCGAGTATGGCGCCATCACCAAGCTGGCGGCCGACATCACGGTACAGGTGCAGGAAGAGAGCCCGGTGCCGATGCTGCCGATCTGGATGAGCGAGCGCCAGGGCGAAGCCTACAAGGTGTTTGCCGATGCGGGCCTGGCGCCCGTTCGCAGCATCAGCAAGGCGGTCAAGGCGGTGCAGCGCTGGCTGGCCTATGCCGACTGGCGTGCCCGCGCCGATCTCGACTTCCGGCCGCTGCTGCAGACCGCTGCGCGGCTGCTGGCCGACGTGCCCGCGCGGGCCCTGTCCGAGCCGGAGGGCAAGGCGATGCTGCGCCAGGCCGGCATCGCCGTTCCGGTGTCGCGAGTGGCCGCCACGCTGGAGCAGGCGCGAGCGCTGGCGCGCGAGGTGGGTTACCCGCTGGTTGCCAAGGTGGTGAGCGCGCAGATCCAGCACAAGTCGGACGTCGGCGGCGTGGTGGTCGGCATCGTCGATGAAGCGGGGCTCGAGGCGGCCTGGCAAGGTATTCACGCGTCGGTCGCGCGCCACGTGCCCGAGGCGCGCATCGACGGACTGCTGCTCGAACACATGGCCGCGCCGGGCGGGCTGGAGATACTGATCGGCGTTTCGCGCGACCCGGTGTTCGGGCATATCCTGACCTTCGGCCTGGGGGGAATCTATGTGGAGGTCTTCAAGGACGTTTCGCGCCGCATGTTGCCGTTGTCGGCCACCGAGGCCGAGGCGATGATCCGCGAGGTGCGCTGCTTCCCGTTGCTCGATGGCGCGCGAGGCAAGCCGCGTCGCGATATCGCCGCGCTGACGGCGCTGCTGGTGAAGGTGTCGGACTTCGTCGTCGCGCATGCTGACCGGCTGGTCGAGATGGACCTGAACCCGGTCTGGCTCGGCGTCGCGGGCGAAGGCGCCGTGCCGCTCGATGCGGTGATCGTGATGGCGCAAGGCGAGGGGGAGCAATGAGCACGACCCAAGCAAGCCACGCCCCGCCGCTCGCGGGGGTGCGCGTGATCGACATGACCGAGTTGCTCCCCGGCCCGTTCCTGACGCAGTCCCTGGTCGAGATGGGCGCCGAAGTCGTGAAGGTGGAACGCCCACCGCACGGGGACAACGCCCGACGCCTGGCACCGGGGCTGTTCGCCGCGCTCAACCGTGGCAAGCGCAGCGTGTTCTGCGACCTGAAGCGCGACAGCGGCCTGGCCGAGTTGCGGGAGCTGATCGCGCAGGCGGACATCCTGATCGAATCCTATCGCCCCGGCGTGATGCGCCGGCTCGGGCTGGACTACGACAGTCTGCGCGAGCAGTTTCCGCGTCTGATCTACCTGTCGCTGACCGGCTTTGGCCAGGACGGCCCGCATGCGTTGCTGCCAGGGCACGACATCAACTATCTGGCGGCGGCGGGCGCGCTGTCGCTGACGGGCGCACCGGGTGGTCCGCCGGAGCACCAGGCCATGCTGCCGATCGCGGATCTGGCCGGCGCCTCCACGGCGCTCTCCGCGCTGCTGGCCGCGCTCTACCAGCGCACGGCGAGCGGACGCGGCCAGTATCTGGACGCGGCGCTTGCCGACAGCGTTCTGCACTGGATGGCGCCTCGGCTGGGGCTGTTTCGCCAGAAGGCCGCGACCACCCCCGACGCGCAGCGCGCGATGCTGGGCGGCAAGCCCGCTTATGGCGTGTTCCGCTGCAAGGATGGCCGCTTCCTGACCATCGCGGCGCTGGAGGAGCACTTCTGGCGCGGCCTGAATTCGGCGCTGGGTCTGTTTGCCGCCGACGCTCCATGTTGCGTGGACCACGCCGCGCGGATCGCGCATGCCGATGCCATCAATGCGCGCGTGGCGGAGTGCGTGGCCGAGTATGACGCGGATGTGCTCATGGCACGCCTGGCGCAAGCCGATCTGCCCGTGTTTCCGGTGCTGGACGCGGTCGAGGCAGTTGCGCAGGCCCGGACCAGGTCGGGCGCGCGGATCACCGAGACGGAAAGCGGGCCGCTGCCCGGGTTTCCCGTGACGCTGGAAGGGATGGCCTGAAGTATCGCGGGTATCGCGGGGCGGCGGCCTGGCGTCGCGCCCCGCGCAGCTGGCCCGGCGATCAGTCCAGCCTGGCGCCGGACTTCTTGACCACATCGCCCCACTTCACGATCTCGGCCTGGATGAAGCTGCCGAACCTGGCTTCGGACAGGCCGTACATCGGCATGCTGCCGTATGGCTCGATCGATTTGCGCACCTCGGGGTCGCGCAGCGCTTGCTCGGTCGCCTTCGCAATCAGCGCCACGGTCTGCGGCGGCGTGCCGGCCGGCACCAGGATGCCGGACCAGCTACTGGCCTGCGCCATCGCATAGCCGGATTCGGCGATGGTGGGCACGTTCGCCAGCAGCGCCAGGCGTTCCTTGCCCGTGGTGGCGAGCGCGCGCAGTTTGCCGCTCTGTATGAACGGCAGCACGATGCTCGGATAGTCGAACATCACGTCGACCACGCCCCCGAGCAAGTCGTTGATGGCGGGTGAGCTGCCCTTGTATGGAATATGGGTCAGCTTGACGCCGGCGCTGGCCTGGAACAGTTCGGCGTTCAGATGCGTGCCGGTGCCGGCGCCCGCCGATCCGAAGTTGACCTTGCCCGGGTGCTTCCTGGCGTATTCCACCAGTTCCTTGACGGTCTTGTAGGGGCGCGAACTGTTGACCACCATGATCGTGGAGGTTTCGGAAAGCGCGTGGACAGGGACGAAGTCCTTCAGCGGGTCGTAGCGCACCTTGCTGTACAGCGCCAGGTTGGCCGCCATCGTGCCCTGGGTGCCATAGATCCAGGTGTAGCCATCGGGCGCCGCGCGCGCCGCCACTTCCGTGCCGACCATGCCTCCGGCCCCGGGCCGGTTTTCCACCACGACCGATTGTTTCAGGGTTTCCGACATCTTCTTGGCGATGGTGCGCGATGCGGTGTCGGTGATTCCGCCGGGGGTGAACGGCACGATCCAGGTGATCGGCCGGCTCGGGAATTTGTCCTGCGCGCATGACAGCGCCGGCACTAGGGCCAGCATTGCCACCAGTGGCCGCAACCGGACTCGGAAAGTTCTGTTCATCTTTGTCTCCTGGATATTGTCTTCGAAATGTCGAATTAATATACAGCCAATCGTAGAAAAGAAAAACAGGAAATCCAAGGCCGAGGGAAGCCACCCGGGGTGGTGTCATCGGGTAAGCGGCGGTCACTGCCGCAAATCGGAGGGCGAGCGTGGCGCTCGCTTTCAGGGGCTGCGGACGCAGATGCGCCGGCTCAGGAAGGCGCGCAGGATGGCGAAATTCGAACTCATTTGAGCCCGATAGCAGCGGGCGCGAGGCAGGGCGCCCCCACCCGCCGTCAGCAGGGCGTCAGCGCAGTACCCGATAGGCCGACTGCACCAGCCCGGAAGGGAAGTAACGGCTCGATTCAAGCTTCAGGCTTACGTCGTGCGGCAGGGCGCCGAACAATGGCCGGCCTGCCCCGATCAGCACCGGCACCGTGGTGACCACCATGTCGGCGATCCATCCTTCTCGAAGGAACGACTGCACCACCTTGCCGCCATCGACATAAACGCGTCGCACCCCTTCCGCCTCCAGCTGCGCCATCGCGTCCGCGGGCGTGGCATCCGAGAATCGCACCTTGCCTTGCAAGGCCTCGGGCACCGGCTTGCCTGCCAGTTGCCGGGACAGCACCAGCACCGGACGGTCGTACGCCCATTCGCCCATCGTGATGATCTTTTCATAGCTGCCACGGCCCATCACGATGGCGTCCTTGTCGGCGATGAAGTCCGTGTAGCCGTGGTCTTCGGCCGGATCATCCCGATCGAGCAGCCAGCCGATGTCGCCGTCGGGGCGGGCGATGAAACCATCGAGGCTGGTGGCAATGAAGACGTGTCCGGTGATCATCTCTCTTCCATTGAAATACGCCGGGGCGTAGCGTTGGGATGTGGCTGCTGGGCCGGCCCGAGCCGCCATCTTGAGCAAGTCATTACCAGCTTGTCAGGGGACCGATTTCTGATCCGCGGCCCGGTCGTTGCGTTGTAGCACTAACAAGGCGCGGTCATTCGAGGACACCATTGGTACAACACTTCCCGCATATCGCGCGGACGGTCTGAAATCGTGTCGCCAGGAGGGGCGCGGCTTGCATAAAGGCGGGGCATAAGTATTCGGTCGGGCCCTTATACTGCGTATCCGTACCGCGACCAGGCGGCACCCGAGCAAGCCTTAGGCGACCTATGTCCGAGAAAGTCATAACCCACAGGATGATCGAGGCGTTTCGCGCCGCCATCGCGCATGGCGGGATGAGTGCAGGCGCCGATGCGCTCGGCATGTCCCAGCCTTCGATGAGCCGCGTGATAGCCGAGCTGCAGAAGGCAGTCGGCTTCCCGCTCTTCCTGAAGCACGGCCGCACGGTGAAGCCGACCGAGGAAGCCCTTGCGCTCATGACAAAGGTCCAGCAATCTTTCCTGGGGCTGGACGAGATCATGAGATTTTCTGACCAGTTGCGCAAGCAGAAAATGGGACGGCTCTCCATCGCGACCATCCCGTCGATCGGACACTCGATCATGCCCGAGGCGATCGAGCACCTGCGAGGCAAATATCCGGATGTATTCATTACGCTCTCGGTGACGTCGTATGTCGAAGTCGCGCGTGCCGTACGCAATCGCCAGGCAGACATCGGCTTCACGGCGGATATTCTCTCCCTCGGCGATCTCGAGACCGTTGCGGAGTTCAGCGCTGATTGCGTTTGCATCGGGACCCGCAAATGGCTGTCGCCAAGGGCGGCCGCCGTCGAGTTGAAGGACCTTGAGGGGAAGCCCTTCGTCGGCCAGACCGGCACGTTCCAGAAGCGCCTGGACGCCTTGCTGGCGACCACGGGGGTGCAACTGGACATCACCGTCGAGGCCTCGCTGTTCCACTCCATGAGCGAACTGGTGCTGCGTGGCATGGGTGTTTCGATCGTCGATCCCCTGACCGGGGTGCTCCATCGGCAGCGTGGCGGGGTCGTGCTACCGCTGAGGCCGACGCTGAGCTATACCTTCTATGCCACCGCCATGAGCGATGCCCGACTTGGCAAGCCGGCCCGGGATCTGCTCCGATACCTGTCGACGGCGACGGAAAAGGCGCGGACTCATATCGAATCTGAATAGGTTGCTAACGCCGGCGCCATAGATTCAAGGGCCGCACCTTCATAACATCTCCATCATGATTTCTAAAAGAGGGGAGACTGTTGTGAAGTTATCTATCCTGGACATAGGCCGCGCCGCCGTCGGGCTGATGGCGACCTTTGCGGCGTGTGCGGCCGTCGCGCAGGGCGACTACCCCAACCGGCCGGTGCGTTTTATTGTCAATGCGGCCGCCGGCGGCGCGGCGGATGTGACGGCGCGCATTCTCACCGCCGCCCTCAGCCAGCGCCTGGGCCAGCCCTTTGTGGTGGAGAACCGGCCCGGCGGCGCGGGCGTGATCGGACTCGAGGTTATTGCCAAGGCAGAGCCGGACGGCTACACGATCGGGGGCGCAAACCTCTCTACCTTCGTTGTCGCCGCGCTTGCCGCCAAACGGCTGCCTTATCGCGCAATCCAGGACTTCACCCCGATTGCAAAGCAATGGACGCAGCC
Source organism: Cupriavidus taiwanensis (assembly GCF_900250075.1). Lineage (NCBI taxonomy): Bacteria > Pseudomonadati > Pseudomonadota > Betaproteobacteria > Burkholderiales > Burkholderiaceae > Cupriavidus > Cupriavidus taiwanensis. The sequence goes on from NZ_LT977071.1 coordinate 995,929, forward strand.
GAATCTTCTGGGCGTGACGCCTTCGCTTGCCGTCAATTCCGTCAGCGACCTTGTGACATACGCCAAGGGTCATCCCGGCGAGCTGTTCTACGGCTCTACCGGTACGGGAACGTCGCTGCACGTGGTGACCGAACTGTTCCGGACCAAGGCCGGCATACAGATCACGCACGTGCCCTACAAGAGCGCGCCCGCGGCGGAATCTGACCTGGCAGCCGGGCAGATCCAGTTGATGATCAGCAACTTCACCTCCATGGAACCGCAGGTACGCGCCGGCCGCATTCGCGCGTTGGCCATCACAGGCCCCAACCGCTCGCCGTTGCTGCCGAATGTGCCAACCATCGCGGAAGCCGGATTTCCCGCCGTCGAAATGGTGACCTGGGGCGGGGTGGTCGGGCCGGCTCGCATGCCCGCCGCCATCGTCCAGAAGCTGAACACCGAGATCAACGCGATCCTGGCCGATCCGCGCATCGTAAAGCAGCACGAGAGCCTGGGCGCCACCGTTGCCCCCGGTACCCCCGCCCAGTTTGCCGACCTGATCAAGGCCGATGCCGCCAAATGGGGCGCGGTCATCAAGGCCGGTCACATCAGTATCGATTGAAGCAACCACGCCGCCCGTCTCGCAAGAGAACGCATTGTGCCGGACTGAAGGATGGGGTGGCCGAAGGATGGACATGCGCAAGGAAGAAGTCATCGTTGTGGGGGGCGGCGTGGTGGGCGCGGCCATAGCGTTCGGGGCCGCGAAAGCCGGGGCGCCGGTCACATTGCTCGACCAGGGCGACATCGCGAACCGCGCTTCGCGGGGAAATTTTGGGTTGGTATGGCTCCAGAGCAAAGGCGACGGGTTTCCCCGCTATGCGCGCTGGTCCCGGGATGCCATCGATCATTGGCAACCGCTCGCGGCCGAGTTGCTGTCCCTCACCGGGATCGACGTCGATCTGCAACAGGCGGGCGGCTTCTGGATAGGGTTCAGCGAAACGGAAATGCGCGCTCGCGAGAAGCTGCTGGAGCGTCTCAGGCACACGGGTGCGGGCGTGCCCTACCGGATGATGGAGCATGCCGAGCTGAAGACCCATCTCCCCGCCATCGGACCGAAGGTGGCTGGCGGCAGCTGGTGTCCGCTGGACGGGCATGTCAATCCGCTCAAGCTGCTGCACGCCTTGCACGCGGGTCTGAAAGCGCTGGGCGCCCAGGTGTTTTCTGGGGTGGATGTGACTGCCGTGCGCCATCGGACCAACGGCGGCTTTGTCGTGGCAGGTTCGGACAACCGGAGCTGGAGCGGCGACCGGCTCGTGCTGGCGGCCGGACTGGGCAACAAGCAGCTTGCGCCGCAGGTGGGGCTGCACGCGCCGGTCGAGCCGAACCGGGGCCAGGTCCTGATCACCGAGCGGCTCAGGCCGTTCTTGCCCTATCCGACCAACAAGGCGCGGCAGACGGCGGAAGGGACGGTGCAGCTTGGCTATTCCATCGAGGATGTTGGCTTCGATGATGACACCACCGTATCAGCCATCGAGTGGATCGCACGGCGTGCCGTGGACACCTTCCCGCTGCTTGCCAACGTGCGCCTGGTCCGCGCCTGGGGCGCGCTGCGCGTGATGACGCCGGATGGACACCCGATCTACCAGGAATCCCGGTCATGTCCGGGAGCATTCGTCGCGGCTAGCCACAGTGGCGTGACGCTTGCGGGCACGCATGCCTATGTCGTAGGGCCATGGATTTCCGGACTTGGACCCGCACCGGACGATATCGAAGAATTCGCCGGGGATCGTTACCTCGACCCCACCAGGAGCTTTGCCAATGCCCACTAATGACCACGCCGCTGGTGCACCGCTATTCACGGCGGTCGAGACCGATCGATCGTCCACCGTCACCCTGACCTTTGAAGGCCAGCCGCTGAGGGCGCCGGCCGGTGCCACCGTTGCCGCGGCGCTGCTGCTGAACGGCGTGGCCCCGTTCCGCACCACACCGGTGACATCCGCGCCGCGTGCGCCGTATTGCATGATGGGCGTCTGCTTCGAGTGTCTGGTCGAGATCGACGGAAAGCCCAGCCGCCAGGCCTGCCTGACTCCGGTCCGGGACGGCATGGTCATCAAGCGCCAGCAAGGTGCCTCGGCAATTGCTATCCAGGAAGAGGTTGAAGCATGAACGGTGCAGTGTTCGATGTGGTCGTGGTTGGCTCGGGCCCGGCTGGACTGTCCGCAGCGATCGAAGCGCGGCAGTGGGGGCTGAGCGTCGCGGTGCTGGATGAACAGCCGGCGGCTGGCGGGCAGATCTATCGGAATGTCGACGCGGCAAGCCCGACGCTGCGCGCGGTCCTTGGCGATGACTATGTTGCCGGCGCGGCGCTGACAAGGGCCTTCGCCGCATCGGGCGCGCGGCATATCGCCGGGGCCTCCGTGTGGAACGTCGGCCGGGACCGGAAAGTCAGCTACCTGCAGGACGGTGCCAGCCACGCCGTCGAGGGCAGGTCCATTGTGCTGGCCAGCGGGGCCATGGAACGTCCTTTCCCCTTGCCAGGCTGGACGCTGCCCGGCGTGATGGGTGCTGGGGCGGCGCAGATCCTGATCAAGAGCGCGGCAGCGCTGCCACGGCAGCCGGCGGTCCTGGCAGGCTGCGGGCCGCTGCTGTATCTGCTGGCCGTGCAATATCTGCGCGCGGGCATCGAGCTCAAGGCCGTCGTGCACACCACGCAGCGCGCTGACTACCTGCGCGCCGTCTCCCATCTGCCGGCGGCTTTGCGCGGTTGGCGGGACCTGCGCAAGGGCATGGACATGTTCAGGCAACTGCGGCGCCATCGCGTCCCGGTGTATGCGGGAGCGCAAGCCCTCGCCATCCAGGGCGAAGCTCGTGCCGAAGCCCTGTGCTTCACGCACCGGGGTGTCGAGCGTCGTATCGACACCTCGCTGGTACTGCTCCACCAGGGTGTCGTGCCCAATACCCAGATCAGCTTGGCGCTGCGGGCCAGGCACAACTGGAGCGATGCCCAGCTGTGCTGGATTCCGGAGACGGACGAGTATGGCGAGATTGAAGACACGCACATCTATATCGCGGGCGACAGCAGAGGCATTGTCGGTGCCAGGGCGTCCGCGGTGCAGGGAAGGCTGGCCGCGTTGTCGATCGCTTCCAGGTTGCAGCGACTCGGCATGAGTGAGCGGCGGGTGAGAGAGTCATCGATGCGTGCCGAGCTGCAAAGACACTTGCGTATCCGCCCCTTCCTGGATGCGCTGTACCGCCCCAGCGACTTGCATCGCATGCCCGCGGATGACGCCGTCATTGTCTGCCGCTGCGAGGAAGTGACGGCGGGGGCCATCAGGAAGTATGTCGAGGTGGGTTGCCATGGCCCCAACCAGGCCAAGGCGTTTGGACGCTGCGGAATGGGCCCGTGCCAGGGGCGCCTGTGCGGCTTGACCGTGACCGAACTGATCGCGCAGGGACGCGGCGTGGCGCCACAGGAAGTGGGCTATTACCGCATCCGTCCACCCATCAAGCCCATCACGCTGGGCGAGCTGGCGGGATAACTCCGCGGCCTGGCCGGGGCCATGGCATAGCCCCGCCGGCACACCGGTTCTGCATGACTATCAACAGCCTCAACCAGGAGGACCTATGGCTGAAATCCGGCGAATCGCTACGGACCAACGACGTAGCCGCGCGGTGGTGTACAACGGCATGGTATTCGTGGGCGGCCAGACGGCCGATGACCGCAGCCAGGACATTCGGGGCCAGACCCGGCAGACCCTTGCCAAGATCGAGAAGTTCCTCGCCGACGCTGGCACCGACAAGCGACGTCTGCTGACCGCACAGATCTGGCTGAAGAACCTCGAGCGGGATTTCGAAGGCATGAACGAGATCTGGGACGCATGGACGGCGCCGAACGCCGCGTCTACGCGAGCGACCGCGCAGTGCGAACTGGGTCATCCGGACATTCTGGTGGAAATCATTGTCACCGCCGCTACGGCGGGCTGACGTGTTTGCGAGAGCGTCCTTGTGGGGCGAGGCGTGGTGCCGGCCGCGCAGCGCCAGCCCGTACCGATGAAGTTCCCTTAGAACACGTGCCGTATCCCCGCCATCACGCCCACGCGCGTGGTGCTGCGGACATCGGTCACCGGCGTGCCGGCCCAGTACTCGGTCTCGCGGCCGACCGTGCCGCCGCGTGCGAAGGTGGCGTCGGCCTCGAGGAACAGGCTGGTGCGCTTCGACAAGGCATAGTCGGCAACCGCCGAGATCGCATCGGCATTGCCGCTGCCCAGCACCACCGGCGTGGTCTGGAACTGGGTGGTCACCGTGCCGCTCTGCTGGTAGCGGTAATAGGCGCCCGACAGGTGCAGCGCCGGCGTGAGCTGATAACCGAGGCCGATGAAGGCGATCCAGAAGCGCGCGTCCGGATTGGTCTCACGGCGGCCCATGTAGCCGGCATAGCCGGTGGCCTTGCCGATCACGTAGGATGCGCCGACCGAGTAGTTGTGCAGCGTGTTGTCGCCGCTGCCGGGACGTTGCTGGTCATAGGCGACGCCCAGCGCCAGCGGCCCGTCCTGGTACATCACGCCACCGCCGAAGGTCGCGCCGCGCGCCATGCTGCCGGGGCGCTCGCCGAAGCCGTAGTCGAGCTGCACGCTGACCGGCCCGAATTTGTTCTTGTAGACCACGCTGTTGTTGACGCGGTAGCCCTGGAAGAAGATATCGCCGCCGGTGTAGAGCGGGTCCGACCAGAAATTGCCCCAGCCCTGGTCGAGCGGATCGAAAGACCAGGCGATGTTGTTCAGGGCGTTGTACTGGCGGCCGAAGGTCAGCGTGCCCCAGTCGCCGGACAGGCCGACGTATGCCTGCCGGCCGAACAGCGCGTTATAGGCGGTCTTGCCGTCGTCGGTACCAAAGCCGTTCTCGAGCAGGAACACCGCCTTGTTGCCGCCGCCCAGGTCCTCGTCGCCCTTCAGGCCCCAGCGGCTGCCGCCGATGCCGCTGGAGACCAGCTCGGCCTGGTCGTGGTGGCGGCCGTCGATGTTGGAGGTGTAGCGCACGGCGGTGCTGATCACACCGTAGAGCGTCAGGCTCGACTGCGCATACGAAACGGCGGGCAGCACTGCGCCCGCCAGCAGCCACAGGCTGGCTGATTTCCTCATGGGGTCTCCTCGGTGGATGGTGGCCGGCGTCCGATGCGCCGGCCTGTCGTTGTCGGTTTACAGGTCGAGCACGAGCATGCCGCCGCGGGCTCGCGAGACGCAGATCATCATGGTCTTCTGCGCAGCCTTCTCCTTGTCGCTCAGGTACTGGTCGAAGTGCACCGCCTCGCCTTCCAGGATGCGGGTCTCGCAAGTGCCGCACACGCCTTCGCGGCACAGGCACTCGACCGGCACGGTGCCGTCGCGCTCGATCGCCTTCAGGATCGACTCGCCCGCGCCAACCTCCACCGTCTTGCTGGATTTCGCCAGCACCACGGTGAAGGCGTCGCCCGCCTGTGCCGGCGCGGCAAACTGTTCCCAGTGCACCCGTGACGGATTGACGCCCACGTCCTGCGCTGCCTGGCGCACGGCGTCGATCAGCGGGGCCGGGCCGCACACATAGACATGCGCGCCGGCATCCATGCCGCCCAGCAGGCCGGACAGGTCCAGCTTCTGCCCCTTGCTGTCGACATAGAAGCTGACGCGGCCTCCGGAAGACTGCTGCGTGAGCGCCGCCAGTTCATCGCGGAACGCGCCGTGCTCGTCGGCGCGGAACGCGTAGTGCAGTTCGTGCGACGCGCCGCGCTTGCGCAGCTCGTGCATCTGCGACATGAACGGCGTGATGCCGATGCCGCCGGCGATCAGCACGTGGTGATGCGCGCCATGGTCCAGCGCGAACAGGTTGTTCGGCGCGGTGATGGTCAGCGCGTCGCCCTCGGCCACCTTGTCGTGCAGGAACGCCGATCCGCCTTTCGACTGCTCTTCGCGGCGCACGCCGATCTGGTAGCTGCCGAGCGCGTCGGGCGAGCTCATCAGCGAGTAGGCGTTGCTGTACTGGCGCTCGCCGTCGCGCATCTGCACGATGACATGGCTGCCGCCGGTAAAGGGCGGCAGCTCGCCGCCGTCGAGCGCTTCCATGGTGAAGCGCTTGATCAGCGGGGTCACGTGCTCGATGCGCGAGACCCGCACCTGGAGGGTCTGGTAGAAATTGCCCATGCTGCTGTCTTCCGGGTGTACTGCCGCGCGTTACAGCGCCATGCAGAGGTATTTCATCTCGAGGTAGTCCTCGATGCCGTACTTCGAGCCCTCGCGGCCCAGGCCCGACTGCTTCACGCCGCCGAACGGCGCCACCTCGTTCGAGAACAGGCCGGTGTTGATGCCGACGATGCCGTACTCGAGCTGCTCGGCCACGCGCCAGACCCGGCCGATGTCGCGGCTGAAGAAGTAGGCCGCGAGGCCGTAGATGGTGTCGTTGGCCATGCGCACCACGTCGGCCTCCGAGGTGAAGCGGACGATGGGCGAGACCGGACCGAAGATCTCTTCGTCCAGCACGCGCATGCCGGGTTTGACGTCGGCCAGCACCGTCGGCGCGAAAAACTGCGCACCGGCCTCATGCACGCCGCCGCCGATGGCAATGCGCGCGCCCTTGCCGACGGCATCCGCCACCAGCTCACCGACCTTGGCGACCGCCTTGTCGGTGATCAGCGGGCCGATCTCGCTGCCCGCGGTAAAGCCGTTGCCGACGCGCAGCCCGGCCACCTTCTTCACGTAGCGCTCGACGAACTGGTCATAGACGGCGTCGTGGATATAGAGGCGGTTGACGCAGACGCAGGTCTGGCCGGCGTTGCGGTACTTGGCCTGGATCGCGCCTTCGACCGCCGCATCGATGTCGGCGTCCTCGAACACGATGAAGGGCGCATTGCCGCCCAGCTCCAGCGACACCTTCTTGACCGTGCCGGCGCATTGCTGCATCAGCAGGCGGCCGACCGGGGTGGAGCCGGTGAACGACAGCTTGCGCACCAGCGGGTGGCCGGTGAACTGGCTGCCGATCGCCGCGGCGTCGCCGGTAACGACGTTGAGCACGCCAGCGGGGATGCCGGCGCGCAGCGCCAGCTCGGCCAGCGCCAGGGCGCTGAACGGGGTCTCGTTGGCGGGCTTGACCACCATGGTGCAGCCGGCCGCCAGCGCGGGGGCGGCCTTGCGCGCGATCATCGCCGCCGGGAAGTTCCATGGCGTGATCGCGGCGCAGACGCCGATCGGCTCGCGCACCACCACCAGGCGCTTGTCGGCGGCGGGGGAGGGGATCACATCGCCATAGAGGCGCTTGGCTTCCTCGCCGAACCACTCGATGAACGAGGCGGCGTAGCGCACCTCGCCGCGCGCTTCGGCCAGCGGCTTGCCCTGCTCGCGCGTCATGATGGCGGCGAGGTCGTCTTCGTGGGCGATGATCAGGTCGAACCACTTGCGCAGCAGCGCGGCGCGCTCCTTGGCGGTGCGGGCCTTCCAGCCGGGCAGGGCGGCATTGGCGGCCTCGATCGCGGCCACGGCGCCGGCCTCGCGCATCAGCGGCACGGTGCCGACCAGATCGCCGGTGGCGGGGTCGGTCACGGCCACGGTGGCGGCGTCGGGGGCGTCGGTCCATTCGGCGCCGATCAGGGCCTGCTGGCGGAACAGGGCGTTGTCCTTCAGTTGCATGGGTCTGGTCTCCGTTTCGGGTTTGGCTGTACCGGCGCTCACGCGCCTTCGTATTCCCTGGCCACCTTGCGGTGGAAATGCACGATGCCGTGCTCGCTGATGCCGCTGCGCTGGCGGTCGACCATGATCCGGCCCTGGCCGCGATAGCCGCGCGACTTCAGCCCCTTCTGCACGCTTTCGACCAGGCGCAGGTCTTCCGGGCGGAACACGTCGCGATACCACTCGACCAGCTTCTGCTGCTCCTCGGTCAGCTCCTTGTTCAGGAAGTAGATTTCGTAGTGCTGGAGCGTGACTTCGGCGCTGGCCGGGAACTCGTAGATCACCGTCATGAAGTTGGCGCCCGGCGGCACGTTGAACATCGTGCACGGCCAGGCCCAGAAGCCGCTGAAGCTGGGGTCCTTTACCGACTCGTCCAGCTTGAAGGATTTCTCGGACGACTTGGCATGGCCGAACTGCAGCGTCCAGTTGCCGTGCAGCGTGTGGGTGTAGCGGTCGACCTGCACGGAGTCGGAGAAGCCGGGGTGCGCCGGGCCGCAGTGGTAGCACTCCATGTAGTTATCGACGATGGACTTCCAGTTGGCCGGCGTCTCGGTGACGAAGCGGGCGCCGAGGTGAAGATCGTCGATGACGGGGCAGGCGGCGCGCATGCGCGCTTCCAGGCCGGGCAGCTGTTCCTCGACGCTGCCGGCTTCCGGGTTCATGTTGATAAAGACAAAGCCGGCGTATTCCTCGACCCGCACCGGCACCAGGCTCGACTTGCTCTTGTCGAAATTGGGCACGTTGTCGCAGTTGCGCGCCAGCGCCATTTCGCCGTCGAGCTTGAAGGTCCAGGCGTGGTACGGGCAGGTGATGACGTTCTTCGCGCGGCCGCTGCCTTGCAGCAGCTGGTGGCCGCGGTGCGGGCAGACGTTGTAGAACGCGCGCAGCACGCCTTCGCGGTCACGCAGCACGACGATGCTTTCGCCGATGACTTCGCGCGTCACGTAGTCGTTCGACTCGGCCAGTTCGCTGCGGTGCGCCACGCAGATCCAGCTGTTGGCGAAGATCTTCTCCTTCTCGTACTCGAACACCGCGTCCCTGGTGTAGAAGGAGGCGGGCAGGGTCCAGGCGTTTTCGTCGTCGGCGCAGAAGCCGGCAGGCAGCTTGACGGCGGCGGTGTCCAGGGTCTTCTCCATGATTCCGTTTCCTTTGGTTAATTTGTGGTTACTAGTTAAATATGGTTTAACAGCACGGCGTAAAAAAAGAGCCAGTTGGCGGCAAAGGTTCCCGAGAGGGGACGCCGAGGCGCGTCCCCTCTGGCGCGATCAGGCCTTGGCGATGGCGGCCTGGCGCTCGGTGGTCACGGCCCCCTCGGCTTCGGGCCGGGCCGTTTCGATCAGGTGGGCCGGCGTGTCGGCGTAGTCCTGCATCAGCCAGCGGAACAGGCCGAACAACTTGATCGCAAGGATTACCAGGAACGGGATCGCGGTCAGCACCACGGCGGTCTTCATGGTCTCCAGCGAGGCCTTGACGAACAGCATCGCCAGCGGCACCAGCGTCAGCATCACGCACCAGAACACGCGGCTGGTCGGCGACGGGTCCTGTCCCTCCTTCAGATGGCGGGTGGTGGTGGCGGCCACGGCGTAGGCCACGGCATCGACGTGGGCAGCCAGGAACACGATCATGATCGCCAGGTACACCGCCAGGAACACCTTGCCGGCCGGCAGCGCGCTCAGCAGCATTTCCACCGCGGCCTCGCCGCCATGCTCCTTCAGGATGCGCGGCACGTCGATGGCGCCGGTGATGTACTGGTGCATGCTGTAGCTTTCCAGCGCGCCGAAGAAGAACCAGCATCCGACGCTGCCGCCCAGCAGCAGGGCGTAGATGACTTCCTTGATCTTGCGGCCCTTGGACACGCGCGCCACGAACATCGCCACGCCCGGCGAGTACGACACCCACCACAGCCAGTAGAACACGGTCCAGCCGCGGCTGAAGGCACCGTCGCCGGTGGGATCGGTGAACAGGCTCATGTGCACGTAGTTCTGCAGCATCAGGCCCAGGCCGTTGACGATGTTATTGCCGGCGAACAGGGTCGGCCCGATCGCGAACACCACCGCGGCCAGCAGCAGCGCGCCCCAGCACACCATATGGCTGAGGCGCTGCATGCCGCCGTCGATGCCGACGTAGGCGCTCGCCGAGAACAGCACCGACACGCCGACGATCACGACCAGCTGCGTGACGAAGGTATCCGGCACGCCGAACAGCCCGGACAGGCCGCGCGTGAAGGTCGACGCGGTCAGCGCGATCGACACCGTCAGCGCCCCGAACATCGTCAGCAGGAAGATCAGGTCCACCAGCCGGCCCACCGGCCCGGTGGCGCGGAAACCCGTGATGGCCTCGACGATGGACGCCAGGTTCAGGCCCTTGTTCTTGCGCACATGGAAGTGGTACGCCATCGCCAGCGACGGCAGCGCGTACACCGCCCACGCGCTCAGGCCCCAGTGGAAGAACGAGTAGCTGATGGAGTGCTCCAGCGCCTCGCGCGTGCCGGTGGGCACGTTCAGGCCGGGCGACTGGTAGTAGTAGACCCACTCCATCACGCCCCAGTACATGGTCGACGAGCCCATGCCGGCGCAGATGAACATGAACACCCATGACAGCGTGGAGTATTCGGGCTTGCCTTCGCCCAGCCGCACGTTGCCGTACTTGCTGAAGGCCAGCGCCAGGCAGGCGATGACGCAGCCGAAGACAAAAATCTGGACCAGCGAGCCGAACGAACGCGTGGACCATTCGAACAGCTGGGTGGCGGTGGCGGCCGCTTCGGCGGGCCAGCGGACCATGGCGATGACGGTGACCAGCACGGCGGTGAGCGTGCAGACGGTCAGGAAGCCGTCGAGGCGGGGCGTGGGAGTTTTCAAGTGCGTCTCCTCCGGTGCGTCGTGGCGCACGGGTTGGTTTTGGGGTGGAACTTGTCTGCCCGGGCGCGGGTAGTGCCCGCGTTCAGATTGCTTGTATTTTGTTAACTAATGGTTTACAGTAACTATTAGTTAACGGAAACTCTATGCAAAATTCCGGACATGCACAAGCTCCGCGTGGAAAAAAATTGCGCTTGTGACGGACGCTGCGCGCTGCGTTGCAGGAATACGATGCCGGGCGCGAACCCGGCATCACGTTCCGCCCGCCGCGCAGGTTCAGATCGCTGCCGCGATGGCCTTGCCCACCTCGCTGGTGCCGGCCTTGCCGCCGGCGTCCGGCGTCAGCGGACCTTCGCGCAGCACGGTCTCGATGGCGGCGAGGATGGCGTCATGGGCCTGGCGTCCGGCTGCGCCGCCAAGGAAGTCCAGCATCATCGCGCCCGACCAGATCATGCCGATCGGGTTGGCGATCTGCTTGCCGTAGATGTCCGGCGCCGAGCCGTGCACCGGCTCGAACAGCGACGGGAACCTGCGTTCCGGGTTCAGGTTGGCCGAGCCCGCCAGGCCGATGGTGCCGGTGCAGGCCGGGCCGAGGTCCGACAGCAGGTCGCCGAACAGGTTGGAGGCGACCACCACGTCGAAGCGCTCGGGCTGGAGCACAAAGCGCGCGCACAGGATGTCGATGTGCTGGCTGTCCCATGCCACCTCCGGGTACTGCGCGCCCATTGCCGCGGTGCGCTCGTCCCACCACGGCATGCTGACGGCGATGCCGTTGGACTTGGTCGCCGAGGTCAGCTTCCTGCGCGGACGCGATTGCGCCAGTTCGAAGGCGTATTTGAGGATGCGGTCGGTGCCGTGGCGGCTGAAGATCGACTGCTGCATCACGATCTCGCGCGCGGTGCCCTCGTACATGCGGCCGCCGACGGGGCTGTACTCGCCCTCGGTGTTTTCGCGGACCACGTAGAAGTCGATGTCGCCGGGTTTCTTGCCGGCCAGCGGGCACGGCACGCCGGGCAGCAGGCGCACCGGGCGCAGATTGACGTACTGGTCGAACTCGCGGCGGAACTTGAGCAGCGAGCCCCACAGCGAGATGTGGTCGGGCACCTTGTCGGGCCAGCCCACGGCGCCGAAGTAGATCGCGTCGAAGCCGTCGAGCTGCTGCTTCCAGTCGTCCGGCATCATCTTGCCGTGGCGCAGGTAGTAGTCGCAATTGGCCCATTCGAAGTGGCGCACTTCAATCGGCAGGTTGAACTTGCGCGCGGCGGCTTCGACGACGCGCAGCCCTTCGGGCAGGACTTCGTTGCCGATGCCGTCGCCGGCAATGGCGGCGATGCGGAACGCAACAGGAGATGGTGTGGTCATGGCGGTGTCTCGCTCGGGTCTGGTGGTCAGGTCCGACCGAGAATGCCGCGAAATCCGGCGCGGATCATCCGCGCCGGCGTGGATACAGGAAACACGAATCGTGAATAGTCTGCCCCCACTGGAAGACCTGCGTGTGTTCTGCCTGGTCGCGCAGCGCGCCAGCTTCGTCGCCGCCGCCGAAGAGCTGGGTAGTTCGCCGGCCTATGTCAGCAAGCGCGTCAAGGCGCTGGAACAGGTGCTGGGCGCGCAACTGCTGCACCGGAGCACGCGTCAGGTATCGCTGACGGAAAACGGCGAGCGCGTGTGCCGCTGGGCCCGCCACATGCTCGACGAGATCGGGCAGCTGAGGGATGAAATCGCTGCCGCCGGCGGCGCGCCGCGCGGGCTGGTGCGCATCGGCAGCAGCGTGGGCTTCGGCAGGCGCCATGTCGCGCCGTTGATCTCGACGCTTTGCCAGCAGTTTCCCGGGCTGGAAATCCGCTTCGACGTATTCGACAAGCTGGTCGACCTGGTGGCCGAAGGCATCGACCTCGACCTGCGCATCGGCAACGACATTGCGCCGCACCTGATCGCGCGCCGCCTGGCGCGCAACTGGCGCGTGCTGTGCGCGGCGCCCTCGTACCTGGCGGCGCGCGGCGTGCCGCAGACGCTCGAGGCGCTGTCTGAGCACGACTGCCTGGTCACCAAGGAGCGCGACCACCCGTTCGGCATCTGGCGCATGACGGGGCCGGAGGGCGAGCGCAGCGTCAAGGTGGGCGGACGGCTGTCGTCCAACCATGGCGAGATCGTCACCGGCTGGGCGCTGGCCGGGCATGGCGTCATGCTGCGTTCAATGTGGGATATCGCGGCCGACCTTCACGCCGGCCGCCTGGTGCAGGTGCTGCCCGACTACCGCCAGGACGCCGATATCTGGGCGGTGTATCCTTCGCGCCTGTCCGGCTCCGCGCGCGTGCGCGCCTGCGTCGAGTTTTTCATGCGGCATCTCGGCGGTGCCACGGGGGAATCCACAACATGACAGAAAACAGCTTTGCCTTCCGCCTCAAGGAACTGCTCGAACACAAGAAGCTCACGCTGCAGGCGGTGGCCAACGCGCTGGACGTGTCGCGTCCGGCCGTCCACAAGTGGACCCGGGGTGGCGAGATCGACTACGAGAAGCTGCGCAAGCTGGCGGCGTTCCTGGATGTCAACTGGATCTGGCTGCGCTACGGCGAGCAGGCCCGGCAAGAGGCCGAAACCTCCAGCGCGGTGGAAATCCCCATGACCGACATGCGCCGCCGCTATACCGCCGAGATCATGGAGAGCGAGGCGCGCATGAAGCTGGCGCAGGAGGGCGCGCGCATCGTCACGTGGGAATGGAACCTGATCACCGACGACGTGACCTACTCGTCCAACGTCGAGGCCGTGTACGGCTGGCGCATCGTCAGCAACGAAAGCTTCTGGAAGCATGTGCCCGCCGATGACGTTCCCATGATGAACGCCGCCTACGAGGAATCGGTGCGCACCGGCAAGGCCCACGAATTCGACTTCCGCCTGATCCAGCCCGACGGCAGCATCCGCTGGATCTCGTCGCGCGCCACGCCGGTGCGCGAGCTCGACGGACGCATCGTCAAGATCGTCGGCATCAGCATGGACAACACTGCGCGCAAGCTCGCCGAGCAGTCACTGCGCGACCAGCAGGCGCGGTTCCGGGCGGTGTTCGAGCTGACCTCGGAAGGCATGGCGCTGCTGGACGGCAAGCTGCGGTGCGAATCGGTCAATGCGGCGCTGGTGGCGATGGTTGGCGGCGACGCCGAGGCGCTGCTGGGCAACGGGTTTGCCAGGCGCTGCGCCGAAGCCGGGGCCCGCCTGCGCAGGCTGACGCGCAACCGGCCCCGCGCGACGTTTGCCGCCGAACTGCAACGGGAAGATGGAAGCGGGCTGCCGGTGACGGTGCGCGCGGTGCTGGAGCACAGCGATGACGGCGTGTCGTACTACGCCCTGGCGATGCGGGCGACCTGACATCACCATGGCGCCGTCTGCCAGCCCTGTTCCGTAGCCACAAGCCGATCCGTCAAGCCAAGGTTGTTCATGAACGCGTCGTCGTGGGACACGACCACCAGCGCGCCCTGGTAGCCGCGCAACATGGCCTCCAGCGCCTGTACCGAAGGCAGGTCCAGGTGGTTGCTGGGCTCATCCAGCAATAGCAGGTGCGGCGGTGGATCGGCATACAGCACGCACGCCAGCGCCGCCTTGAGTCGCTCGCCGCCGCTGAGCGAGCCCCCGGGCACGGCAATCTTCCCGCTATCCAGGCCAAGGTGCGCAAGGCGCATGCGCAGATCGCCCTCGCTCGTCGTCGGGTTGGCCGCCAGCATCTGTTCCAGCACGGTTCGCCGCGGATCCAGGCTGGCCAGCCGCTGGTCCAGGTAGATGCCTTGCACCGGAAGCTTGCATGTGCCGGCCAGGGGCTGCAGCTGGCGCGCGAGCACCTTGAGCAAGGTCGACTTGCCGCTGCCATTGGGGCCGACCACGCCCACGCGCTGCTGCCCCGTCAGCGTGAGACTGATCTGGCGCGTGGCACCCTGGACAAAGGGCAGCTCCACGGCCTCCAGTTCCGCGACACGTTTTTGCGAAGCCAGGGCAACCGGCAGCTCGTGCACGACGATGGCCAGGTCGTGCCCGACCCGCTGCGCGGCCTCGCGCACGCGCTCGGCCATTTCCAGCCGGGTCTCGGCATGCTGCTGGCGCAGCTTGCCGGCCGAGCCTTCGCTGCGTTCCTTCTGGCGGCCCAGCAGGATCCTGGCCTGGTTGGCCTCTTGTGCATGCCGGTTGCCACGTGCCTGGCGCCGCTCCAGGCGTTCGCGCTGCTCGCGCAGGGACTGCTCTTCGCGCCGGCGTTCGAGCTTGCGTTGTTCCAGCTGCTGGATCGCGTTCTGCCGCTCGCGCTCCATGCATTGGGCGTAGAAGGTGTAGTTGCCCCCATAGCTGCGCAGTCCCAGCGAAGACAACGCCACGATGCGCGGCATGGTGTCGAGCAGTTGCCGGTCATGGCTTACCACCAGCAGCCCGCGCGGCCAACGCCGCAATTGCTCGACCAGCGCCTGCCGGTTCGGCCGGTCGAGGTGATTGCTGGGCTCGTCCAGGATCAGGAAATCGGCATCCGACAACAAGGCGCCGATCAGCGTGACGCGCATGGCTTCGCCACCGCTGAGCGCGCTGGCAGGCGTCGCGGCATCGAGATGGTCCAGGCCATTGCGCGCCAGTTCATCCTGCAGCCGCATGCGCACATCCCAGCGCTCGCCCACGGCATCGAAATCTTCAGGCGCGCTGCTGCCCGCTTCGATGCGTTCGAGCGCATCGATCGTGGCCTGCACACCGGCGAGGCCCGACACCGTAGCGCCAGGCGCAGGCGATACCTGCTGGGCGAGGTAATACACGCTGCCGGAGCGCGTGCAGCGCCCGCTGGTCGGCTGCACTTGCCCGGCCAGCATGCGCGCCAGCACCGTCTTGCCGGCGCCGTTGCGCCCGACCAGGCCGGTGGCACGCTGGTCGAACTGTTCGGTGAGGTCGGAGAAAAGCGTCCTGCCGTCGGGCAGAACGTAAGACACGCTTTCCAGCGCGAGATAGGGATGCGTCATGTGTCCATCCAAAGATGCCAGGAACTCCCCCTGCTCGTGGGGGTAGGTGGAGACTGGCCGTCATGAAGACGGCGGCATCAATGGCGCATGACGAGTACCTCGGTGATGGGTGGTTGGCCTGCAATGTTAAGAGCATCCGCGGCAGAGCGCAATTCCCGATGCTACCCCCCTCGATCGTGGGGATCAGCCTGATTTCCGCAAACCGATATCCCGGCTGGAAGGGACAGATGCAGACAGCGATTCTGCAAGCAGCAGCCATTAACGCGTCCCCCGCTTTGATCGAGAATGAGGAGGAGTGCCGTGCGCAACAACCAGCCTGTCACGCAACGGGAATTCGAATTTCCCGACAACGCCACGCTGATGTCGACCACCGACACGCAGAGCTACATCACGTATGCCAACGCGGCCTTTGTCGAAGTCAGTGGCTTCACGCAAGAAGAAATCCAGGGGCAACCGCATAACCTGGTGCGCCATCCGGACATGCCGGCGGAAGCCTTCGCCGACATGTGGGCCACGCTGAAGGGCGGCGAGCCGTGGACCGCACTGGTGAAGAACCGGCGCAAGGATGGCGACCATTACTGGGTCCGCGCCAATGCCACGCCGGTGGTGCGCCACGGCCGGCCGGCGGGCTACATGTCCGTGCGGACCAAGGCCACGCGCGACGAGATTGCCGCGGCGGAGCGGTTGTACCGGGACTTCCGCGAAGGCCATGCCGGTGACCGGAAATTCCGCAAGGGGCTGATCGTGCGGACCGGGCTGATGGCCTTCGCCTCGGTGCTGCAGGTCATGCCCGTGCGCTGGCGCGTG
This sequence comes from Cupriavidus taiwanensis, assembly GCF_900250075.1. Lineage (NCBI taxonomy): Bacteria > Pseudomonadati > Pseudomonadota > Betaproteobacteria > Burkholderiales > Burkholderiaceae > Cupriavidus > Cupriavidus taiwanensis. Next base: position 1,012,234 of record NZ_LT977071.1, read on the forward strand.
CGGCTGGCGCTGGCGGCGCTGCTTCCGGTCAGTGTGGCCGGCGCCTGGGGACTAGGCCTTGGCGGCGCGGCGCTGGCCGGCTTTGCCGGCGTGATGGCGCTTGCCACGCTGCTGGTGTCGTGGGTGTTGCAGCAGCAGATCACGACGCCGCTGGAGCAAGTGCTGACGCACGCGCTGCGCGTGGCATCGGGCGAAAGCCAGAAGGCAGTGCAGATGGACCGGGTCGACGAGATCGGCATGACGCTGCGCACCATCAACCAGTTGGGCCTGATGTTCCGCTGGCTGATCGACGACGTCAGCGCGCAGGTGGTCAACGTCCAGACCGCCAGCAACGAAATCGCGCGCGGCAATGCGGACCTGAGTGCGCGCACCGAGCAAGCCGCGTCGAACGTACAGGAAACCGCCGCGTCGATGACGCAGATGACCGCGACGGTGAAAAGCAATGCGGACACCGCGGCGCAGGCCAATACCCTGTCCGGTTCCGCCAGTGTCGCGGCCGAGCGCGGCGGAGAGGCGGTGTCCGAGGTGGTCAGCACGATGAAGGCGATCACGGAAAGCTCGAAGCGCATCGCCGAGATCATTGGTGTCATCGATGGCATTGCCTTCCAGACCAACATCCTCGCGCTGAATGCCGCGGTGGAGGCCGCCCGCGCCGGTGAACAGGGCCGCGGCTTTGCCGTGGTGGCCGGCGAGGTGCGCAGCCTGGCGCAGCGCAGCGCCAACGCCGCCAAGGAAATCAAGGGACTGATCGATGCCAGCGTGCACAACGTCGAATCCGGCGCCAGGCTGGTGGACGACGCCGGCAAGACCATGCAGGACATCGTGTCGCAGGTCAGGGATGTGTCGCAGCTGATCGCCGAGATCAGCGCCGCCACCAGGGAGCAGAGCAGCGGCATCACGCAGGTGGGCGACGCGGTGAGCGATCTGGACCAGATCACGCAGCAGAACGCCGCGCTGGTCGAGCAAAGCGCGGCGGCGGCCGAGAGCCTGAACCAGCAGGCGGTGCGGCTGGTGGAGGCAGTGGGGGTATTCCGCTGAACTGCGCGGCGCGATCCAGGGCCCCGGATCGCGCCGCGCTTGCTGCCGGTCGCTAACGTCCGGCTGCCTTGAGGCTGTGCGCGTAGAACAGCCCCCAGCCGAGCCCGAGCACGGCGGCAATGGCGGAGGCAAGCAGCACGCCAAGCTTGGCGGCGCCAAGCAGGTTGGCATCGTCGAAGGCGAGCATGGCGATAAAGATCGACATCGTGAAGCCGATGCCGGCAAGCAGCCCCACCAGCCATACGCCGAGCCACGAGACTTCCGGGGGCAACTGGCACCACCCGAGCCGAACCGCCAGCCAGCTGATCGAGACGATGCCCAGCGGCTTGCCCAGGACGAGCGCCACGACCACCCCCGCCAGCACCATCCGCGCATTCTCGTTGCCGAGGTCTATGCCCGTGACATTGACGCCGGCGTTGGCCAGCGCAAACAGCGGCATGATCAGAAAGGCCACCCAGGGATGCAGCGCCATCTGCACGCGTGTCACCGGCGGCAGAACGTCCCGTTGCGCCTGTCGAAGTTGCCGCAGGGGTTCGGCAAGCTTGTCCGGCTCCGCGGCCGGGCTTGCGGTACGGGGGCGCAAGTCGTCAACCGCATGCCTGGCCTGCTCCAGCGGGCGGCCGCCGATACGCGCGATCCGCACCGGTGTCATCATGCCCAGCACCACGCCGGACAGGGTCGGGTGGGCACCGGTCTTGAGCATGCCCAGCCACAAGACGGCGCCCGGCACGACATATGCGTAGGCGGTGCCGATGCCGAGCCACTGCAGGCCCAGGACCATCAGGATGCCGGCAGCGGCCAGATAGAGTCCGGTATGGTCGAGACCGGTGGAATACGCCGCGGCAATGATGAGCACCGCCACGATGTCGTCGATAATTGCCAGTGCCAGCAGGAAGACCCGGACGTTGCCCGGAATCGACTTGCCCAGCAATGCGAGCACCCCCACGGCAAACGCAATGTCCGTGGCCGTCGGCACGGCCCATCCATGGCGCGCCGGTAACGCTGGATTGAGCGCGAGGTAAAGCACCGCGGGGACCAGGACGCCGCCCAGTGCAGCGGTGACCGGCAGCGCGGACAAGCGAATGCTTTCGAGCGCGCCTTCATGCATCTCGCGCCGGATCTCCATGCCCACGACCAGGAAGAACACTGTCATGAGGGCGTCGTTGATCCAGAAGTGCAACGGCTGGTCCACCACATGATTGCCAAAGCCGAACGACAGGCTGGTATGCCAAAGCGCGAAGTAGCTGTCGGCAGCGGGTGAGTTGGCCCAGACCAGCGCAACCGCGGCGGCCACCAGCAGCACAAGGCCACTGACCGCTTCGATATGAAGATAATGGTCGATTGCCGAGAATGCCTTTTCTGCCAGGATCTGGGCGCGGGGCACAGCTTGCCGATGGGCGGGTTTGTTCATGGTTCCATGGTTTCCCGAGACGGAGGGCTTGCCGGCGCACCAGCCGGGGAGGCCCGCTACTGCTTCCTGGTGGCGCCGGCGAAGCGCTCGATCTTGCTGGTCGCCCCGGAGACGACCAGCAGGTCGCCGGCCTCGATCATGGTGGACGCGGTCGCATGCATGAATTCCTCGTTCGCGCGCTTGACCCCCACCACGGTGACTCCAGTCTGCTCGCGCACGCGCGACTCCGTCAGGCTTTTGCCGTGCGTGAAGGACGGTGCATGAATCTTTGCAATGGCAAAGCCGTCGTCGAACTCGATGAAATCGATCATCCTGCCGGTGATCAGGTGGGCCACGCGCGCGCCCATGTCGGCTTCCGGATAGACCACGTGGTGAGCGCCGATGCGCTCGGCGATTTTGCCGTGTTCGGTGGTGAAGGCCTTGACCCAGATGTCCTTGATCTCGAGTTCGGTGAGCGCCATCAGGGTCATCAGGCTGGCAGACATCTCTGTGCCGATACCAACGATGGCGTGCGAAAAATCTGCCACGCCAAGCTGACGCATGACGCTGACATCGGTGGAATCCGCCTGGACACAGTAAGTCAGGGTGTTCGACCAGCGCTGTACCAGGTCCATGTCCTTGTCGATCCCCATGACATCGTGGCCCAGGCGCATCAGCGACTGGGCCACTGCGCTGCCGAAGCGGCCGAGCCCGATCACGACCACGCTGTCTCCTGCGGAGAAGGCGAACTGCTCGGTAAAAAGTCTAGCCAACAATGGGATGCTCCTCGGGATAGCGATAGGGCGAGCGGTGTTCGCCCATTGCCAGCGAAACCGCCAGCGTGATGGTGCCAACTCTGCCTGCATACATCAACACAATCAACGTGAGCTGGGCGCCTGGCGGCAGCTCCGGCGTGATGCCGGTCGACAAGCCAACCGTGCCGAAGGCAGAGATCACCTCGAAGATGACGCTGCCGACGGGAAGGTTGGTCAGCCGTAGTATCGCCAGTGTGCCGATCGTGATCAGCGCGCTGCCAAGCACCAGCACGGTGATCGCCTGGCGCTGCGCCGACGGACTGACGCGGCGCGCGAAGGCTTCGCTGTCAGTGCGGCCGCGGATCTCGGCAATCACCAGCAAGGCCAGGATGGCGATGGTGCCGACCTTGACGCCCCCCGCCGTGCTGGCACTGCCGCCGCCAACGAACATCAGCAGATAATGCAGGGCCAGGCTCTCCTGCGTCAGCGCGCCGATATCGATGGCATTGAATCCGGCCGTGCGGGCCGAGACGGAGGCGAATGCCGCGGCCAGCAGCTTCTGCGGCACCGGCATGGGCCCCAGGGTCCGGCTGTTGCCCCATTCGAACAGCAGCAGCCCGGCCAGGCCGAGCGCCAGCAGCAGGCCGGTACCCAGCAGGGTGAGCTTGCTGTGCAGCGACCAGCGCCGCGGCTCGCGCAGCTTGCCATGCAGGTCGTAGAGAACCGGGAAGCCGAGGCCGCCGACCACGATCGCCAGCATGACGGGCAACAGGATCGCCGGCGCGGCGGCATACCGGGTCAGGCTGTCGGCATGGATCGAAAAACCCGCATTGTTGAACGCCGAGACCGCATGGAACAGGCCGCTCCATGCCGCCTCGGGCCACGGCAGGGCGTGGCCGAAATGCAGTTCGGCCGCCAGCCACAGCGCGATCGCAAGCTCGCAGCCGAAGGTCACGATCAATACCAGCCGGGCAATGCCGGTAATGTCGCCCAGCCCCAGGGCACGTGTTTCAACCTGCGTGATCAACCGCGTCCGCAGGCGCAATGAGCGGTTGACCATCAGGCCCAGCAGCGTCGAGGCCGTCATCATGCCGAAGCCCCCCAGCTGGAACAGGGTCATGATGACTGCCTGCCCGAAGCCCGACCAGTAGGTGCCGGTATCCACGACGACCAGCCCGGTGACACAGACCGCGGACACGGCGGTAAAGAAGGCAACCAGCCACGGCGCATGGCCACCCTCGGCCCTCGACACCGGCAACATCAACAGCATGCTGCCCGCCACTATGGCCAGAAAAAATACCAGGGCCACGGTCCTGGTGGGATGCAGAGAGGATTTCATCCCGACATTGTAGGGGCGGCGTGATCCTCTCCATGCGCGGGGCACGGCGCGTCCGCCGCCGTGTCGGGGACCGGCCGTGGCGACGCGTCCTGCTGCCGCGCATCCTGCCTGAGTTCTCCCGACATCCTGGCCTGGTCGGCGTTACCCCGCGGCGCCCTCCAGTGCCGCATCATATTTCCCCAGGCAGGCCATGCCATTCAGCCGGGAGCGCAGCAGCAGCGCCTGTTGCGCCTGCGCGGCGTTGGCGGCGTCGCCGCGCCAGGCCAGCAGCGGCGGTTCCTGCAGCGCGCGCCCATAGGAGAAGGACAGCCGCCACGGCAGCGGCGCCAGGCGGTTCATGGCGTCGAGGTTTGCGGTGGCCTCGGCGGGAGTCTGTCCGCCAGACAGGAAGAAGATGCCCGGCACCGCCGCGGGCACGGTGCGCTTGAGCACCTGCACGGTGTGCATCGCGACCTCCGACGGTGGCGCCTGGCCGGCGTCCTTGCCGGGCAGCACCATGCTGGGCTTGAGCAGCATGTGTTCCAGCGCCACCCCGTAGCGATGCAGGGCGTGGAAGACTTCGTGCAGCACGGCCTCGGTCACCTGGGCGCAACGGGCCATGGAGTGGCCGCCATCCATCAGCACTTCGGGCTCGACGATCGGCACCACGCCGGCCTGCTGGCAGATCGCGGCGTAGCGGGCCAGCGCCTCGGCATTGGCCTGCACGGCGGCGCGCCCGGGCAGGGTGTCCGACACGTTGTAGACCGCGCGCCACTTGGCAAAGCGCGCGCCCTGTTGGCGATAGGCGGCCAGCCGCTTGCCCAGCCCGTCGAGGCCCTCGGTGATTTCGTCGCCGGGGGCCAGCGCGAGGGCGAGCTTGCCCTTGTCGACCTTGATGCCGGGCACGATGCCCTGGCGCGCGGCCAGTTCGGGCAAGGGCGTGCCGTCGTCCGCGCGCTGGCCCAGCGTTTCCTCGTAGAGGATCACGCCGCTGATGTACTCGCCCAGCCCCGGCGTGCCCAGCAGCAGTTGGCGCCACGCGCGCCGGTTCTCCTCGCTCGATTCCACGCCGATGCGCTCGAACCGCTTGGCAATGGTCGGACCGCTCTCGTCGGCGGCCAGCAGGCCCTTGCCCGGCTGTGCCAGCGCATCCACGGTGGCTTGCAATTCACTTGATGTGTCCATGACGTTGCTCCGCGCAGGTGACATAAGCGCAAGCATTTCCCCGAAACGGCGATCGCGCAAGGGCGTCGGGGACAAATGGCGCGCTCCCATGGTGGCCGCCCGAACATTGCGCGGCGTTTGCGCACACCGGACGCCACGGGCGGGACGGCATAACCTGCCCGGCCGGCTGTGGGATAATCGCGGCTTTGCCCATGGCGCAGCTCAAGAGGTTGTTCGCACGGGCATGCCTGGGCCCTTATTCCCGCGGCCCGCTTCCTACCGCGATACTTCTAAAGCAAGACCATGCCCACATACCGTTCCAAAACCTCCACCGCCGGCCGCAACATGGCGGGGGCGCGCTCGCTGTGGCGCGCCACCGGCATGAAAGACGAAGACTTCTCCAAGCCCATCATCGCCGTGGTCAACTCCTTCACGCAGTTCGTGCCGGGGCACGTGCACCTGAAGGACCTGGGCCAGCTGGTCGCGCGCGAGATCGAGGCCGCGGGCGGCGTCGCCAAGGAGTTCAATACCATCGCGGTCGACGACGGCATCGCCATGGGCCATGACGGCATGCTGTATTCGCTGCCCAGCCGCGACATCATCGCCGACTCGGTGGAATACATGGTCAACGCGCACTGCGCCGACGCCATGGTGTGCATCTCCAACTGCGACAAGATCACCCCCGGCATGCTGATGGCCGCGATGCGCCTGAACATCCCGGTGATCTTCGTCTCGGGCGGGCCGATGGAAGCCGGCAAGACGCGCCTGGCCAACCCCGTCACCAAGGCCATGGAGTTCAAGAAGCTGGACCTGGTCGACGCCATGGTGATCGCCGCCGACAGCGCGTATTCCGACGCCGACGTGGCCGAGGTGGAGCGTTCCGCCTGCCCGACCTGCGGCTCGTGCTCGGGCATGTTCACCGCCAATTCCATGAACTGCCTGACCGAGGCGCTGGGCCTGTCGCTGCCCGGCAACGGCACGGTGGTGGCCACGCATGCGGACCGCGAGCAGCTGTTCAAGCGCGCCGGCCGCCGCATCGTGGAACTGGCGCGCCAGTATTACGAGCAGGAAGACGCGCGCGTGCTGCCGCGCGCGGTGGGCTTCAAGGCGTTCGAGAACGCCATGACGCTGGACATCGCCATGGGCGGTTCGACCAACACCATCCTGCACCTGCTGGCGATCGCGCGCGAGGCGGAAATCGACTTCGACATGACCGACATCGACCGCCTGTCGCGCGTGGTGCCGCAGTTGTGCAAGGTCGCGCCCAACACCAACAAGTACCACATCGAGGATGTGCACCGCGCCGGCGGCATCATGGCCATCCTGGGCGAGCTCGAGCGCGCCGGCAAGCTGCACACCGACGTGCCGACGGTGCACGCGCCCACGCTGAAGGACGCCCTGGCGCAGTGGGACATCACCCGCACCGAGGACGAGGCCGTCAGGCAGTTCTACCTGGCCGGCCCGGCCGGCATTCCCACCCAGGTGGCGTTCAGCCAGAACACGCGCTGGCCCAGCCTGGACCTGGACCGCGCCGAAGGCTGCATCCGCTCCTACGAGCACGCCTTCTCCAAGGAAGGCGGCCTGGCGGTGCTGACCGGCAACATCGCGCTCGACGGCTGCGTGGTGAAGACCGCCGGCGTCGACGAAAGCATCCTGGTGTTCGAGGGCACCGCCCACGTCACCGAATCGCAGGACGAAGCGGTCGAGAACATCCTCAACGACAAGGTCAAGGCCGGCGACGTGGTGATCGTGCGCTACGAAGGCCCCAAGGGCGGCCCCGGCATGCAGGAAATGCTCTACCCCACCAGCTACATCAAGTCCAAGGGGCTGGGCAAGGCCTGCGCACTGCTGACCGACGGCCGCTTCTCCGGCGGCACCTCGGGCCTGTCCATCGGCCACTGCTCGCCCGAGGCCGCGGCCGGCGGCGCCATCGGCCTGGTGCAGGACGGCGACAAGATCCGCATCGACATCCCTAACCGCACCATCAACGTGCTGGTGTCCGACGAAGAACTGGCGCGCCGCCGCGAAGCGCAGAACGCCAAGGGCTGGAAGCCCGCCAAGCCGCGCCCGCGCAAGGTGTCGGCGGCGCTGAAGGCGTATGCCAAGCTGGTGATGTCGGCGGACAAGGGCGCGGTGAGGGATTTGTCGTTGTTGGACGATTGATGCGAAGGCGGGCTGGGTGTCCGCTTGCGTCAAGGGGAAAGCCGCTCTTTTGAGCGGCTTTTTTTGTTAACCGAAGCGGGCAGAGGCCCGCATGACGGTTTCTTTAATCTGATAAAAATAGATATAAATATCATTTAATACATTTCTGATGGACTTCCGTACGGTTTCGCGGCAAATTCGCATGTTCCGCCCATCGGTGATTGCGCTGCCCTGGTTGTACGGAAAATGGACCTTGCCACGCTCTATCAGCATCTTTTTTCATCGCACCACCGTCTGTACAGGCTGGACGGCAGCTCGCCGCTCGAGGAGCTTGCCGTCGAGGCATGGATCGGCCGCGAAGGTATCTCGATGCTTGCGGAATCACGCATCATCGCGCTCAGCGCCAATGCAGGCATCCCGCTCGACAGCTTGCTTGGGCAGCGCGTCACGCTACTTACCGCACTTGCAGATGGCAGGGAGTCGCGCCGTACCGGCCTGATCCGGCAGGCCGAGAAGCTCGGCGCGGATGGCAGCCTGGCGCGCTATCGGCTGACCGTAGTGCCGTGGCTGTGGCTGACCACGCAGCAGCGCAACAGCCAGGTCTTTCAGAACCGTCGCCTCGACAGCATCATCGAGGCGATCCTGCAGCCATATTCGCCCTACGCGCAGTGGCGCTATGCCGCCGGCGCCGAGGCCCGCATCGCAGCGATCGGCGAGCGCACCCACGTAGCGCAGTTCCGCGAGACCGACTACCAGTTCCTGTCGCGCCTGCTGGCCGAGGCCGGTTTGGGCTACACGGTGGTGGAAGACAACGAAGCGGCCGGTGGGCACGCGGTAGTGATCTTTGCCGACAGCGCGCAACTGCCCGAAGACGCCGAGTCGGCGGATGGCGGCGGCATCCGTTTCCACCGTGCGCATAGCCAGGAAGCTCGGGACGCGATCCAGCAGTTGGCATGTGAAACATCGGTCGGCGTGGGAGGCGTCGCCGTGTCCGCGTGGGACACAGAAGCCAAACGCACGATCCGGGCTCACGCCCCGGCGCGCTTCGCTGGCCATGTGAACCGCGCCGCGAGCCCGGATCCCTATCTGTCGGTGAGTCTGTCGCTGGCGCCGGACGCAGCCAGCGCCCAGCGGGTCGCCGAGCAGGTCATGGAAGCGATCGAAGTCCGGTCGCTGCGCTTCACCGGACGCGCCTCGGTGCGCTCGCTGCGTAGCGGCACGCGGCTGACCGTCAAGGGCTGCCCGCACCTGCCGCCGCTGGATGACGATGCCTTCGGCTATCCGCTGCTGGTCGACGCCGTCGAGCACTGCGGCATCAACAACCTCGCCGCCGACAGGCGTGCGGCGCTGGCCGACCGGTTGGGACCGCTGGACGCGGCACTGTGCTTCGACACACCGCTACCGGCCCCCGATATTGCCGAGCTCACGCTTGGCTTGCCCGACCCCTTTCCGCTGTCCGAGGCTGACCGGCTCAGCCCTAGCTCGGAGCTGAAGGCGGTAGCGCAACAGCAGGGCTACGCGTGCCTGTTCCGCGCCTACGACGCGCGGCGGCCATGGCGCGCGCGCGTCCTGGGCGCTGATTGTCCGCGCCTTTACAGCCGCGCCACCCCGCTCGGCGTTCATGCGGCGATCGTGGTCGGCCCCGACGGGCAGATGCAGCCGGACGGCAATGCCGAACATCACGCCAGCCCGCGCGGGCACATCCGCGTGCGCTTTCCCTGGCAGCGTGGCGAGCGCGCCGACGACCGCAGCAGTCGCTGGGTGCGCGTGGCGCAACGGCAGGCTGGGGCCGGCATGGGCTGGCAATGGCTACCTCGCATCGGCCAGGAGGTGCTAGTCAAGTTCGCGGATGATGACATCGACCAGCCGTTCGTCATCGGCGCGCTTTACAACGGCCAAGGCGAAGCCGGCATCCCACCCACGCCGGGCGGCAAGTCCATGAACGGCAGCACGTTCTCCCAACCCTATGACGCCAGTGGCATCTATGCGCTTGGCTCTGACAGCCAGTCGAGCGCGCAAGGCAACCTGGCCGGTGGCAACAGCCCCGCGTGGCATGGCATGGGCGCCGACCCAGACGGACACCGTAATGCCGCGGCGCTGACCGGTTTCAAGAGCCAGGAACACGGCGGCACGGGCTACAACCAGTTGGTGCTTGACGACAGCGACGGGCAGCTGCGCACGCAACTGGCTACGACGGAACAAGCTACCCAGCTTAACCTCGGCCATCTAATTCATCAGCAGGACAACCGCCGCGGCAGCTTCCGAGGCCAGGGATTCGAGTTGCGGACCGATGGCTACGCCGCGGTACGCGGCCGGGCCGGGCTGTTGTTGACGACCTATCGCGATGCCGCCACGGGCCACGTACTGCCAACGGGTGACAACGCTGCAGGCATCGCACTGCTGCGGCAGGCAGGCGATCTGGTCAGGACGCTGAGTGATGGCGCTACCACCCATCAAAGCCACGCCCTTTCGACCGCGAAGGATGACGATTCACCGCTGGTGAGGCAAGCAACGGCCACGGCAGGCATGGTAGATGGACAATCGCTCGAAGCAGCAAAGGAGGACGCGGCTAGCGGCAATACCAGCACGCCGGGAATGGTGCCGCACCAAATCGAGCCGATGGTCCACCTCAACGGCCGGGCTGGCGTGGCCGTCGTCGCGGGACAGGACTTGCAGATCGCTAATGGGGAAAGCGTTGTAATGGCCAGCGGGCAGGACAGCAATGTCGCCGTCGCAGGGCAGGGGCGCATCCATGCGGGTCAGGCGATAGGCGTGGCGGCGGGACTCTCAGTTGCCGGCGACGGAAACGTCGGCCTGCAACTGACGGCAGGTCAGGGCGATATCGATTTCCAGGCGCAGCAGGATCTGCTTAAGTTGGCGGCGCGTGAGGACCTGACCATTGTGTCGGCCAACATGAATGTGGACTTTGCCGCGGCCAAGCGGATTCACATTGCGACGGCTGGCGGGGCTGCCATCACGATTGAGGGCGGCAATATTACCTTCGAATGTCCCGGCCCGATTACCTACAAGGCGGCGCAGAGGAAGTTCGAGGGGCCGGTGAGTCAGTCTTATGGCATTCCGCTATTCCCTTCCAGTGTTTGCGTTGAGTGCGCATTGGAGGCCGCCAAGCGCGGAGCGCCGTTCTCGATGTTGCAATGAGGAAGGCCGTGGACTTTGCTGTCGACGTCCTGAAGCCTGAAGCTGCGGCGGCACAAATTGCGCAGTGGCAGTTGGCACAAGACGGTCTTTCACAGTGGCTATTGATCGATGCGATGCTCGTCGATTTTGCGAGAATCTGCTCCATTGCGCGAAAGGATGCCTGGCCAATCCATAATGTGCTGGCTCACTCTAGGCTCGCGGCATTTGGCGATGTGGCACCGCACTTAGTCGAGTTGCCCGCCAGCGATGCAAGCGCGAAAGCGCGTGTCAGTCAAATCATTGCGGCAGGGGCTTCCGCTCCTGCGTTCAGTTGGCTGTCTTCCTCAAAGTGCGCCGAGGAGGTATGTCAAACGCTTTCTTACCTGGCGATGGCTCAGATCGACGGCGACATGGAACTCCACTGTCGGTTTGCCGACACGCGCATATTGCCCGAGTTGTGGCGATTGTTGACGGATTCCCAACGTCTCAGGGTGGCGCAAGACATAGCATCGTGGAGTTGCTTGGACCGGACAAATGCGCCTTGTCGGCTGAACCCTGTCGTCACGAACAGTTATGAAGTTGCCGATCAGCATGAATTTCTACATCTCACCGGTGGCCAGTTTGCCGCAATGCTTGATGCCAGTGAGGGCGACACCATGTTCAGCCTCCTTCTCGACACAACGCCTGAATTGGTTCCTGTCGAACAACGGGGGGAGTTCCATGCAACTCTAATGGATCATATCGATCGTGCCACGAAGCTAGGAATAGGAGCGCCGGCAGACAAGCTTCAGTTCATAGTACTAAGTCTGACCTGTACTGAGGCGTTTTATCGATTGCCGGAACTGGCGGATACCTGGAGACGGGTGGCTGGTGGAGAAAGTCTCAAGGACTGCATGACGCAATGGTCTGATGCCATATGGAACGTACTGGAAGGGAAGGTGGCGGGTAGTACTGCTATGAGTCCGGCAATACGGTGAAATCCCCGGAATAGTGCGTAGGTGAGCAATGCGTGGACATAAGACAAAACGGTGAAGGACGGAAATGGTATGAAGCTGAAGCGCACGACATTGATGACGGTTATCCTGGCAGCGCTGACCATGATGATTGCGGCATGCAGCAAGAGTGAAGGGCGGGCGGATGATATGGCTGCTTCAAGTATCACTGCTTACAATCATACGCCCGACTATATCCATCAGTTCTACGTCAACGACGCGTGGGGAGGCAATTCCTTCGCCTATGGCGGTGGGGGAGGCTTTGTTTGTTGTGTGACCTACCCAAGGAAGTGGCATGAAGGACTGACTGCAACGGTACGCTGGACGACCTCGAGTTCGGATCCGAATGCGACCGGGGACGCGGCAGTAGGTAAATGGCACGAAGCGATCGTTTCAATCGAAAAGTACGACAAGCCCGGCAACGTTAACGTCCATTTTCTACCGAACGGGAAAGTCAGGATCATCATCTCAAGCAAGGGGGCAGGCCATCCCGACTATCCCGGGCCAGATTATCCGGTAATGCCACCGGACTTTCATTTCGAACCGTGGCGTGGTGCGGCAAGCGAGGCCGAAGCTCGTGCCCGATCTCGGGAGGCACACCGTGCGCTGCAGGTTAGTCCTGACGATTCGCCATCACTTCCCCCGGAGCAGATGCCCCTATACCCGAAGGAGCGACAATGAGCGCTTTTCAGCCCGGCTGGTATGAACTTGATTTCAATGCCACGACGCGTGATGTGCGGTGTGGATACTTTAAGACCGCGACAACGTTGACAGCCGAATGCCTGGTCCAGAGTAGCGGTCATCAAACTCTGTTATGGCTCGATTCATCTGGATTGAATGGGAATGGCAGGCCTTCGGTATGGTCACCACATTTTCGTCGGCTTACCCCTGCAGCGACCACCGATTGGTGGAATGAACCACCGGGTGGTGCAACGTTTCGGCCTTTGCTGCCGATCGCAGGGCCACGGGCAACGCGTGCTCCCACGCCGCGCGAGTTTTGCCAACGTGTGGGCACCGCCGCCGTCAATGAAGGCATTCTAAGCTGTACGCGGGAAATTCACGTTGGTCTTTTTTTTGATGGCACTAATAACAACATGGTGCGAGATATGCCTACGAACAGCCACTCCAATATCGTAGCCCTCCACAATGTTCACCTTAATGATCGTGTGGAGGGATTTCGTTACTATATGCCTGGCGTCGGAACAAAATTCCCTCAGATCGGTGAGAATTCGGAATCTGGCGGGGGCAAAGCTTTTGCCAGCGGCGGAGAGGCGCGCATCCATTGGGCGATGTTACAGGTCTTCAATGCACTGCATCGCTCCGTGACAGACGATGACTTGCTCGATGAGCAGGAGATGCTTACGCTCACGACAAGTGCAATGCATGGCCTTCGCACGAGCTGGCGCTTGGGCGATGGGAAAATGATCGGTATTTTCGGCGGTCTTCAAAATCGCTTGCTAAAAGCAATCGAAGGAAAGCGCCCAAGAATCACCGCCGTCCGTCTTTCGGTTTTTGGCTTTTCACGCGGCGCAGCAGAAGCCCGTACGTTCTGCCAATGGATTCGCAAGGCAACCGGCATGAAGGTCGGCAACGCCACGCTCGATCTCCGTTTCCTGGGGATTTTTGACACCGTCGCCTCGGTTGGGGTGGCCGATTCAATGCCTATTGCCAAGGGCTTGATGGACTGGGCTGACGGCACTATGGATATCGAGAATGTTGGCAAGGTTGTCCACTACGTGGCGGCTCACGAAATCCGACAATCCTTTCCACTGTCCACCGCGCGCATCGGTGCCAGGGCCTACCCATCCAACACAAAAGAGTTCATCTATCCTGGCGCCCACTCGGACCTGGGGGGTGGATATGGGCCAGGAGATCAGGGCAAGTCAGTCAGTGGTAGATCGGCACTGCTGTCGCAGATAGCCTTGAATGACATGTACTTTGAAGCGCGCAATGCAGGCGTCAAGTTGTTGCCTAAAGACAAGATGTTGCCTGAAGCGCGTGTGGACTTCGATATCGCTCCAGAGCTGGACAATGCATTCAATGCATATTGCGACTGGACCAGATTCGTCGAGAAGGAAAGCGTAAGCGCTGGAAATGGTCCTCCATGCGAGAACCGCATGCAATATCACATGCAACTCTATTGGCGTTGGCGTGCGCAGGTATCTCCTGATTCAAAGTTCAAAGGTCTGTCCAGCTATCGAAATTCCAGCGCCCAGGACAAGACGGATCTGTGGGAATCGGAGTTGGACTGGCGCAAGGATGTCGCACGCGCCCAGGAGGCAAGCAAGCCGCGAAGGGTTTTCAATCCCAGAATCGGTTATGTTGACCTACCGCCGCCAGCGGACGCTGTGCAACGACAGATAGTGGCGGAAGTGAACGCGGCGTCCAGGGTCCCTGCCGCGGTGAGTGAGTTCTTCGACAAGTTCGTGCACGATTCACATGGGGGGTTCTGGCTCCTCGGTCCGATTACCAAGGACGACAGAGCAATATTCATCGCTGAGGTCAGGAAGAAGAAGGCGATGTATGACAAATTGATGGAGAGCGCGGAGAAGTCGGGCAATCCAGGGTACGCCAACAATATGCGCCGTAGAGCGTTGGCTTATGAATTGAATGCCTTTGAACGGCGCGTTCTCGAAGAAAATAAAAAGACCCCAGGTGGCGTTCCCCTGATGACGGATGCTGATGCAGCGGATCTTCGGGCAATCGCGGGAATGAGTACGGAAGCGGTACTTGCAGTAATGGGAACAGCGACGCGCCGCGAGCCCAAAGGTCACGGACGTTATCGTAGGGTTTTCGACAGTTAGGAGGATCTCGTAATGTCTCGGCCCAGCGTCTCGACCGCAAGCTCTCTTTAAGTCTGGCGATTCGCACACGCTGCCCGCTACCGCGCCACCACCTGGTTGCGGCCGTTGGCCTTGGCTTCATACAAGCGCCGGTCGGCAGCCATCAGCAGCGCATCGAGGTTGGCACGATCCCCGGGCGCGGCCCCGGCCACGCCAAACGAGGCGGTAAAGCGGATGGGTTCGGTACTGCCCGCGTCGGGCGCCGGCTCGCAGCGCAGGCCTTCCAGTCGCTGTCGCAGGTGCTCGGCCACCGCGGCGGCATCATCGACGCCGGTGCCCGGCAGCAATACCGCGAATTCCTCGCCGCCAAGCCGCGCGGGCAGGTCGTCCTGGCGCACGCCGCCGCGCAACGCATCCGCTACCCCGCGCAGCACCACGTCACCGCTGGCATGTCCCCAGCGATCGTTGATGGACTTGAAGTGGTCGATGTCCAGCATGACCACGGCGATCGGCCGCTGCTCCGCCGCGCAGCGCGCCGATTCCGCCTCGAACCGCGCGGCGAAGACACGGCGGTTGGCCAGGCCGGTCAGCGCGTCGGTTTCCGCCAGGGTGCGCAGCGCCTCGCCGCGCGCCAGGTAGTGCCGGAACAGGCTGTGGACCACCGCCAGCGTGGCACACAGCAGAATGCCCAGCGCGGCCGCGCCCGCGCCAACCACGCCGCTCAGCCGTGCGGCACTGGCCCGCCACAGCTGGTTCACCGGAATCTCGTCGACCAGCGCCAGGCCGCCATTGCCCAGCCGGCGGAACATCAGGTCGTTGCCACCGCCGTTGCCGCCGCTCACCAGGCCCGAATCCGCATGGAAGACCGTGTTCAGTGTCGCGGCCGGCCATGGCCCCGACAGCGCTGTCTGCATGGTTTCGCCGGCGCGCACATTGCGCGTGCTGGCGCCGACCAGCCTGCCTTCCCGATCGACCAGGTAGCTGCTGGCTTGGTGGAAGGGGGCGGTGCCGAGCTGGTCATCGAGACTGCGCTGGGGCAGCTCGAGGATGGCCACGCCCCGGAGATCCCCACCGGCATAGACCGGCACGCTCAGGAAAAGAGAGACCTGGTCGCGCTCGGCCGTGGCCTGGGCGATGCGCCATTGCATCCGTCGGCCGGGATTGCGCGCGGGCAGGCTGTCAAGGAAATAGGGGGCAGCGGCAAGGCGGTGCACGGCGGACGAGACCTCTTGTGGCGGAATCGAGGGATACGCCGTCAGCACGCCGTTGCGCGAGACATAGGCGATGCGCCGCCGTATCCCGGATCCCTGTGGCGCCGCGCTCAGCAGATGGCTGAGCGAGCGCGCCACGATCACGTCGGCCCCCAGCCGCGCGTCGTTCCGGTCGAAGCCCTCCAGCCCGCGCAGCGCCGCGGCGCCGACGCCGTAGACCGCCGCTGCGTCGTGCGCGGGCACCGGCCACACCGGCTCGTCGCGACGCGCCAGCGCGGCGCGCAGGTCTGCATCCGGCCTGGCCGGCGCGGTAGCCTGGATCTGCAGCAGGTGTTCCGCGAAATTCCTCACGCTGAGCAGACGTTCGGCCTCGCGTTGCAGCAGCGCATCCATGCTCTGCGCGCGCACCGCCTGCATATGCCGCAGCGTTTCGATCTCGCGGCCTTGCGACAGCTGAAGCCCGCGCCACAGCAGCAGCACGAGCAGCATGACGGACAGCGAGAACGACACCACGACGAAGCGATGCGGCCGGCTGGCAAGCCGTTGCCAGGCCCGCGCGGACAACCGATGGAGCGTCGGGATGGGTCGGGTCATGATGGCGTGGCCCCGAGCCGCAGCCTTGTCCACCGCGGCGTGGCCAGCATCGGCTTTTGCCGCGGCCGCGCGGACGCTGGCATCAGCATCCGACCGCAGTGCGCAGGCGATTCAGCCGTCGCTGCGCTGCTGCGCGGGGGGCGCATGCCATTGTTCGGCCGGCACCGTCACCGGCTCCTTCGGTTGCAGCACGAAATGCGGCGACATGATCTGCACGTTGTGGCGATTGAACTCGTCCTGGATCGCGGCATGCAGCGTGGACAGGGCGAAGAAGCGGCGGCGCGGGTCTTCGATGGCGAAGAACAATTCATATTCCACGTAGAAGTCCGACAGTCCGCGCTGTAGCACAAAGGGTGCGGTGGCCGGGTCCAGCCCGGGCACCTGGCGCGCGGCATTGAGCAGCATCGCATGGACCTGGCGCCAGGGCGTGTCATAGCCGATCGTCACCGCCGATGACAGCAGGGCCGCGCTGCCCTGGTGGACGTCGCCGGAGCGCGAATAGTTGTGCACGGCGCTGCCGACCACCACGGCGTTCGGCAGCGTGACCTGCTCCCGGCGCAGGTTGACCAGCCTGACCGACAGCGGACCCAGGTTCTCGACCCATCCCACGGTATCGCCGATGCTGACCATGTCGCCCACGCGCAGCGCGCGCGCATACACCAGCACCATGCCGCTCATCAGCTGGTTCACGACATTGGCCGAGCCCAGCGTCAGCATGAAGCCGAGCAGCACGGACACGCCCTTGAACACGTCGCTCTGCGACCCCGGAATGTAGGGGTAGGCAAAGGTGAAGCCGAGCGCCCACACCAGCACCATGGCCAGGCGGCGCGTCGCCGGCACCGTCTCCGGATGCAGGCCGGGCACCGTGAGGTTGCCGCGTTCGGTGGCCGCGAACACGCTCGAGACCACGGCCTGAACGCCACGCGTGATGAAGAGGATGATGGCGACCACCAGCAGGCCCGGGATGGCGCCGACCACGGCGTTGCCGATGCCTTCCAGCAGCCGCCACAGGTAGGCGCCCATGCGGTCGCCGAGCGGATGCGTCAGCGGAAACTGCAGCAGCGAGAATTCCAGCCAGACAAAGGCGACCAGCGCGAACAGCGCCACCGCCAGGATGCGCACGATGCGGTCGGTCAGCTGGTAGAGCGCGGCGGTCCAGTCGAAGCCGTTGGCGGTGCGCGCCTTCAGGTGCCGCTGCAGCGAGGCGTCCACCACGCGCCCCAGCAAGCGCCGGGTCCTGGTCAACCCCCAGACCAGCAAGACCGCGACCGCCAGCGCGCCGCCCGTGCGCAAGGCGCCGCGAATCAGCGTAGGCCAATGTTGTTGCTGTCGGCGCGCGGCGACGGCCTGGCCGACATTGTCGACGGTCTGCCGGACCAGGGTCTCGAGCGAGGCGGCCTTGTCCTCGGGATCGAGGTCGCCTTCGACCACGGCCAGCAGCAGCCGCTCGCCGATATAGATGGCTTCGCCGCGCTGGCCGGCAAGCTCGCCAGGGCTGGTGCGCACGGGCTGGCGCAGGTCCGACGGGGTCATGGCTTCGAAGCGGTCGAGCGCGCGCCGCGCGCGCACTTCAGGCGTGACACCGGCCAGCGTGGCGCGCAGCACCATGATCGGGCGATTCATCAGGCGGACT
The DNA here is from genome assembly GCF_900250075.1 of Cupriavidus taiwanensis. Lineage (NCBI taxonomy): Bacteria > Pseudomonadati > Pseudomonadota > Betaproteobacteria > Burkholderiales > Burkholderiaceae > Cupriavidus > Cupriavidus taiwanensis. The sequence goes on from NZ_LT977071.1 coordinate 1,030,392, forward strand.
TCGACCGGCACGGCCGCCGCTTCGGCGGCGGGATCCGGCGCGGCCCGGACCGCGCCGATGCCAAGCCACAGCAGGATGGCCAGCACGGGAAGCCGCCGCGTCAGCAAGAACACCATGGTCATCCGTCGCTCGCGTGATTTGGGAAACGGCGGTGCCACCGCCGCGCGCGTTCCCCATCCGTGCGGGCCGGGGACAGAGTTGGGTGCATGGTTACAGCTTGCGATTTGCAGCGGAAGTGAAACTTTTTGGGCGGCGAGCTTAGAAAAATCGGCGTGTTCCACTGCGACGCGTGAATCACCTGTCTGGCGGTCGAACTGTCCGTGCACGGCGCGAGAGCTTCCATGCGCAGCCATTCTGCACGGGCGCTGTTGCGTTCAAGCAGGTGCCAGCCCGCGCGTTTCCCTGCCGATGCGGCGGACCGCCTGAGGTGGCTGACCGGTCGTACGAAGGAATGCGCGGCGCATCCTCTCCCGATCGACAAATCCCACTTCTTTCGCGATCACGTCCAGCGAGAGCCGGCCCTTCTCCAGCATCAGCCTGGCGGCCTCCACGCGTAGAAGCTCGATGGCCTTGGCCGGCGACTGCCCGGTCTCCGCGCTGAACGCCCGACTGAACTGGCGCGGGCTCAGCCCTGCAATGCCGGCGAGTTCATCGACGGTCAATGCGTTGCGCAGGTTGGTGCTGGCGTAATCGATAGCCTTCTGGATCCGGTCGGATTTCGGATCGAGATCGAGCAAGGTGGAGAACTGCGATTGTCCGCCGGCGCGCCGGTGGTAGATCACCAGCTTGCGCGCTACCGCGCGCGAGACTTCGGCGCCGTGGTCCTTTTCAATCATGGCCAGCGCCATGTCGATGGTCGCGGTCATCCCTGCGGAAGTCCAGATCGGGCCGTCCACGATGAAAATCTGGTCTTCCTCGACCGTGACCCGCGGAAAGTGCCGCTGCAGGTCGTGCGCGAAGCGCCAATGCGTGGTTGCCCGCCGACCATCCAGCACGCCGGCGTGCGCCAGGATGAAGGCGCCCGTGCAAGGCGCGGCGATCCGTCTCGAGGTCTCCAGGGCCTGCCTGACGAAAGCTGTCAGCGCGGTGGATACCAGGTCGATCTCGACGCCGGAACCGAACATCACCGTATCGAAGGTGGTGTTGCCGAAAGGCTCTGTTTCAACGCGGATGCCTGCCGACGACATCACCAGTCCGCCGTCCTCGGACAGGACCGTCACCCCATAGGCCTGTTCTTCCAGTACGACGTTGGCCAGCTCGAACGCGGTGATTGCCGCCAGACCCATCACATAGAAGTTCGGAAAGACGACAAAGCCGATCGTGTGCATGGAATGTCCCCGGCAGAGGTGCCCTGAATTGATGTCCTGAATTGACCGTATATATGACATTTGAGACGCGGTCAACGTTGGCTATGATCGACTGGCAGTCCTCCCACTGGCCGGCCGTGGCGGTAACTGCACAGCAATTTCACGGCGCAAGCGCCAACTCAGACCCAACCTTCACCGCATTTCGCAGCGGGTTTTCTGTATGGACCGTCGACTACTGATACTGGCCCTGGGCATGTTCGCATTGGGCACCGACAACTTCGTCATCGCCGGCATTCTTCCAAGCGTGGCGGCGTCCCTGCATACCTCGGTCAGCACCGCCGGCCTGATGGTGACGTTTTACGCGTTGACCTACGCGGTGGCCGCGCCCGTGATGGCGGCAGTGGCTGGCGGCTTGCCGCGCAAGCTGCTGCTGGTGGCGGCGCTCGGCATCTTTGTGGTCGGCAACGCCGTCAGCGCGCTCGCCACGGACATGCAATGGGTGCTGCTGAGCCGCGCCCTGGCCGGATTCGGCGCAGCGCTGTTCGCGCCGACCGCGTTGGGCGTGGCTTCGGTACTTGCCGATCCGCGCAAGCGCGGGCGCGCGCTGGCCGCCGTGACGGCCGGCCTGACCGGAGCCACCGCGTTGGGTTCGCCGATCGGCACGCTGATCGGTGGCTTCGGAGGCTGGAGGACGACACTGTGGTTCGTCACTGCGCTGGGCGTCGCGGCGATGATCGGTGTCTGGGCGCTGCTGCCATCCATCGCGCCGCCTGCACCGGTCCGGCTGCGTGAGCGGCTGGCCCCGTTGCGCGACATGCGCGTCGCGCTGACCTTGATGACCTCGCTGTTCGCGTTCGGCGGCTTCCTGATGGTCTATACGTATGCTGGCGTGGTCCTGCAACCGGTGACGCGTGGCGATGGCCGCATGCTCGCGGGCATGTTGCTGCTGTGGGGCATCGCCGCCACGGTGGGCAATCTGCTGGCCGGCCGCCTGGTGGACCGGTTCGAGAGTCGCCATATCGTCAGCGCGATGCTGTGGGTGGCCATTGTTAATTTCTGCGCGCTGCCATGGACCTCCGCGCATCCGCTCAGTGCGGTTATCGCGCTGGTGGTCTGGGGGCTGTGCGGATGGGGGCTCATCGTGCCGCAACAGCATCGGCTGGTGGAACTGTCGCCGCAGGTGGCGCCGCTGCTGCTCGCGCTGAACAATACCGCCACGTACCTTGGCCTTGCGTGCTCGGGGGTGCTTGGCGGGCTCGTGCTCCGGACTACCGACGCGCAGTACCTTGGCGTGGTCGCGGCCTTGCTCATTGCACTGGCATTCGTCTTTACCGTGGCCGCGCATCGCCGTACGCAACGACCCGCTGCTGCCCACGCGTCAATGCCTGCGCTGGCAGCGGACGGTCGCGGGGGCTCTGGCGCATGACAGTGCCGTCGTGCAAATCAGAATGAAATGCCGTCTAATTGCCTGCATGATCGGGCTGCTTCGCCCGCGGCGCTTCTGTAAAAACATGCAGCCGTCGCCTAGTATGGATGCGCATGGCATTGAGGCGGGCGGCATTGCCACGAGGACCAGACGTGGGTCTCCGGCCGTGCGACGACAGTTCATACGGCAGCAGGGGAGAATCCTTGGACGAGTCGGCTCCGGACCGGTTTCAGATTCTCGCGCTCTCGGGCGGCGGCTTTCGCGGGCTGTACACGGCCAGGCTGCTTGCCGACTTCGAGGAGGAAATCGGAGCGCCGATCGCGACCCGCTTCGACCTGATTGCCGGGACCTCGATCGGCGGCGTCATTGCGCTGGCCCTGGCGCTGGAGCTGCCGGCAAGCCGCATCGTGGACCTGCTGACGCGGCACGGCGAGCAGATTTTCCAGCGGCGCTGGTCGCTTGCCGGCATCTGGCGCGCGCCGTTCGGCTCGCGCCGGCTGCTGGAACTGCTGTGTGCCGAGCATCTGTTCGGCGAGCGCCTGCTCGGCGCCTGCGCGCACCGGGTCGTCATTCCCGCGATCAATTACTCCACCGGGCGGCCGCAGATTTTCAAGACGCCGCACCACGTCAATTTCAAGCGCGACCACAAGTTCCGCATCGCGGATATCGCGATGGCGACCAGTGCCGCGCCGGCCTACTTCGCGCGCTACACCTTCAACCACAACCAGTTCGTCGATGGCGGCCTTTACGCCAATGCGCCGGGCCTGCTGGCCGTGCACGAGGCGCAGTATTCCCTGCTGCGCTCGCTCGCCGATGTACACGTCATGGCGATAGGAACAATGTCGTCGAAGTTCACCGTGAACCCGCGCCGCAATCGCGAGGGCGGCACCTATGACTGGGGCGGCATCAATCCCGCCAACATGCCCCGGCGATTGTTCGGCCTGTCGATATCGGTCCAGGAAGCGCTGAGCGATTTCATGCTGTCGCACCTGCTGCCGGGGCGCTATGTGCTGGTCGACGATGACCTGACCGACCAGCGCGCACGCGCGGTGGGCATGGACAGGGCTGACCAAGCGGCGCGGGAGGTGCTGCTTGGCGCGGCCTCGGAGCGGTCCAAGATCTGCATCGGCAGCCGCGAGTTCCAGCCGTTCCTGAGGCATCTCGCTCCCGCCCCGACCTTCTATTACGGCGAGAACGAGAACGCAGGCACGTTCGCGCGCCGCAGCGCCGGAGCCACGGCCCAGGTGCACAGGATCTCGCCGGCGCGATAGGCCCGGATAGCCGCGTCTTACGCGAACGCGTGGAAGGGACGCCGGACTCCGGTCGGCATGGCGTCCGGCCCGGGCCGGGCCGGCGCGGCGAGCGGCAGGTCCAGCAGCGCGCGCACGTCACGTTCGATCGTTGCCAGCGATGCCGAGCGGCACAGGGCGCGGGCAAAGCGCGCGTCCAGGCCGGGCGGCAGGCGCAGCCACATATTGTCCGAGATCAGCAGCAGGCGCCGCGGACGCAGCACCAGGCTGGCCAGCCGCAGCTGGTTCCAGCCTTCGGCCAGCTCCGGCGGCATGCCGAACACCAGCAGCGCCGGCGCCGGCAAGCGCGGGTTGCGCGCCGCCAGGGCCTCGGTCTCCACCGGTTCCACCCGGCCAATGCCCGGCATCTCGCCGAGCAGGCGCGCGATGCCGTGCCGGTACATCGGCATGTCGTCGATGACCACGGCATGCGCCTCGCCGCCGCATTCCAGCACCTGCGCCGGGGCCGGCGCTCCACGGTTAGTCCAGCTCATTCCTTGCTCCGGTTGGTATCCGGCATTGGCCTGGTGGCCAACGCATTTCACCGGAATCAGCAAAGGGGATGCCAACTCCGGCAGGGGCCGGGCCCGCGCGCCCGGTCAGCGCCACGACCCACGCTGGCCGCGGGTTTGCGGCAGGGCGGCCCATGCGGGCCGGCCCGCGCGCATGGCTGGCATCAGGCCGGCGGGCGTTACGTGTCACGTAACGTGTTACGTGGCCAGTCCCTTGCCGAGCCGCGGGACCGGTCAGCAACGGAACCACGTGACGCTTGCTTCCGGCAGCGATACGGCCAGCGCCGCCCTGAACCCGGCACCGGCATCCAGGTCCAGGCAGGTCCAGCCGGACATGGCTATGCCATCTCGCGAAGCCCGCCAATGGCCCGCGCCGCGCCGCCAGTCGTCTTCCGTGGTGTACGCGGTGGGATCGGCCGAGAGGCCGGTGCCGAGCGCTTTCAGCAGCGCTTCCTTGCGCGTCCAGATGCCCAGCAGCGCGTCGGCCGCAGCGGGCGGGGCACGCGCCAGGACCTGCGCTTCCTGCGCGGAAAATATGCCGCGTCCAAATCCCGGGACGGCCGCTACGTTCACGCCGCCGGCACGCCGCTCCACGTCCACGCCAAGGCGGCAATCCCGCGCGAAGGCCAGCAGCGCCAGGCCGTCGGTGTGGGACATGCTGAAGGCCAGCCCGGCCTGCGGCCATTGCAACACCGGCTGGCCGAATGGCGACACGGTCAGGCGCAGCGCTTCGGGCTGGCAGTGCAGGTAGCCGCCGACCAGCCAGCGCAGCAGCCCGCGCCGGGCGACATAGCCATTGCAGTGCCTGGCGTGCCGGTAGGCCAGGGCGCGCGCGCGCTCGTCCGGCGCAAGCGTATGGGCCAGGCGCGCGCATGCCGGGTTGACCTGCGCGTCATCCAGCCGCCATACCTGTACCGCGCCGTCCGGCAACGCCAGGCGCTCCGGTTGCGGCAGCACGAACGGCGCGGTATCCACCGCGCCCCGTGCGGCAACGCCGTCATGCTGCATGCCGTGCCATCTCCGCTGCGTCACGCGCCCGCCAGCCCTTCGTCCAGGATCGCCGCCACCGCCTGCAGGTTGGGTTCGAGCACCAGGTCGAAATGGCTGCAGGGCACCTCGGCAATGGTCAGCCCGCCCAGCGCAACGCGCCGCCACAGCGACAGCGGATCGCCGCGCTGCTGCTGCCTGACCGCGGCGCGCAGGTAGAGCACCGGGCCGGCATGGTACGGCCGCGGCCGATAGGTCGTCATGGCGCGCACCATGGTCTCGCGCACCTGCCGCAGCGCCGGCGGCAGCGATTCGGTAAACGCGTCGGGCTTGCAGGTGATGCCGCCGCGGCGCATGCCGACACCTTCCGCGGCCCGGCGCAGCGCGTATTTCAGGTAGCGCACGCGCTGTGCCGCCGGCACCGCGCGCAGCTTGCGCAGCTGCCAGCCGGGATAGTTCCAGCAGTAGCGCATCCAATTGCGCCACGGCAGGAAGTGCTCGCAGACATAGGTGTCGAGCAGGCACAGCAGCTCGACCTGCTCGCCGGCGCGGGTCAGCTGTTGCGCCATCTCGTACACCACCAGCCCGCCGAACGAGTAGCCGGCCAGCGCGTAGGGACCGCGCGGCTGCAGGCTGCGGATCTGTTCGATATAGCTGGCCGCCATGTCCTCGACACGCCGCTGCGTCGGCTGTTCGCCGTCAAGCCCGCGTGCCTGCAGCCCATAGACCGGGCGCGAGGTGCGCAGCGCGTTGATCATGCCCCAGCACTCCATCACCGAGCCGCTCGCGCCATGCACCAGGAACAGCGGCGAGCCGGTGCCGCCGCGCACGGGCACCAGGTTGGGCGAAGTCCGCGGGGACGCGGCTTCGTCGATGGCCGCGGCCAGGCCTGCAATGGTGGGCGCGAACAGCAGTGTCGCCAGAGGGATCGTGCGGCCGGTCGACTGGTGCACGTCCGCCAGCAGCCGCGCGGCCAGCAGCGAATGTCCGCCGAGGTCGAAGAAATTGTCGTCGCGGCCGATCGGGGCGAAATCGAACAAGCGCTCCCACAGGGCCTGCAGATGACGTTCGAGCTGCTCGCGCGATGTGCCGGGCGCGGGCAGTTCGCGCGCCGCCAGGTTCAGGACCGGATGATTGCGGATGGCGTCGAGGCAGTCCGGATTGCGCAACGCCGCGGCGTTGCCCGCCGGCAGGCCGTTGACCGCATTGCGCGCCGCCGCTTCGGACAGTTTGCCGTTATGCGTGGCCGGCAGCTCGGGCACGGCCAGGATGCGGTCGGGCACATGGGTGGGCGAGGCGCGGCGCGCCAGTTCGCGGCGCACGTGCGCGGCGAGCGCGCCGGTCAGCGCGACGCCGTGCTGCAAGACCAGCAGCAGCACCATGCGTTGCTCGTACCGCTGCGCGTGGGTGCGGTCGGGCGGTGCCGTTTGCGCGCGCTGCTCGACCACCATCGCCTCGCGGATCTGCGGGATATCGCGCAGCACCCGATAGATCTCGCCCGGCCCGACGTTGACGCCGCGCACATTGAGCACGCCGTCGGAACGGCCATGCAGCCGCGCCGTGCCTTCGGGCGGAAACTCGATCCGGTCGCCGTGGGTCCACACGCCCGCGTTGGCCGAAAAATACGCCTTGTGGAAGCCCTGGCCGTCGATGTCGCCATAGAAGCCCAGCGGCCGCGACGGGAACGGGTTGGCGCACACCAGCTCGCCGATGCCGCTGGTGGGCGCGCCGTGTTCCCACGCCTGCACATCGAGCGCCAGGCTCTTGCACTGCGCTTCGCCCGCATAGACCGGCAGGTTCGGATTGCCCAGCACGAAGCAGCCGAGGATGTCGGTGCCGCCGGAGATCGACTGCAACGGCAACGCCTTGACGTGATCGCGCACCCATTCGAACTGCGCATCGAACAGCACCGATCCGGTCGACATCATCGCGCGCAGTGCGCCCAGGTCGAACTGCTGGCCGGGCACCAGGCCGGCGTCCTCGCACATCTTCAGGTAGGCGGGACTGGTGCCGAACACCGTGACGCGCTCTTCCGCAACCAGCCGCCACAACGCGTCGACCGTGGCGATCGGGCCGTCATAGGTGACGATCTCGACCCCGGACGCCAGCGCCGACAGCTGCCAGTTCCACATCATCCACGCGCAGGTGGTGTGGAAGTACATGCGGTCGCCCGGCCGCAGGTCGGAGTGCAGCCGGTGCTCCTTCAGGTGCTCCAGCAGGCTGCCGCCGGCGCCGTGCACGATGCACTTGGGCTTGCCGGTGGTGCCCGACGAGAACATGATGAAAAGCGGATGGTTGAACGCAAAGCGCTGGAAGGAGAACTGCTCTGCATCGCCACGGCCGATCAGGTCCGCCAGCGCATGGACCGGCTGGCTGACGGTGGCCGGCAAGGCGCCGTCGTCGAGCTGGATGATGCCCTGCAGCGAAGGCAGCGCGGCAGCCAGGCCGGCGACGTTGTCCGCCAGCGGGATGCCGGTGTCGAAGGCGCGCTGCGCGGTGTGCGCGAGCAGCAACCGCGGTGCCAGCGGGGCGAAGCGGTCGAGCAGGGTCTCGACGCTCATCTCGGCGGCGGCGGTGGACAGCGTGGCGCCGAGCGCGGTCACGGCGAGCGCGGCGACGATGGCCTCGGCGTCGTTGCGCATCACGGCCACCACGCGATCCCCTTCGCGCAGCCCCAGTTGCGACAAGGCATGTGCCGCGCGCGCGACACGCTCGCGCAGTTCGCCCCGGGTCAGGCGCTCACGCCGGCCATCGGCGTGGCAGGCGGTCAGCGCCGGGGCGTCGGGCCCAGCGACTTCCAGCCCTAGCAGGTTGTCCGCGTAGTTCAGCAACAGGTTCGGGAAGAAGCGGGCATGTTCGCAATCGTCGCCGACGCAGACCGGTTCTGGGCTGCCCGACCACGCCAGCCCCTCTGACCACTGCAGGAAGCAGCGCCAGAAAGTCCGGTATTCCCGTACCGAGAAATCGTGCAGCGCGCCGTAGCGGTGAAACGACTGGCCAGTACACGCCTGCAGCGCCGCGGTAAACGCGGTCATCTGCGACGCCACGGCGCGCTCGGGCGAGCTGGCGTAAATGGGAGTGCGACCCTGGTTGACGCTCGGGCAGAACGAGGCGTCCAACAAATAAAATCGATCCATCCGATGCTCCTGAGAGACCGGCGCACGCCATTCGAAGTGATGGCGCGTTCATGGGGTCGAGATTAATGGCTGGCGAATTCTGGTCTGTGCGTCATCGCACGCATGACCGGCAGGCAGGCGTCGTGCAGGGCTCGCTTGCGCCGCGGCGCGCGTGCCGGCGCGGCGTTCAGGATCGTTCGCTGGCCCGTATCAGCGGATGACCTTGCCCCCGCCACTAGATTCCAGCCCGGTGGCGTGTGATGAATCCGATACCGGATAGTGCGGAGCAACGCGGATTGCCATCGCGCTTCGCTGCCCTGGAAACCGGGCAAGCGGCTTTTGTCGCTGTGGTAAGGTTGGTGAATGGTTTCAACGACATCCATGGACGAGACGCAGGCGGCACCCGTGCGGTGTCAGGAGAGTCATGCAGCGTGAGTAATGGGAAGGAAACGCCGCGGCGCGCACGGCGGACCGACCAGGTTTCGCTCAGCCGGGCCCTGCGCCTGAGCGTGCCGGCCGAAGCCAGGCCGGCGCCGGTCAACCGCAGGGACTGGCTGCGGCAGCGCAAGGAAGAACTGCAGGCGGCCCGTGCCGCCGCCAGGCAGAGACGCAACCTGCTGCGGGCCGAAATCATGTCGGCCGCGCAGGATATTGCGCGCGAGGAACGCAGCGCCGCGCGGCTGGAAGCGGAGCGGCTGAAGGCCGAAGCCAGGTCCGCGCGCACCTACGCGCGCGAAGACGAACGCGCCGCCGCCAAGTTCGAGCGCGGCCAGCCGAAGCGCCCGACTGCCAAGACCAAAACGCTGGCCAAGGAAAAAAGCAAGCTGGTCTCCTACGCCGAGCTGTTGCGGCTGCGCAAGTAACCGTCCGGGCTAGCGAATCTTGTCGAAGCCGCTGGCGGCCCAGCGCTCGGCGCTGTCGCGCGTCAGCCGGAAGTCGGGCCGCACCTTGATGCTGGCCAGCACCTCGCCGAAGGCATCCTCGGCGCTCAGCGTGCCGAAGGGCTCGAACTCGTCGGGCGTGATCGCCAGCTTCACGGTCACGCTGCCGGCTTCGGCTTCGATGCTGACCTGCTTGTTCAGCTGCGCGTGCAGCTGCTGCTCATGGCGCCGGATCACTTCCGAGGCGGTCTTGACCAGGGTCTGGTGCGCGGTGGCGTCGAGCGGCTTGGGGTCGACCTTGTTGCGTCCCATGGTCCAGGGGCCGACCAGCGCCGGCTCGGCGCTGCCGTCGCGGATCATCTCGACCGCCCAGCCTTCACCATCCTCGTTCTTGATCACGCGGGCGGTCCAGCCCTTGTCGCGCCACAGGCGCGGTTCGTGGATGGCTGAGGCTTCGTGCTCGGGAAGCGCGTCTTCGGTGTGTGGCATCAATCTCGTGGTACGGGTCGGGGAACCCGCGAGAATACTATAGGGCCCGGCAGCAGGCCCCCGCGCCCGTCATCGCAGACCCTTACGATCGCGTAAACAAGGCCTTCCTGATGATGGCGTGCACGCCCCAGTTGCCGTTCACTACCTGCGTGATGCCGAAATCCACCGCCACCGAGATCAGCGTCACCGCCTCGTCCTCGCTCAGCCCCTTGACCGTCATCAGGAAGCGGCGCGTCTTGCGGAACGCATCGCGCATGGCGTCGTCGAGCGTGGACTTCAGGTAGATGTGGCTTTGCGCCATCTGGCCCAGCTCGGTCAGGTGGTTGGGCGAGCTGAAGCCGTGCAGGATCCATTCGTCGGCGGTCTCCACCAGCGGATAGCTCAGGTCCGCGAACGGCGCGCCGCGTTCGATCATGGTGCTCTTGTGCAGGATCAGCTGGAACTCACCGGTCAGCGAGCATTCGATGGCGGTGCCGCACAGCTCGGAATCGCCCTGCGAGGCATGCGGGTCGCCGATCGACAGCAGCGCGCCCGGCACCGCCACCTTCAGGTACACGCTGGCGCCGCGCGTGACGCGCCAGTTGTCGAGGTTGCCGGCGAAGCTGGAGGGCGGGATCGAGTCGATCAGGCCGTCCTGCGCGGGCGCGACAGCGATCACGCCGAAGTGCGGCCGGATCGGGATCTCGATATCGCGCAGCACGTCGTGGTTCTTGACGATGGTGTCGTGGTCGACCGGGACGCCGGGATAGTCGATGGTGGGATGCAGCACGCCGAACGGATCGCGCTGCGGCGTCCAGCGGAAGCTGTAGACGGCGCGGGCGCAGCCGTCGGCGCGTTCGCAGTCGATCTCGAACACCGTCACCACTTCGCGCTCGCGCGGCTCGGTCAGCATGTCGCGGTAGTGGAAGCCCCACCACGTCGCGGCATTGCTGCCGAAGGCGCGGCCGGCAAAGCGCGGGTTGGCGCACGGGCGCGGGCGCACGTCGAGGATGCGCACCTCCAGCACGTCGCCGGGCATGGCGCCGCGCACCGCGACCGGGCCGGTGCAGATATGCACGCCGAAGCCCTCGCCGGCACCGCGCCCGTAGACCGAGGCGTCGATCGGGCCGGCGCCCCGGCGGTCGACGTTCTTCTGCTCGGCGGTCCAGTGGAACACGCTTTCGGCGCCGGGGTCGCCGTCGATCATGCGCTCGCGGTCGTCCGACGCGTGCTGGGTCAGCGTTTCGATGGTGACGGTGTCGCCCGACATCACTTCCAGCACGGGCGGCAGTTGGTGGCTCAGGTAGCCCCAGTGCACGGTCTTGTCGGTGGCCTGCAGCCAGTGGTGGCGGCCTTCCGGACGCGCCGCGTGCGAGCGGGCCTGGGTGATGGGGACCACGGACGGCGCGGGCAGCGCACGTGCGCGCGCACCGTCGTTGGCCGGGGCGCGCTGTGGCGCGGGGCCGCGCCTGGCATCGGCCGGCAGCCCGCGCGACACATTCAGCGGCGGGCGTTGCGCAGGGGTGCCCGCGGCCTGCTCGCGGTAGGCGCGCGGCGAGATCCCGAACTGCTCGCGAAACGCGTGGCTGAAGTGCGAAGGATCGTTGAAGCCCCAGCGATAGCAGATGTCGGAGACCGAGAGCTTGTCGTACTGCGCATTGCCCAGGTCGGCGCGGCATCGCTCCAGCCGGCTGGTGCGCAGGTAGGCGGAAAAGCTGCTGCCGGACTTCTCGAACAGCTTCTGCAGGTAGCGCGCCGACATGTGTTCGTCCGCGGCGATGGCGCTGAGGCTGAGCTCGGGCTCGGCCAGGCGCGCGTCGATGCGGCTGCAGACCCGCGCGAACACCGCCGCGCGCGACGGCGTCATGTCCGCTGGCGCGCTCGGCTGGTTGTCAGACAGGGCCGCGCCCAGGCAGGCGACGATGGTGCTGTCGAAGGGCTGCACCGCGCGGTCGTCGGCGGACACCAGGGTGTCGATGCTGGCCGCCATGGACTGCAGCAGGCGCGCGAACAGTTCCGCCGCGTCGCCGTCCAGCACCAGCGCCGAGCGCGGCAACGGCGCGGTGATGCGCGCATGCAGCAGGGCCGGGCCGATATGCACGGTCAGCAGCCGGAAAGCGGTGGTGAGCGCCACCTTGCGCGCCGCGTGCTCGGGCACGCAGACCACCTGGCCGGGACGCAGCGGCTGGCGCAGGTCCGGGCTGGCGAGGTGGGCTTCACCTTCGGTCAGCATCAGCAGCATCAGGCCGCGGCCGTCGCCGGCGGTGATGGCCAGCGTCTGCGGCACCGACGCGATGCAGGTCAGCCCGATGCCGGCGGGCGTGGTGCGCGACTGGATCGTGCCGTGCAGGGTGTGGTCCGCGCACAGGCTTTCGCACTGCAGGCGCGCGGCCCTGAGTTCGTCGCGCCATGCGGCGCCGCGCCGGTTGCGCGGATAGGCTTCGGTGGAAAAACGCTGCAGATGCAATGGAGCCTCCCTGGCGTCTGACTGCCACAGCGCCGGCGCGGCGGACATGGCGGTCCGCCGCGCCGGCGCAACGTTGCTGGCGAAGGCCCGGCGATGCCTTAGCCGATCAGCAGCTGCCCCCGCATCGCGGCTACCAGGACAAAGCCGGCGAAGGTGCCGAAGATGGCGAAGATGCCGCCCAGCACGTTCGGGGCCGGTATCGGCGCCCGTACCGCAGTGTAAAGAAGACCGGTCACCAGGCCAACGGCCGCGGCCTGCAGTTCGGTACTGCCCAATGCGATTTCCACCATGTCATTCCCCCAACGCATGAGTTGCGATGATTCAGTGGCTGGCCGGCGGCCGCCCGAAGGCGATGGTCCGGCGCCACGCGTGCACGATCAGGTAGCCGATGTAGGTGAACAGGATCGCGCAGATCCCGCCGGTGACATTCGGCGCGGGAATCGGCAGGTCGAGCCAGGAATACAGGGTGCCGGTCACCAGCCCGACCACCAGCGCCACCAGTTCGTTGCGGCCTATGTAGACGTATTGCATGCGCGTTCTCCGTCGATGGTGCCGGCTCAGCCCTTGCCCTTGGGCGGGAAGATGGTGCGCGGCATGGTGCAGTGGATGCCCTGGGTGCCATCGACCACCTGGGTCACGCCGAAGTCCGCCGACACGCTCATCAGCGAGTAGGCATCGTCGCGCGACAGCCCCTGTTGCTCGGTCAGCAGGTGAATCATGTCGCGCGCCGCGTTGCGGCCGGCTTCGTCGAGGTCTTCATGGAAGCCATGCACCACCCAGCAGTCCGGTGTTTCCAGCAGCGGCGAGGGGAAATGGAAGTCCTTGCGCAGCACGATCTGGAACAGCACGTTCAGCGAGGCCTCGATCGCGGTGCCGCTGACTTCGCCGTCGCCCTGCGAGATATGCGGGTCGCCGATCGAGAACAGCGCGCCGTCGACCTGCACCGGGTAGTACATGGTGGCGCCCGCGCCGATGCGCCAGTTGTCGATATTGCCGCCATGCAGCCCCGGCTCGACCGTGGTGACGCGGCCGCGCGCGTCGGGTGCGACGCCGGCGGTGCCAAGGTGCGGCCGCACCGGGACACGCACGCCGGCCAGCGCCGGCTGGCGGCAGCATTCGCGCTCGTCGACCACCTTGCCGGGGATGGTCAGCTTGCCGGGATAGTCATAGGCGTAGAGCGCATGCGCGGTGTTGGAGGCCTGGTCCAGCTCGTAGATGGTGACCCGTTCCTTCTCGAACTCCTTGTACAGCTGGCCCCAGCTGGCGGCGACATTGGCGCCGAAGCGGAAGCGCGGAATCATCTGCAGGTAGCGCACCTCCAGCACGTCGCCCGGCCTGGCGTCTTCGACATAGATCGGCCCGGTCATGATGTGCACGCCCGGGTGGCGGTCGTCGTGCGGGATCTTGCGGTAGATCTCGCGGATGGCGTCGTCCATCATCAGGTCGGGGGCGTCGCCGGCATGGTGGGTCACCGCTTCGGCGCGGATCAGGTCGCCGCTCTTCACGGTCAGCGCGGGCGCCTGGGTGGCATCGAAGTAGCCCCAGTGGATGGTCTCCGGGCGGGCGGGCAGGTCGTGCAGCATGGTTGTCTCCTTGGTTCTTTTTTCCGCCGTATCCGCGACCGCAGCCGCAGCCGTTCAGCGGGTGAGCGGCTGGCTTCGACGAGGTGGTCAGGGATGCTGGCGATGCGTGGCAGGCAGGTCTTGCCTGTTCCCGCTGGCGGGGCTTGCGTCGCCGCGGTGAGTCAATACTAGGGATGGCGCGGGCAAGGGCAGTAGGGCGATTCCCCCCAAACTCTTGTGTTGCCGCGCACTAAGGTAAACCCGCTGTACGCCGCCGCCATCTGGCTGGCGGCGGCGGAGTGTTAATTTTTGGTTGACACCGTGTCAATGATCCATGGAATTGTCGACCACGCCTTGACAGTGCAAAATCCGGGCGAAGCCCGGGCCGATCCATCGCAAGCCCGGGAGAGACACACACAAGGAGATCGCCGCATGGCTGACACCAATCAATCCCCGCGCCTGCCGCTGGCTGGCGTGCGCGTGCTGGACCTGTCCCGCGTGCTGGCCGGACCGATGTGCACGCAGGCGCTGGGCGACCTGGGCGCGGAGGTCATCAAGGTCGAACACCCCGGCCGCGGCGACGATACGCGCGACTGGGGCCTGCGCGTGGGCACGCGCAACACCGCCTACTTCAACAGCGCCAACCGCAACAAGCAGTCCATCGGCATCGACCTGCAGCAGCCCGAAGGCCAGCGCATCGTGCGCGAACTCGCGGCGAAGTGCGACGTGCTGGTGCAGAACTTCAAGTTCGGCGGCATCGACAAGATGGGGCTGGGCTACGAGGCGCTGAAGGCGATCAACCCGGGGCTGGTCTATTGCTCGATCACCGGCTACCGCAGCAACGGCCCGGAGGCGACCCGCCCCGGCTACGACCTGGTGGTGCAGGGCGAGGCCGGCCTGATGGCGCTGAATGGCGAGGAAGGGCAGGGACCGCTCAAGTTCGGCACCGCGGTGGTCGACATGTTCACCGGCATGTATTCGGCGCAGGCCGTGCTGGCCGCGCTGTACGACCGCCAGCGCACCGGCCAGGGCCGCCACGTGGAAATGGCGCTGTACGACTGCGGCCTGATGATCACCGCCTACTACGGCCTGGAGGCGCTGCTGATGGGCGAGGACCCGCCCAAGTACGGCAATGCCCATCCGTCGATCGTGCCCTACGGCGTGTTCGACGCGGCCGATGGCCCGCTGGTGATCACGGTCGGCAACAATGCGCAGTTCCAGCGCTTCTGCACCGAGGTGATCGAGCGCCCGGACCTGGCCGCCGACGAGCGCTTCGCCACCAACACCGGCCGCTCGGCCAACCGCCAGGCGCTGCTGCCGGAACTGCGCGCCGAACTGGCGCGCCGCCCGCGCGAGCTGCTGCTGGCACGCCTGAGCGCCGCCGGCATTCCGTGCGGCGAGGTGCTGGGGCTGCTCGAGGCGCTGCGCTCGCGGCGCTCGGCCGAAGCCGGCCTGCTGGCCGAACTGCCCAATCCGGAGACCGGCCGTGTGGAAGTGCTGGCGCCGCCGTACCGGCTCGACGGCGAACGCGTGCCGGTGCGCGCCGCGCCGCCGCTGCTGTCGCAGGACACGGAGCGCGTGCTGGGCGATTTGCTCGGCATGGATGCGGGGCAGGTGGCCGCGCTCAAGGCGGCCGGCGTGGTGTAAGGGCCGGCGCAAGCCGCGCCGGTGGCTGACCGGCGCGGGCTACGACGCGTCAGGCTGCTGCGGCTCCGGCCACTTGCCCTTGCGCGGGAAGCGCATGTCGAACTCGGTAAACACGTGTTCCTCGGAGCGGCAGCTGATGCCGGCGCCCCAGCTGCCCAGCACCTTCTGGCAGAACGCCAGGCCGATGCCGGTGCCGCGGTGCGCGGGATAGGAGAAGAAGGGCTGGAACATCCGCGCCAGCACCTGCGGCGGCACACCGGTGGCGGTGTCGCGGAACACCACGTGGACCGCGTCGGGCTCGACCTCGCAGCGGATATGGATGGTGCCCTTGCCGGCGCGCCGGATTGCTTCCAGCGCGTTCTTCAGCAGGTTGGTCGTGACCAGGCCGAACAGCTGGGCGTTGCCCATCACGTAGGCGCGGCCGGGCAGGTCCACCGTGACCCGTTCCATGTCGCCCGGTTCGAACGGAAAGCGGCCGACGGCGTCGCGGATCACCTCGCCCACTTCGAACAGTGCCTGCGTGGCGTTTTCCGGGTTCTTGGAGTTGGCCACCAGCAGTTCGATGCTGTTGCTGATATGGGCCAGGTCTGACTCCATCCGGGCCACGGCCTGCATCAGGCCGTCGCGCTGCGGCGTGTCCTGGTCCAACGCCGCCGGCAGCCGGGCCTTGAGGCCCCTGGCGGTCATGGCCAGGCTGGTCAGCGGCGTGCGCAGCTCGTGCGCGACGGTCGCCAGCGCGGCGGCCATGCCGCGCCGCTTCTGCTCGGCCAGCAGCTGGCGGTCCATCTTGATCACCACCAGCACCGCGATCACGAAGCCGATCACCGGCAACTGCAGCAGCACCGGCTCCCACGGGATGCCGCCCATGGAGTTGCCGGCCAGCACGAACAGCGCTATCGCGGCCGCCGCGCCCGAGAACAGGGCAATGGTGGCGAAGGCGGTGTTGAAGTGATACAGGATCACCACGGCGATGATCACCGATTCGGCCCACACCATCGAGCCGCCGTTCTCCAGGTAGAAAAAGATAAAGGCGAACGGCAGGCCTATCGTGATGGCAAAGAGCGCATAGGGCGGCAGCCAGCGCCGGCCCGAGAACGCCGAGGCGAACAGCAGCGGCACGAACAGCGCGGTGCAGGCCAGCCGCAGCCACAGGTTTTCATAGGGCTGCGGGAACACATAGGACCAGATCACGTAGTAAAGCGGGTGCCCCACCACGCCCAGCGCGCCCACCATCTGGATCCGCCGCAGGCGGATGACGCTTTCCTCGTCCAGCAGCGTGGCCCGCGCGGCGGTCTCGAACACGGCCTGCCATGCCTGGCGCGCCAGCCCGGCAAGGTTGGGGCGGCCGTCCTCGGCTTGCGCTACCTTTGCATCCATCTCCAGGACTACTCCTCGCGGATTCCTGCGATCGGCCCGCTTGTGGGATTTTCAGGACTTGCGCCGTGCCCGGCGCGTCGAGGACCACTCTTCCAGCCGGACTTCGTCGCGGATGCTGGCGAGCACACCGACCAGGCGGTCGATTTCGGTGGCGCCAAGTTTCGCATGCAGCGTAAGTCGCATCAATGCCCGGTTCTTCGGGGTGGCCGGCGCACAGAATACCGCGCCGAAGATGCCGCGCCGCTGCAGCGCGTCGCGCAGCACCTTCACCTGCGGCTCGGTGCCCGCCTCGAGCCCGATGATCTGCTCGGATCCCTCGCTGATGTTGTAGCCCAGCGCGGCGATCGCGTTGCGGGTCTCGCGGGTGATCGCATGCAGGCGCGCGCGGCGCTCGTCCGCGCCGGCAATGAAGTCCGTCACCGCGTCGAACCACGCGATCTCGTGGCGCAGCAGCCCCGAGCTGAAGATCGCCGGCCGCGATTCCACCGCGTAGAAATCCTTGAAGGCAGTGGAGCAGGCCACGTAGCCGGCGCGCCCGGCAAAGGCCTTGGCCAGCGACGCGGTGCGAAAATGCACGCGCTCGGACAGCCCCAGCGCCGGCACCAGCCCGCCGCCGCGCGGGCCATGCGTGCCCAGCGAGTGCGATTCGTCCACCACCAGCACGCAGCCGGACGCCTCGGCCAGTTCGACATAGTCCACCAGCGGCGCCACGCTGCCGGTGGTGCTGTAGACCGAATCCACCATGATCACGCCCGGGCCGAAGCGCTCCAGCTGGCGGCGTACATGATCGCAATCGTTATGGCGCACCGGCACCGCCTGCGCGCCCGCGGCGATGATGCCTTCCCACAGCGAGGCATGCCCGTTCATGTCGATATAGACCGGAATGCCGGGGCCGGCGATGCACTGCACCAGGCCAACGTTGGCGGCCCAGCCGGACTGGGCGATCAGCCCGTCCTCGGCCTGCATCAGGTCCGCGATCTTGCGCTCGACCCGCCGCTGCGGCGTATCGCCGTGCATGAACACGGACGACATCAGCAGCTCCGGCGCGTCATCGACAAAGGCCCGCGCCTGCGCCTGCGCCAGCGAGGCTTCGCCCAGCAGGCACAGGTAGTCGTTGCTGCTCAGGTGCAGCGCGTCGGGTCCGGGCGTCAGCCCGTGCAGCAGGTGGTCCCCGCCCCAGAGCTTGCCCATGCGTTCCTCGAAATGCTGCGCCATGCGCGTGGTGATCCAGGGCGGCAGGGTCGGGGCCTTGCTGCGGGAGGCATGGTGGCGGGATTGCACAGGCGCGGCTTCGGAGAGCATCGGTCGTCCTTCAACAGATAAATATGAATCGGAGGGAAGCGGCAAGGCTTGCATGGCGTTTGCGCCAAAGCCAGCCGCCCATGCGTGGGGGGTGCCGGGCGCAATGTTCCCTGGTGGCGCGCCGGCTGCCGGCGTGCCATGGGACGCGTTTTCGTGTAGCGACCACTGTGCCAGTCTTAGCCAAGGATTGTGACGGGACTTCCACCAATCCAACGTCTGCATGCAGACTAGGTGGACGGGATAGAACGGTCACGCGGCAGCGCAAGGCGGGCCGGATTCAGCGGGGATTTTTCGCAACGAAATATGCTTTAGTGAGCACTTTCGCGGGCGCGATGCCGGGCGCTGGGCGGCCCGGGGCGCTGTTGTGGAGTGGATTGGCTTGCTGCTGCGCGGCCGTGGTGGCCGCGCGTCGGGCAGGGGGCGCGGCCGTGCACGCGCACAGGCCCGCCCCGCCGTAGTGCATAGATCCGGCAATCAGCCTGCGCCGGCACCCTCCAGCGCGGCGCCGCGCGCTTCCAGGGTGCGGCGGGCAATATTGAGCTGGTGGATCTGCGTGGTGCCTTCATACAGCCGGAACAGCCGCACATCGCGATAGAAGCGCTCGGCGACGGTGCGGGCCATATACCCGCTGCCGCCGAACACCTGCACCGCGCGGTCCGCCACGCGGCCGGCCATTTCGGAGGCGAACAGCTTGCACATCGACGCCTCCATGGTCACGTCCTCGCCGGCATCGCGCTTGCGCGCGGTCTCGAGCACCAGCGCGCGGGCGGCGTGCAGTTCGGTGTTGCTGTCGGCAATCATCTGCTGCACCAGCTGGTAGTCGGCAATCGGCTTGCCGAACTGGCGGCGCTGCGCCGCGTAGCGGACCATCTCGTCGACCAGACGGATCGCCGGCCCCACGCACAGGCCGGCCAGGTTGATGCGCTGCTTGTTCAGGGCCTTCATCGCGGTCTTGAAGCCCGCATTGGGTTTGCCGCCGACGATGGCGCTGGCCGGCACGCGGCAATCCTTTAGGTAGACGTCGCCCACGGGCGAACCGTGCTGGCCCATCTTGCGCTCCGGCTCGCCGGTGCTCAGGCCCGGCGTGCCGCGCTCGACCAGGAAGGCACTGATGCCGTGCGCGCCTGGCATCACGGGGTCGGTGCGGGCGAACACGGTGAACAGGTCGGCGATCGGCGCATTGGTGATAAAGCACTTGCTGCCGTTCAGCACGTAGTGGTCGCCGTCCTGCCTGGCGGTGGTCTGCAGCGCGGTGGCATCCGAACCAGCCTCCGGTTCGGTCAGCGCGAAGCAGCCGGTGACCTTGCCCGACGCCAGCTGCGGCAGGTAGCGCTGGCGCTGCGCCTCGGTGCCGTCGGCCACCAGCGACTCCGAGGCAATGCCGGTGTTGCCGCCGAAACGGGCGCGGAACACCGTGGCCGCCTGCGACACTTCGATGTTCACCTGCGCCAGCTCTTCGGTGGTCAGGCCGGCGCCGCCGTAGGCTTCCGGAATGCTGTGGCCGAACAGGCCGAGGCGGCGCATCTGCTCGACCACGGGCTCGGGGATGACATCGGTCTGGTCGATCTGCGCCTCGAGCGGGATGCAGGTTTCCAGCACGAAGCGGCGGAGTTCGGCAAGCAGCGCTTGCTGGCGGGCGGAGTCGCGGATCATGGAGGGTTTCCGGTGGCGGGTTGAGGGTGGTGGGGGCGCGGCTACTGTGCCGTGATGCCAGCGGTCTTCAGCACGCCGGTCCATTTTTTGGTTTCGGCATCGAGGAAGCGGTCGAACGCGGCCGCGGGTTGCGGGGCCAGGTCCATGCCGAGTTCGCCCAGGCGGCGCGCGGTGGCCGGGTCGGCGGTGGCGCGCGCGGCGGCCTCGGCCAGCTTGCGCACCACCGCGTCCGGCGTGCCCTGCGGCGCCACCAGCCCGAACCATGCGCCCACTTCATAGCCCGGCAACTGCGCCGCCTCGGCCACGGTCGGCACGTCCGGCAGCACCGCCGTGCGTTTGGCCGAGGTCACCGCCAGCGCGCGCAGCTTGCCGCTTTGCACCTGCTGGCGCGCAATGGCGGAGGTCAGCGCCATCATGGACACGCGCGCACCCAGCAGGTCGCTCAGCGCCTCGGGCTGGCCCTTGTAGGGCACGTGGGTCAGCTTGACGTGCGTCATCTGCGCAAGCAATTCCGCCGACAGGTGGTTGGAGGTGCCGATGCCCGCGCTGGCGTAGGTCAGCGTGCCCGGCTTCTTGCGTGCCGCGTCGAGCAGTTGCGGCAGCGTGCGCAGCGGCGACGAGGCCGGCACCACGATCACGTTGGGCACCGCGCCGATGCCGGCCACGGCGCGGAAGTCCTTGCCGCCCTTGCCCTTGCCCTGGCCCTGGAAAGACGGATTGAGCAGCGGCCCGACCACGTAGCTGGGGCTGACCGCCAGCAGCGTATAGCCGTCGGCAGGTGCCCTGGCGACAAGGTCGGCGCCAATGGCGCCGCCGGCGCCGGTCTTGTTCTCGACGATCACTGGTTGCTGCAGCACCTTGGCCATGTTTTCGGCCGTGATGCGGGTGACCGAGTCGACCACGCCGCCCGCCGAGAACGGCACGATGATGCGCACCGGGCGGTCCGGGAAGCGCGCCGCGTCGTCGGCGGCGGCCAGCGTTGCCGCGGGTGTCAGCGCGGCGCCGGCCAGCATGCCGGCAGCGAGCCGGCGCCATGGGTAAAAGGCATCCATCTTGTCTCCTTGGTTGCCTGCGCCCGGGACGTTGCCGGGCGCGAGGTCGGTCTGATGCAGGCCTCTGTCGGGCCGCTGGTCCTGGCCCTGCCGGCGACATTGCCGGCAGGCTGCGCCGTCGCGCCACTGTCCCGTAACGGGTCAGCGCGCGCAGCTCAGTTCGATCTGCCGCACCGCTTCGCGCAACCTTGGCGCCACCTCGCGCTCCAGCAGGTTGTCGCGGTTGCGCGATGCCGCGATGGTGCAGTTCAGCGCGAACGGATCCTGGTGCAGCGACTGGCGCAACGGCGCCGCGATCGCATGGATCTCGGGCCGCCACTCGCCGCGGCTCAGGCAATAGCCGTGCGCGCGGAAGTGCTGCTGGTCCTCCGTCCACATCTGGCGCTCCTGGCTGAAGCGCTGCGGGTCTTCGACCCGCAGCCGGTTCAGCAGCGCCGTGCGCTCGTCCGCGCTGCACGCCAGCAGCACCGCGCGGCCGATCGCGCTGGCCAGCAGCGGGCGCGTGCTGCCGATGTCCGGCTGGTAGAAGTTGCCGGGATCCAGCCGGCAACTGTCGACGTAGACCACCGACAGGCGCTCGCGCATGCCCAGGTTCACGGTGCAGCCGGTCTCGCGCGCGATGGCCTCCATGTAGGGCCGGGCCACCTGGCGGATCGCCAGCCCGGCCAGCATCGGGTAAGCCAGCGCCAGCACCCCGGCGCCGAGCCGGTACTTCTGGTTGCCGGGCACGCGGCTGAGAAAGCCCAGCAGCCCCAGCGTGTACGTCAGCCGCGACACCGTCGCCTTGGGCAGCCCGGTGCGCGCCACGATGTCCTGATTGCCCAGCACCGGGCTGGACGGCGTGAACGCGCGCAGCACCTCCAGCCCGCGCGCCAGGTTGGTGGCGAACTGGCGGTCGGTGGCGAGGGCATCCTCGCTGGCCAGGCCTGGCAGGGGCAGAGGTTCCGGGTGGCGGTCCATGCTGTGCGGTGGTTGCTTGGGTTCCATGCTGGGATCCGGAAAAGGGGGCGTCAACGTTGTAGCACGACCGTTCCGCACAGCGAAACCGTACTTGCGCCCCGGCCGGCCGCCTGCCACCTTGCAGCGGACAACCCTGCCGCCGGAGACCCCCATGCCAGACCAGCACGCCCACCCTGTATCGCCCGCAGCAGCGGGCAACGGCCCGCTCGCCGGGTTGCGCATCCTCGACATGGCCACCGTGGTGGCGGCGCCGTTCTCCGCCACACTGTGCGCCGACATGGGGGCCGAGGTGGTCAAGCTGGAACTACCCGACGGCAGCGATCCGCTGCGCGGACTGGAGCCGGTCACCGAGGACCACGCGCTGTACTGGAAGGTGACCAACCGTGGCAAGCGCGGCATCTCGCTGGACGTGCGCACGCCGCGCGGCCGCGAGATCTTCCTGCGCCTGCTGCCGCGCTTCGACGTATTGGTGGAGAACTTCCGCACCGGCACGCTGGCGCGGTGGGGGCTGGATCTCGCCGCGCTGCATGCGGCCAACCCCAGGCTGATCGTGCTGCGGCTGACCGGCTTCGGCCAGACCGGGCCCGATGCGACGCGACCGGGGTTTGCCCGCATCTTTGAAGCCAGGAGCGGCTTCACCAACCTGGCCGGCACGGCGCAGAGCGGACCGATGCATATGAACTACCCGGTAGGCGACATGATCGCCGGCCTGTTCGGCGCCTTCGCCATCGCCACCGCGGTGGCGGAGCAGCGCGCCAATCCGGGCCAGCCCGGCCGCGAAATCGACCTGGCCGCCACCGAGGCGCTGTTCCGCCTGCTGGATCCGCTCGCCATCGAATACGAACAACTCGGCCATGTGCGCCAGCGCGCCGGCAACCGCACCACCTACGCCGCGCCGTCCAACATGTACCGCACGGCGGACGATACCTGGGTCACCGTGGTGGCCTCGTCCGACGCCACCTTCCGCCGGCTGGCCGAGGCCATGGGCGCGCCGCATCTCGCCCAGTCACCGGAGTACGCCAACAATGCCGGTCGCGTGCGCCATATCGAAGCCCTCGACGGCTGCATTGCCGAGTGGTTCGCCGCGCAGCCCTACGCCGCCGCCGCGGCGCGGCTGGAACAATGCCAGGTGCCGTTCAGCAAGGTGTTCAGCATCGCCGATATCGTCGAAGACCCGCAGATGGTGGCGCGCCAGGCCATCGTCAGGCTGCCCGATGCGGATTTGGGCACGGTGCCGGCCCCTTGCGTGGTGCCGCGGTTTTCGGGCTATGCGCCGACTTCCCCGCGTACCGGGCCGGATGTGGGGGAACACAATGCGGAGGTTTACGGGGAGTTGGGTATTGGGGAGGAGGAGTTGGCGCGGTTGCGGGGGGAGGGGGTGGTTTGACGTTGGCGGCCTATTGCTATACCGGAACTGGGCAACAGCCTGCAGGGGGCTGTTTCGCCGCGATCATAGGAGCAGCCCGGCGCGCCGCCTCCCCAGAATATGGGATGGGCAACACCGTGCGGCCGTGCGATGGGTACGGGCGGCGGCGTTTACCCTGAACGGACCCGCCGGGCCGTCCGCGCGCGGGCGGGATATGTCAGAATCCGCCGTCGTGCCGGCGCAACTTGCCCAACCAGCGCACCGCGCGGCAACACAGAGGGGCAGGGGCTCGCATCGCGGCGTGGCTCGGGAATACAGGCATGGCAAGCACAACAAGAGTCCTCATCGTCGAAGACGACCCCCTGGCGCTGCGCCGGCTGGTGCAGGCCGTCGACCTGCATGCGGCGGATGCCGTGGTGGCGGCCTGCGCCTCCACCGTGGCGGAGGCGCAGGCGTGGCTGGCGCAGCACCAGCCCGACGTGCTGCTGTGCGACCTCGGCCTGCCCGACGGCAGCGGCATCGACGTGATCCGCAACGCGCGCGAGCGCTATCGCGCCTGCGACTGCATGGTCGTGACGGTGTTCGGCGACGACCAGCATGTGCTGGCCAGCATCGAGGCCGGCGCCATCGGCTACCTGCTCAAGGACGAAACCACCGACCGCATCGCCGCCTCGATCGGCGAACTGCGCGCGGGCGGCTCGCCGATGAGCCCGCTGATCGCGCGGCAGGTGGTGAACCGGCTGCGCGGCACGCCGCCGGAGGCGGCGGCGCGCGATGCCGCGGCCCCTGGCGCGGTAGTGCTGTCGGCGCGCGAGAACGAGATCCTGGACCTGATCTCGCGCGGCTATACCTACGCCGAGACCGCGCGCTACCTGGGGCTGAGCGTCCATACCGTGCAATCGCACATCAAGAACATCTACGGCAAGCTGGCGGTGCGCTCGCGCGGTGAGGCCGTGTTCGAGGCGGCCAAGCTCGGCCTGCTCAAGTCCCTGTAGGCGCGCCATGCCGTCCTGGCCGCCGTCTCTGCGCACCGTGCTGGGCCTGCTGCTGGCGTGGACCAGCCTGCTGCTGCCCGGCATGGCGGCCGCGGACACCATGGCGCTGGCCGCGGCCACGAGATCCGCCACGCTCGCCGACGGCACCGTGCTGCCGGCGCTCCCGCTGACGCTGCCCGACTACTGGGACCGGGTGATGCCGGGCAAGTCCGGCACCGTGGTCTACGAACTGCGCTTCGACCGCAACTGGCCCGCGGCGGCGCCCGGCGGACTGTTCGTACCGTGGGCCGGCGGCAGCTACGAGGTACGCCTCAACGGCGTGCTGATCGCCGCCGGCGGCCGCCTGGACGCGCCGGCGTCGGCGCTGGCCAAGCGCCCCTACTACGTGGCCGTGCCGCCCGAACTGGCGAACGCGCACGGCAACCTGCTGCGCATCACCGTGGCCGCGCGCGCCTATGCGCGCTCGGGCCTGCTGCCGGTGACGGTGGGCCCGGCCGCCGAGGTGCGCGCGCAGTATGAGCGGGCCTTCCTGCTGCGCGTGGTCGGTCCGCTGATCGCGGCGGTGCTGAGCGTGGTGCTGGGCGGGCTGGCGCTGCTGATCTGGTGGCGCCAGCGCGATCCGCTGTTCGGCCTGTACGGGCTGGCCGAGGTTGCCTGGAGCGTGCGCCTGCTCGACTACTTCGTGGATGACCTTGCCATCCCGGCGGAAGTGCGCGGCTATGTCGTCGCTGCCGCGCGCGAGGTGTTCCTGGGCGCCATCGCCAGGTTCTGCCTGCTGGTGATCCGGGTGCCGTGGCGCTGGCTGCATCGCACCCTCAACGCTTACCTGTGGCTGGCGCTGCCGGTGCTTGCGCCGCTGGCCGCCATTTCCAGTCATCCGCTGGTGTTTCCGCTGAGCTGGCTGGTCAAGGTCGGCATCATCCTGACCGTGGCCGGCGCGATGGTGTGGGGCGCGCTGCGCCGGCCCAGCCGCGAGGCGACGCTGCTGGCCGTCACCGTGGGCGTGTCGGCGGTGCTGTTCCTGGCGGACTGGATCAAGGTCTGGCTGACCGGCGACTATTACTGGGTCCATTCGATGACCCGCTATGTCTCGGTGCCGTTCAGCGTGGTGATGGCGTGGATGCTGGTGGAACGCTACACCAGCGCGGTACAGAGCCTGCAGAACGCCAACCAGGTGCTGACCGAGCGCGTCGCGCAGCGCGAGGCGCAGCTGCGCGCGGCCTTTGCGCGCACGCAGAAGATTGCCGCCGAAGAAACCGCGCTGCGCGAACGCGGGCGCATCCTGCGCGACATGCACGACGGCCTGGGCAGCCAGCTGGTCACGACCTTGTCGATGCTGGAGTCGGGCAAGGCCAGCGGCCCGGAGGTGGCGACGCAGGTGCGGCATGCGCTGGATTCGCTCAAGCTTTCCATCGATGCGATGCAGGACACTGGCGGCGACCTGGCGGCGGTGCTGGGCAACCTGCGCTACCGGCTCGGGCCGCGCATCGCCGATGCCGGGCTGGAGATCCGCTGGGAGGTCGAACGCCTGCCGGCGCTGCCGCATTTCTCCGCGCGCAAGGTGCAAGAGCTGCAATACCTGCTGCTGGAAGGCATCACCAACGTGCTGCAGCATGCTGCGGCGCGCACGCTGACCGTGACCGCCCAGGCGGACACGCAGGCGATCCGCATCACGCTGGCCGACGACGGCCGCGGTTTCGATGCCGAGGCCACGCGCGGCGGGCGCGGGCTGCGCAATATGCAGGTGCGCGCCGCGGCGATCGGCGGCCGGCTGCAGATCCGCTCGGCGCCCGGCGGCACGGCGCTGACGGTGGAGGTGCCGCTGGCGCCGGCGCAGGGCGATGAGGCTGGCAGGCCAGGCGAAGGGGCCGCTTCCGTGGCATAGGGCCGGTTCCGGCTTACTGCGCCGCGCCCTTCGGCAGCAGCCGCACCGCCAGCGCAGCCAGGGCAGCGGCGGTGGCCAGCGCGGCCACGCCGGTCCAGCCGAAGCGCGCCAGCGCCAGGCTGCCGAGCGCCGCGCCGGCGGCCATGCCGGTGAACATGCAGACGAACAGCACCGCATTGAGGCGGCTGCGCGCGCCCGGGTCGATGCCATAGACGATGGTCTGGTGCGCGACCAGCGCCACCTGCACCCCCAGGTCGAATCCGATGGCGCTGGCGCCGATCAGCCACAGCTGCGCCTGCGGCGGCACCAGCGGGGTCAGCAGCATGGCGGCAAACGACAGCGCCGCCAGCGCCGCGCCCGCGCGGGTCACCCGTTCCGGGCCGCCGCGGTCGGCCAGGCGCCCGGCCAGCGGGGCCCCGAGCGCGCCGGCAGCCCCGGCCAGGCCGAACGCGCCGGCGGCCTCGCTGCCCAGGTGGAAGGGCGCGCCATGCAGCATCACCGCCAGCGTCGACCAGAACGCGCTGAAGCCCACCGCAAGCAGCCCCTGCGCCAGTGCCGCGCGGCGCAGCGCGCCATGCTGCCGCCACAGTGCCGCCAGCGAGGCCAGCAGGGCGCGGTACGGCAGCGTCGTTGCCGGGGCAAAGCGCGGCAGCTGGCGCCGCGCCACCAGCGCGACCGCGGCGATGCTGGCCGCCGCCAGCATGAACATCGCGCGCCAGCCGAAGTGCGCGGCGACGAAGCCGCTGACCACCCGCGACAGCAGGATGCCCAGCAGCAGCCCCGTCATCACGGTGCCGACCACCTTGCCGCGCTGCGCGGCCGGCGCCAGCGCGGCGGCGGCCGGCACGATGTCCTGGGCCAGCGTGGCGGACAGGCCCACCACCAGGCTCGACACCAGCAGCATGCCGATGCCCGGTGCCAGGCCCGCCAGCAGCAGCGCGCCGACCAGCGCCGCCGCCTTGGCCACGATGATATGGCGGCGGTCATAGCGGTCGCCCAGCGGCGCCAGCAGCAGGATGCCCAGCGCATAGCCGAGCTGCGTCAGGGTGGGGATGGCACCGGCGGTGGCATCCGTGGCGTGCAGGTCGGGGGCCATCACGCCGAGCATGGGTTGGCTGTAGTACAGCGAAGCCACCGCCAGGCCGGCGCCGGTGGCAAGCAGCAGGACCAGGCGGCCAGGCAGAGCCGGGCTGGCCAGCCCGGCGGCGGGCAAGGTTGCGGGAACAGGGGACATGGCGGGTTTGCGCGGTTCGCAATAGGGTTGGGATGGCCCGAAGTGTTGTCCACGCGCGCCGATTCTGGTAGACGTGCGGGATGAACAATGGCTATACGAGACGCGTATGAAAGGCCAGCCAGCCACCAACCCGAGCGCAGCCCCTGCCGCCGCCATCCGCGGTGCGCCCGGCGCTGATCGCATCGACCTGATGCAGACCTTCGTGCGCATCGTCGAGGCCGGCAGCCTGTCGCTGGCCGCCGCGCAGCTGCAGACCACCCAGCCCACCATCAGCCGGCGCCTGCAGACACTGGAGCGGCTGCTGGGCGTGCGCCTGCTGCAGCGGTCCACGCATGCGATGAAGCTGACCGAAGACGGCGCGCGCTGCTACGAGCGCGCGCGCGAACTGGTGGCCGACTGGGCCCGCTTCGAGGCCGACGTGCGCGGCGTCGGCCACGCCCCCAGCGGCACGCTGCGCGTGGTGGTGCCGCACGCGTTCGGGCAGGAGGTGCTGGTGGGCCCGCTGGCGGACTACCTGCGGCAATATCCGCAGGTCGCGGTCGAATGGCTGCTGCACGACCGGACCCCGGATTTCATCGCCGAAGCGATCGATTGCGCGATCCACGTGGGCGAGGTGCATGAACCCGGCCTGGTGGCCGTGCGCCTGGCGGAAGTGCCGCGCGCGGTCATCGCCGCGCCATCGCTGTTCGACGGCAAGCCGCTGCCGCGCCGGCCGCAGGACCTGGAAGGCCTGCCCTGGCTGGCGCTGCGCACGTTCTACCGCAACGAGATCGTGCTGCAGAACCTGCAGACCGAGGCGCGCCAGGGCCTGTCGTTCGCGCCGCGCATGAGCACCGACAGCCTGTACGCGCTGCATGCGGCAGCCCGGCTGGGACTGGGCGTGGCCGTGGGCTCGTCGTGGATCTTTGCCGACGACATCGCCAGCGGCCGGCTGTTGCACCTGCTGCCGCAATGGCAGGCCGATCCGCTGCCGATCTACCTGGTCTATCCGCATGCGCGCTTCTATCCGGCCAAGCTGCGCCTGTTCGCCGACGCCATGCGGCAGGCCATCCCGACCGCCGGCATGGTCGAACGCAGGCGCGTGCCGCGCGGGCGCGGCGCGGGCCGGATGCCACAAGCGCGCCGATAACGCCTATCCTGTATCGGCCACTACATCCGCCGCGGGCAACCCCGCGCTCCGACATCATGGTGCCTGCGTGATCCGCCGCGTCTTTCCCAGGTTTCGGACAAGGGGCCGCATGTTCGCGTTTGCCGCCGCCATCGTGTTGCTTGCCCTGGCGGGCATCGTCGCCTACAACCTGGTCGGCGCCGAGAAGCGCATCGAGCGCCGCCTCGACCGCCTCTACAGCCTGGAAGACCCGCAGTTCGCGCGCGAGCTGGGCGTGTTGCTGGGCCCGCCGGTGGTCGATGGCAACCGCTACCGCGTGCTCAGGAACGGCGACGAGATTTTCCCGGCGATGCTGGGCGCGATCCGCGCCGCGCAGAAGACCATCAACTTCGAGTCGTATATCTACTGGTCGGGCGATATCGGCCATGATTTCGCACAGGCACTGGCCGAGCGCGCCAGGGCTGGCGTCAGCGTCAAGGTGCTGCTGGACGCGGTCGGCAGTTCCAAGATCGACAAGGGCGCGCTCGAACTGATGACCCGTGCCGGCGTGGATGTGCGCCGCTACCATCCGGTGCGCTGGTACACCATCGGCAAGCTCAACAACCGCACCCACCGCAAGCTGCTGGTGGTCGACGGCCGCATCGGCTTTACCGGCGGCGTCGGCATCGCGCCGGAGTGGACCGGCCATGCGCAGGACCCCGACCACTGGCGCGATACGCATTTCGAGGTGGAAGGCCCGGTGGTCGGCCAGATGCAGTCGGTGTTCCTGGACAACTGGATCAAGGTCAGCGGCGCGGTGCCGCACGGCCCCGACTACTTTCCCGAGCTGGCGCCGGTCGGCAATGGGCGGGCGCAGATGTTCAGCAGCTCGCCGACGGGCGGCAGCGAGAGCATGGCGCTGATGTACCACCTGGCGATCACCGCCGCGGCGCGCACCATCGATTTGTCCGCGGCATATTTCGTTCCCGACGCGCTCACCGAGAAGGCATTGCTGGCGGCGCTGGCAAGAGGTGTCCGGGTGCGGGTGATCGTGCCGGGCGAGCATATCGACTCGGAAACCGTGCGCTCG
The DNA here is from genome assembly GCF_900250075.1 of Cupriavidus taiwanensis. Classification (NCBI taxonomy): domain Bacteria; kingdom Pseudomonadati; phylum Pseudomonadota; class Betaproteobacteria; order Burkholderiales; family Burkholderiaceae; genus Cupriavidus; species Cupriavidus taiwanensis. Next base: position 1,060,055 of record NZ_LT977071.1, read on the forward strand.
GCGTCGCGGGCGCGCTGGGGCGAACTGCTGAAGGCCGGCGCGCTGATCGCCGAGTACGCGCCGACCATGTACCACTGCAAGGTGCTGATCATCGATGACCTGCTGGTCTCGGTGGGGTCCACCAACTTCGACAACCGCTCGTTCCGCCTCAATGACGAGGCCACGCTCAACATCCTTGACGCGACGTTTGCCGCGCAGCAGACGCGGATCTTCGAGGAAGACCTGAAGCGGTCGCGGGCGATGACCTATGAGGCGTGGCGCAACCGTCCATGGCGGGAACGGCTGCGCGACCGCCTGGCCTCGCTGATCGGCGCTCAGCTGTAACCCGCCGGCGATGCCCGAAAAAACGCCCGCCAACAGGGCGGCATGCCCCTGATCGGCGCGCGTTCTGCCCAACTTCAGCGCTTTGGTCGCACCGCATTTGCGCATGGTCAAAAACCCGGACATCTGCGCTTCAGCACCGCCAAGCCGGGCCGATAGCAGGGGAAACCCAGCCCCTCCGAGACCATCGATGCCCCCCTTCTTCCTTCCCGCCGAACGCCTGATGGCGCGCCTGAATATCCGCCGCAAGCTGGCCTTGATTGCCGTGCTGTTCCTGGTGCCGCTGGTCGGCGCGCTGTCCGTGGCGCTGCGCGACGCGGCGCAGGCGCGCAGCGCCACCAGCCAGGAGATACGCGGGCTGGCGGTGGTCGGGCACGCGCTCGACTTCATGCGCGAGGTCCAGGTCCGGCGTGGCGCCGCGAATGCGGTGCTGTCCGGCAATGCCGCCTTCCGCGCCACCTTCGACAAGGCCGATCGGCAGGCAGCGGCCAGCCTTGCCGCACTGGCGCGCAGCATTGCGCAGAATCCCGACTTTGCACTCGCCCCCGGCATGGGCCAGCTGGAGCAGGACTGGCAGCAATTGCGCGGGCCTGGGCTGGACACCGCGGCGGGGCCGCTGTTCGAGCGCCACAGCGCGCTGGTTCGGCAGACACAGGCGTATATCGCCGACGTGGCCGAGCGCTCGCAACTGGCGCTGGACAGCGAGGCCGGCTCGTACTACCTGGTCAGCCTGCTGGCGGGACCGCTGCCGCAACTGGCGGAACAGAGCGCGCTGGCGCGCGGGCGCGGCGCCGGCATCATCGCGCAGGGCGGATACGCCAACGCCGCGCAGCAGGCGGGACTGGGTGCCTTGGCCGAACAGATCCGCGCAGGGCTGGACACGATACGGCGCGATATCGCTCGCGTCGGCAAGGCCGCGCCCGCTTACCGTACGCGCATCGATGCCGCGCTGACACGGCTGGAGGCGATGGACCGCTTCCATCGCACGCTGCAGGTGCGCATGCTGGGCGCGGCCGGCATCGACATCGAGGCCAGGGCCTATTTCGACGAAGCCACCGCCGCTATCGAAGGCGTGGCGGAAGCCAGCCGCGAATTCGCCGCGATTGCCGCCGGGATGCTGGCACAGCGTGCCGCGGCGCAGGCCCGGCAGATCGCGTGGCTGGCCGGCATTGCGCTGGTGACGGTGGGCGCTGCGTTCTACCTGTTCATCGGCTTCAGCCGCGGCATGCGTGCCGACGTGCGCGAGGTCGCCGCGATGGTCGCGCGCATCAATGCGGGCGACCTGACCGCGCGCCTCGCGGTGAACGGGCGCGACGAGCTGAGCGAGATCAAGCGGCACCTGCTGGCGCTGGCCGCTGGCTGGCGCACGCTGATCGGCGACACCAAGGCCGGTGCGCACAACGTGCTGGCCGCGGCCGCCGATATCGCGCAGGGCAATATCGACCTGTCGCAGCGCACCGAGCAGCAGGCGTCGTCGCTGGAGCAGACCGCGGCCAGCATGGAGCAGCTGACCGCCACCGTGCAGCAGAATGCCGGCAATGCCGCGCAGGCCAGCGCGCTGGCGCGCGAGGCGTCTGCCGCGGCGCGCGCCGGCGGCGACGCGGTCGGCCGCATGCAGCAGACCATGCAGGCGATCGACGCCGACTCGAGGCGCATCGCCGACATCATCGCGGTGATCGACGGCATTGCCTTCCAGACCAATATCCTGGCGCTGAACGCGGCGGTGGAAGCGGCGCGCGCCGGCGAGGCCGGCCGCGGCTTTGCCGTGGTGGCCAGCGAAGTGCGCGGGCTGGCGCAGCGCACCGGCGCCTCGGCCAAGGAGATCCGCATGCTGATCTCGCAATCCGGCGAGCGCGTGGCCGCCGGCAACACGCTGGCGCTGGACGTTGCCGGGACCATGGCCGGCACCGTCGCCGCCATCGGCCGGGTCACGGCAATGATGGATGAGATCAGCCAGGCCTCGCGCGAGCAGAGCAGCGGCATCGGCCAGGTCAACCAGGCGGTGGCGCAGATGGACCAGGTCACGCAGCAGAACGCGGCGCTGGTGGAGCAGGCCGCGGCCGCGGCGCAGTCATTGCAGGAGCAGGCGCTGCAGATGCAGCGGGCGGTGGCGGTGTTCCGCACCGAGGCGCAGGCGGACTGATGCCGTTGGCGCAGGCTTAGCGCCGCAGCAGCCAGATCACCACCGAAACCACCACCGACACCAGGATGCAGGTCGTGATCGGCAGGTAGAAGCTGAAGCCGTCGCGGACGATGTGGATATCGCCGGGCAGGCGGCCAAGGCGGTCGAACGGCAATTTGGCGAGCCAGGGCCAGGCGGCGCCGGCGGCAAGAAGCACGGCGCCCAGGATGAGTAACAGGCGTTGCATGGGATGGGAGATGGTGAGGCCAGCTTGAGCATTTGACCGGCGGATGGACGCGTTGATTCCGGCCTGCTGGGGGCGCCAGGTTCCTGATTTCACGGATTCCCGGAATGTAAATTGAAGGCTGGCGCTTTCGATATGAAATTTCCTTATTCATCAGCCCCGGTCCGGTGGAAAATTTCACGATCACACCAGGTCATGGAAAAAAATATCTTCCAATTGTCCTGGGAGTAGATTGAGAGCCGCATAAGGCCGGAATTGCTGGTGAATCCTGGCTCCGAAATCTGACTGCTTTTGCCGGGTTAACGCCAATTCTTGGCCCCGATCCCCGTTGCCTAAGATGCGTTCAATTAGAGAACGTTGGTTCGCTATTAGAACAAATTCCTAGCGCTGGTCGTGCCTGCTTACAGGCCGACTGCGCGAGTTCCAAGGCAGACGGAGACAACAGTGCCTCAATCCCTCCCCTCCAAGGCTGGCGTCGCGGACGTCCAGGCCCTGATCGACGGACAGCGATTCACTGGCTACCAGTGGCTCATTCTTGTGCTGTGCTTCCTGGTGGTTGCCGTCGACGGTTTCGATACCGCCGCCATCGGGTATATCGCGCCGGCGCTGGTGCAGGACTGGGGGATCGAGAAATCGGCGCTCGGGCCCGTCATGAGCGCGGCGCTGTTCGGCCTGGCTTTCGGCGCGATCTTTGCCGGTCCGCTGGCCGACCGCATCGGCCGCAAGAAGGTGCTGGTGCTGTCGGTGTTCTTCTTTGGCGCCTGCAGCCTGGCCACGGCCTACGCGCCCACGCTGGGCTGGCTGACGGTGCTGCGCTTCCTGACCGGCCTGGGCCTGGGCGCCGCCATGCCCAATGCCGTGACGCTCACCGCCGAGTTCGCGCCGCAACGCCGCCGGGCGGTGCTGGTCAACACCATGTTCTGCGGCTTTCCGCTCGGCTCCGCCGCCGGCGGCTTTGTCGCCGCCGCGATGATCCCGCACTTCGGCTGGCACAGCGTGCTGCTGCTCGGCGGCATCGTGCCGCTTGCGCTCGCGCTGCTGCTGGTGGCGCTGCTGCCTGAGTCGGTGCGCTACATGGTGGTACGCAACTATCCCGCCGACCAGATCCGCCAGCTGCTGCGGCGCGTGACCGGCGCGGACGTGGGGGCAGCGAATGCCTTCATCGTCGGCGAGCAGGCGCCCGCGACCCGCTCCGCCATTGGCACGGTGCTGGCGCCGGGCTATCGCCTGGGTTCGGCGATGCTGTGGTGCACCTACTTCATGGGCCTGGTCATCTTCTACCTGCTGACGAGCTGGATGCCCACGCTGATGAAGGACGCCGGCTTCTCGATCCAGCACGCGTCATTCCTGACGGCGCTGTTCCCGCTCGGCGGCGGCATCGGCACCATCGCGGCCGGCTGGTTCATGGACCGTTTCAATCCGAACAAGGTGATTGCCATCACCTACGCGGCCACCGGCGTGCTGATCTACGCCGTGGGCCAGGGCACCGGCAGCCAGGTGCTGCTAGGCGTGCTGATCTTCCTCGCCGGCACCGCGATGAACGGGGCGCAGTCGTCGATGCCGTCGCTGGCGGCGGCGTTCTACCCGACACAGGGCCGGGCCACCGGGGTGGCGTGGATGCTGGGCATCGGCCGCTTCGGCGGCATCACCGGGGCGTTGCTCGGTGCCGAACTGCTGCGCCTGCATCTCGGCTTCGACACCATCTTTACGCTGCTCGCCGTGCCGGCATTCCTGGCCGCCGGTGCGCTGGTGGTCAAGCATGTCAGCGGCAGCCGTGCGCCAGTTGCCGATGCCGCCGGCAGCGCCGGCGTGGCCGCTCACTGAGACCTCACTGAGCTCTCACTCGGCGGCAAGCGGCCTGGCCGCGGCGCGGATGCAGTCGGCCAGCGCTTCGGCCATCGGGCTCAGCGTGCGGTCGCCGTGCCGCAGCAGGCCGATCGGTTCCTCGGTGCCCTGCGTATCGAGCGGCAGCAGGACCAGCTCATCCTCGGCCACCGCGCGCCGCGCGGCGGACAGGGGCGCCGCCCACACGCAGTCGCTGTGGCGGGCCAGCAGCCGTCCGAGGTAGGCATCCGACGTTTCCACGCATCCGCCCGGCAGCGGCAGGCCATGGCGGGCGAGCAGGCTTTCGGTGTTGTGGCGGGGAATCGAGCCCGCGGCGGGGATCACCAGCGGCCATGCCAGCACGTCGAGCAAGGTCGGCCGCGAGACGGCGGCAAGCGGATGCTCGGGGCGTACCGCCAGGGCCAGCGAGTCGGGCCCGAGCGATTCGAACCACAGGCTTTCCATGGCCACCGGGTCATCCATGCGGCCAATGACCAGGTCCAGCACATCGGCCTTGAGCTGGTCGATCAGGCTGCGGTTCATGCCGGTCTGGACGGCAAGCCCGACCTCGGGGTGCGCGGCACGGAAGCGCAGCAAGGCATCGGTGAGCACCGCCGGTACGACGCTGGGCAGCGCCCCCAGCCGGATGCGCTCCCGGGGCTGCGCTTGCTCGCCGGCCATGCTGTCGGCCGCCGCATCGATATCCGCAAGGATGCGCAGCGCGTGACGCAGGAAGCGCGTGCCGGCGGTGGTCAGTTCCGTGCCCGCACGCTGGCGCACCAGCAGGCGGGTGCCGGTCAGCTCCTCCAGTTCGCTCAGGGTCTTGGACACGGCTGGCTGTGTCAGCCCGAGGCGGTCGGCGGCGCGGCCCAGGTGCTGCGTTTGCGACACCGCCACGAAGCAGTAGAGATGCCGCAGCCGAACGCGGTTGCGGAAGATTTCAAGCGCGGGCCGGGCGGGGGTTTTCATGCGAGAAAGTTATCGTAGTTATCAGAAAACTTAATTTACATGACTTTATGTGTTGCCTAAAGTCCTGCCATGCCAACGACAAGGAGACTGCGCAATGACCCGTCTTGCCCAATATCGCCGTCCCTACTGGGACACCCAGCCCGAATACCGCTTCGACCCCTACGCTTCCACGCAGAAGCGCTCGCCGGGCCAGCCGCTGATTGCGCTGCCCCAGTCGCTGTCCGAAGTGACCGGTCCCACCTTCGGCGCCGAATTCGTCCGCGAAGGCGATAACGACCTTACCGCCGGCAACGGCGGGGAGCCCATCGGCGAGCGCATCCTGGTGACCGGCCGCGTGCTCGACGAGAATGGCCGGCCAGTTCCGAACGCGCTGATCGAGGTGTGGCAGGCCAACGCCGCCGGCCGCTACGTCCACAAGCGCGACCAGCATGACGCGCCGCTGGACCCGCATTTCTCTGGCGAGGGCCGCACCGTTACCGACGCCAACGGGCACTACCGGTTCAAGACCATCAGGCCCGGCGCCTATCCCTGGCGCAACCACCACAACGCCTGGCGGCCGCAGCATATCCACTTCTCGCTGTTCGGCAATGCCTACGCCACGCGGCTGGTGACGCAGATGTATTTCCCCGGCGATCCGCTGCTGCCGTTCGATCCGATCTTCAATTGCGTGCCGGACCAGAAGGCGCGCGACCGGCTCATCGCCAGTCTCGACTGGGAGACTACCCAGCCCGAATACGCGCTGGGCTACCGTTTCGATATCGTGCTGCGTGGCCGCGATGCCACGCCGATGGAGTAAGACCATGCTTTACGCCACCGCATCCCAGACCGTCGGTCCTTATCTTCATATCGGCCTGAGCGGGCTGAACTGCGCCGACCTGACCGCCAGCGCCCCGGACCTGGCCGGCCAGCGCATCGTGATCGAAGGCCGCGTCACCGACGGCAATGGCGAGCCCGTGCCCGACGGCATGGTCGAGATCTGGCAGGCCAATCCCGCCGGTCGCTACCGCCACGCCGAAGACACGTGCGAGCTGCCGCTGGTGCCCGGCTTTACCGGCTTCGGCCGCGTGCCGACCGAGGCCGACGGGTCGTTCCGCTTCGTCACCGTCAAGCCCGGCGCCGTGCCCGGGGCCGACGGCCGGCAGCAGGCGCCGCACATCATGGTGTCGGTGTTCATGCGCGGGCTGGTCAAGCACGTTGCCACGCGCATGTACTTTCCGGACGAGGCCGCGGCCAATGCGGCGGATCCGGTGCTGGCGCTGGTGCCGGCCGAGCGGCGCGGCACGCTCGTTGGCATCGATTCCGGCAACGAGGCCGGCAACGCCACGCTGCGCTGGAACATCGTGCTGCAAGGTCCGGACGAGACGGTGTTCTTCGATATCTGACCCGCGGCGCCGGCGGCCGGGCATCTGCCGGCCGCCGGCGACAGACGCATAATCAGGTGGTCGTCATCGCCACGACCCCCTACCGATCGCCCCCATGCCAACCGTCACGCGTCTTACCGATCCCATGTTCGGCAGCCCCGCGGTGCAGGACATCTTCTCCGACACCGGCACCGTGCAGCGCATGCTTGCCGTCGAGGCCGCGCTCGCGCGCGCCGAAGCGCAATGCGGCGTGATCCCGGCCGCTGCCGCGACCGTCATCACCGAAGTCTGCCGCGACGTCGGCGCCATCGACCGCGATGCGCTGGCACAGGCCGCGGTCGCTGCCGGCAATCTTGCCATTCCCTTCGTCAAGCAACTGACCGCCGCCGTGGTTGCGCGCGATGCCGATGCTGCGCGATTCGTGCACTGGGGCGCCACCAGCCAGGACATCATCGACTCCGCGCTGGTGCTCCAGCTCGGAGACGCGCTGCGCGTACTCGATGCCGACCTGGTCCGCCTGGGTGAATCCTGCACCGCGCTGGCCAGCGCGCATCGCGCCACGCCGATGGTGGCGCGCACCTGGCTGCAGCATGCTCTGCCGACCACCTTTGGCTGCAAGGCCGCCGGCTGGCTCGACGCGCTGCGCCGCGACCTCGCCCGCCTTGGTGCAGCGCGCGCGCAGGCCCGCGCGCTGCAGTTCGGCGGCGCCGCGGGCACGCTCGCGAGCCTGGGCGACGCCGCGCCCGGCGTGACCGCCGCACTGGCCCGCGAACTCGGCCTGGTCGCGCCCGTGCTGCCGTGGCATGCGCATCGCGACCGCATGGTCGAGGTGGCCACCACGCTCGGCATGCTGACCGGCACGCTCGGCAAGATGGCTCGCGACATCTCGCTGCTGATGCAGACCGAGGTGGCGGAAGTGGCCGAGCCCGCCGGGCCCGGCCGTGGCGGTTCCAGCACCATGCCGCACAAGCGCAATCCGGTGGGTTGCGCGGCGGTGCTGACGGCGTCGGTGCGGGTGCCGCCGCTGGTGGCCACCATGCTGTCAGGCATGGTGCAGGAACACGAGCGTGCGCTGGGCGGCTGGCAGGCGGAATGGGACACGCTGCCGCAGATCGTCGCGCTGGCCGCGGGCGCGCTGCGCCAGATGGGCGAGGTGGTGGCGGGGCTGCAGGTCGATGCGGCGCGCATGCGTGGCAATCTCGATCTCACGCATGGGTTGATACTCGGCGAGGCCGCGATGCTGGAACTCGGAGGCACGATCGGCCGGCTGCAAGCGCACCACGTGGTGGAGAGCGCCTCGCGCCGCGCCGTCGCCGACGGCACCAGCCTGCGCGATGCGCTGGCCCGTACGCTGCAGGAAGAACCGGCCCACGCGGGCTTGCTCGACGACACCACGCTCGACCGCCTTGCCAATCCTGCCAACTATGCGGGCCAGTCATCGGCTTTCGCGGATGCGGCGGTGCAGGCGTGGCAATCCGCGCTTGCCGAACGTGCCGCACGGTAACTCGCCAAGGATTCTCAGGAGACTGCATTGCCCTATCTCGATCATGCCGGTGCCCGGCTCTTCTACACCGTCGACGGCCCCGAGGCCGCACCGGCCATCATCTTCTCCAACTCGCTCGGCACCGACCACACCATGTGGGCGCCGCAGGCCGCCGCGCTGGCCGGGCGCTTTCGCGTGGTGCGCTACGACACGCGCGGACACGGCCGCTCGACCGCACCCGGTGATGCCTTCACGGTTGAACAGCTCGGTCAGGATGTGGTCGCCATCCTGGACGCATTGCGGATTGACCAAGCGGTGTTCTGCGGCCTGTCATTGGGCGGCCTGACAGGGATGTGGCTCGGCATCCATGCGCCCGAGCGCTTCTGCCGCATCGTGCTGGCCAATACCGCGGCAAAGATCGGCAACGCAGAGGGATGGAACACGCGCATCGACACCGTGCTGCAAGACGGCATGGCCGGGATGGTCGCGCCATCGATCGAACGTTGGTTCACGCCCGGGTTTGCCGCCACCTCGGACCGTGCGCTGGATGGCCTGCGCGGCGTGCTGGCAGGACTCGATCCGCGCGGCTATGCGGCCAGCTGCGCGGCGGTGCGTGACGCAGATTTCCGCGAGACGGTGTCGTCGATCACGGTGCCGGTGCTGGTTGTCGCCGGCAGCCAGGACCCGTCGACCACCGCGCAAGAGGGCCGCGCGCTGGCCGATGCCATTCCCGGTGCGCGCTTCGTCGAACTGCCTGCCGCGCATATTTCCAGCTTCGAGCAGCCAGGCCGCTTCACCGCTGCACTGGTGGACTTCGTGCAAGGCCGCCTGCCCGTGACTGACGACCACGCGCGCTATGAGGCCGGCCTTTCAGTGAGGCGCCAGGTGCTCGGCAGCGCGCATGTCGATCGTTCGCTGGCGCGGCTGACGCCGCTCAACGAAGAATTCCAGAACCTGATCACGCGCTATGCCTGGGGCGAGATCTGGACGCGCGAGGGCCTGCCGCGCCATACGCGCAGCCTGCTGACCATCGCCATGATGGTGGCGCTGAACCGCCCGGAAGAACTGAAGCTGCATCTGCGCGCCGCGGCCAACAACGGCGTCACGCGCGACCAGATCAAGGAAGTGCTGCTGCAGACCGCGATCTATTGCGGTGTGCCGGCGGCGAATTCGGCCTTCCACCTGGCCGAGGAAATCTTCGCCGCGATGGACCAGCCGGACTGATCGGATCGATCAGCGCACCGCGAACGCCGGCAGCCGCGCCCGTCCCGACTGCCGGAACTCCGTGGGCGCCTGCCCGACCAGCCGGGCGAAGAAGCGCGAGAAGTACGCCGCGTCGGAGAACCCGAGCGACAGCGCGATGTGCTTGATCTCCAGGTCGCTGAAGAGCAGGTCGCGCTGCGCTTCGGCGAGCACGCGCGCGTGGATCATCTGAAGCGCGGTCTGGCCCGAGGCCTGGCGGCATACGCGGTTGAGCTGCGTGGGCGTAATGCCGATCGCCCCGGCGTAGTGCCCGATTTCCTTCTGCTCGCGATAGTCCGATTCCAGCAGTTGCTGGAAGTGCTGGAAATGCCGCGCCGGACGACTGCTGCTGCGCGCGGCTGCCGGCTGATCGGCATTGGCCAGCCGCGCGATACCGATCAGCACCAAAGTCAGCAGCGCCGACAGCGACGCCCCGCGCCAGGCGGACACGGCTTCCATCTCCCCACGAAACAGCGCCAGCGAACTCGCCAGCACGTGGCCGCGCCGCACGCGGTCATGGCGCGGGTGTTCGAACAGCGGCAGCGCGTCCGGCACACCCGCCAGCAGCGTGCGCAGGTGGCTGTCGGTCATGGTGACGACCATGCCGTCAGTGTCCGGCGTAAACACGAAGCCGTGGATATGCCGCGGCGGCATCGTCACCAGCGAGCCGCTGCGCAGCGGCTCGCGGCGTTCTTCGAGCAGGGCTTCGCCGCCACCCGCATGGATGTACAGAATTTGCAGGAAGCGCTCATGCCGGTGAGGCTTGATCTCCCACCCGTGCAGGCGGCTGCGCGCGGCGATGGACTCGAAATGCAGCTGGTCGGACAGCGGCTCGGACGAATTCACGCCATACAGGGAGTAGGTCGGGACAGGTTTCACGGGGGCGTCGGTGTTTACCAGCAATGTTCCGATTGTCCTGTCATTGGTTCCGTCTGTCCATTCCGTAGCGGGTGTGCGGCCACTATCGTTAGCGCCATCAGAGCGATACGCAAAAGGAGACAAGTCATGCGCACCCAGGTCGCCATCATCGGCGCCGGCCCCGCCGGCCTGTTGCTCGGGCAGCTGCTCGCCAGGGCGGGCATCGACAACGTGATCGTCGAGCAACGCAGTCCGGAATACGTGCTGGGGCGCATCCGCGCCGGCATCCTCGAGAGCGTGACCGTCGATGCGCTGAAGCGCGCGGGGGTGGCGGCGCGGCTGCAGGAGGAAGGGCTGGTGCACGACGGCATCGAGCTGTCGTTCGATGGCCAGCGGCATCGCATCGACCTGCACGCGCTGGTCGGCCGCAGCGTGACCGTCTACGGCCAGACCGAGGTCACGCGCGACCTGATGGCGGCACGGCAGGAAGCGGGCATCACCACGGTCTACGAGGCGCAGGAGGTCAGCCTGCATGATTTCGATGGCGCCAGGCCGGTGGTCCGTTACCGCAAGGACGGCGTGGCGCACGAGATTCACTGCGACTACATCGCCGGCTGCGACGGCTTCCATGGCGTCAGCCGCCAGAGCGTGCCGCTTACCGCCACGCAGCTGTTCGAGCGCGTCTATCCGTTCGGCTGGCTTGGCATCCTCTCGGACACGCCGCCGGTGGCGGAGGAACTGATCTATGCCAGCCACGAACGCGGCTTTGCGCTGTGCAGCATGCGCTCGCGCACGCGCAGCCGCTACTACGTGCAGGTGCCGTCGAGCGAGCGCGTGGAGGACTGGTCCGATGACCGCTTCTGGGACGAACTGCGTTGCCGCCTCGATCCGCGCTCGGCGCAGTCGCTGGTGACGGGCCCGAGCATCGAGAAAAGCATCGCGCCGCTGCGCAGCTTTGTGTGCGAGCCGATGCGCTTCGGCAACCTGTTCCTGGCCGGCGATGCCGCGCATATCGTGCCGCCTACCGGCGCCAAGGGGCTCAACCTGGCCGCCAGCGACGTGCTGACCCTGGCCGACGGACTGGTCGCAGCCTACCGGCATGACGACAAGCGCGAGCTGGATGCCTATTCGGCGCGCTGCCTGCGCCGCATCTGGAAGGCCGAGCGCTTTTCATGGTGGCTGACTTCGCTGATGCATCGCTTCCCCGATGCGGATCCGTTTGCTCTGCGCATGCAGCGGGCCGAGCTCGATTACCTGGTGGGTTCGGAAGCGGCTTGCCGGGCGTTGGCGGAGAATTATGTGGGGTTGCCTTACTAGGCGCTGAACGGGAGCCACTGCCGCCAGCGAAGGCTCCCCTGTCCCGCGAAGTGGGAAAGGGCAGCAAACCGGCAGCGCGCCAGCGTTGTCGCGACCCCATGCCACTGCAGTGGTGCGGCGTCATGGTGGGTCGGCGATTGCCGTTGTCCGATTTCGGATCAAGGCCTGTCGCCTGCCGGTTTGGCCGCTGGCTGCGCCGTCCCTAGACTCAAGCCGTTCGAGTCAAGGAGAACGCGCCATGGCAAACCTGCCACCCATCTTTCCCAATCTGCACGCCTGCCTGCTCGGGGTTCTTTGCCTGGCCCCGGCCGGCGCTGCCGTCGCCCAGGACTGGCCCATCAAGCCGGTCACGCTGGTGGTTCCGTTCCCGGCCGGCGGCGGCACCGACCTGCTGGTCCGCACCATCCAGCCCCGGCTGCAGGCGGCGCTCGGGCAGCCTGTGGTGATCGACAACCGCAGCGGTGCGGGCGGCACCATCGGCGCTGCGTTTGTGGCGCGTGCCGCGCCGGATGGCTACGTGGTGGGCGTGGCGACCACCAGCACGCATGCGGTCAGCGCCAGCGTCTATCCCAAGCTGCCGTACAAGCCCGCCGCCGACTTTGCCTACGCTGGCTTTATCGGCACGTCGCCATATGTGCTCGCGGTCAATCGCGCACTGCAGGCAGCTGACGTGAAGGCGCTGCTCGACCGGTTGCGCCACGACAAACCTGCGCAGCACAGCTTTGCCTCGGTCGGCGTGGGCACGGTCTCGCACCTGATCGGCGTGCAGTTCCAGGCGTTGGCCAGAGTGCCGCTGACGCATGTGCCGTATCGCGGCGCCGCGCCCGCTTATACCGACCTCATCGGTGGCCAGGTACAGCTGATGTTCGACAACCCCGCGGGACTGGTGCCGTATCTCCGCGCCGGCAAGCTGGCTGCGGTCGCCACGACCGCGCCGACGCCGCTACTGCCCGGCGTGCCGACCTTCGCCAGCCAGGGCGTGCCGGGCTTCGCGCAGCAGCTCTGGTATGGACTGGCGTTTCCGCGCGGGACGCCGGCACCGATCGTTGCGCGCATGAACCAGGCGCTCAACCAGGTGCTGGCGGACAAGGACACCATCCGCGAACTCGCCGACAAGGGCGTGACGGCACGCCCGGGCACGCCTGCGGAGATGCTCGCCACCGTGCAGCACGACTTGTCTTACTGGGGCGAGATTGCCCGGTCCGTGGGAGCGACGATTGAATAAGCCACAGCTGCACACCATGCCCGCGCGCGGCGGCGCGGCGCTAATCGACGTGTTCGTGCGGGGCTCCGGCGGCGGCAACCCGGTACCGCTGGTGGCCGATGCACAAGGCATGTCCGAGGCGGAGATGCAGCAGGTCGCGGCGCGGCATGGCCATGAATCGGCCTTTGTGCTGCCGCCGTCGGCCGATGGGGCGGACCTGCGCCTGCGCTTCTTCGTGCCACGGCACGAGATGGAGATGTGCGGCCATGCCACGGTGGGCGCGTTGTGGGCGCTGCGCCAATGGGGCCGCTGGACCGCGCCGGCCGCGCGCGTCGAGACGCTGAGCGGCATCGTGACGGCGCGCTGGGACGACGCGGCGCAGCGGGTGTGGATTTCGCAGCCGCCGGTGCAGGCAAGCGCGCTGGATGCGGCCTGCCGCCGGTCGGTCGCCGCGGTGCTGGGCCTGCCTGGCGATGGCGGCGGTTATGCCATGACCAACGCCTGCACCAGCCGCGTCAAGACGCTGGTGGCGATGCCGGATGTGGCGGCGCTGGCCGCGCTGCGGCCGGACTTCGCACGGATGGCGGCGTTGTGCGATGCGATCGGGTCCACCGGGCTGTACCCGTATGCGGATGCGGCAACCGACGATCCCCCGGCTCCGCCAGCCACGCGGGCGGTGCATGCTCGGCAGTTTCCGCGTGCTTCCGGCTACCCGGAAGACGCCGCCACCGGCATTGCCGCCGCCGCGCTGTGGGGACACCTTGCCGGCAATGCCGGAGAAAGCGCGCCAGTACTCGCGGTACGGCAGGGCGAAACCATGGGCCGGCCGTCGGAAATCCTGGTGGCGCCGCGCGTGGCGGCCGACGGCACGGCGCAGGGTTGCTGGCTTACCGGCGCGGTCCATTGGAGCCAGCCATGAGCGCCACCACGCCGGAAGCGCGGCTCGCGGCCGCGGGCTTTGCGCTGCCGGACGCGCCCGTCCCGCGCGGCAACTACGCGCCGGCCTGCGCGATCGACGGACGCGTCAGCATCAGCGGCCAGACGCCCCGGCGTGACGGCATTGCCATGGCCGGCTGCTGCGCCACCGAAGCCGATCTGCCGGCCGCTCGCCTTGCCGCCGAGGTGGCGATGCTGAATGCGCTGGCTGTATTGCGGGCAGCCGCCGGTGGCGAACTGGCGGCGGTGCGGCAGGTCACGCGGCTGCGCGGCTTCGTGCGGGCGCACGGCGATTTCACCCGGCATTCGCTGGTGGTGGACAGTGCCTCCGCGCTGCTGACACTGGCTTTCCCGGATCAGGCGCTGCCGGCCCGCACCGCGGTGGGGGTGGCGAGCCTGCCGGACCGTGCCTGGATCGAGATCGAGCTGGAGGCCTACCTGGCGTGACCGGCAGGAATGCCCGGCCGGTGCGCTCAGCGCGCTGGCGGGACCTCGCGCAGCAGGCGCGCGAGATGGCCGCTGCTGGCAAAGCCAAGGCGCTCGCTGACGCGGGACAGCGGCAGCCCTTCTGCCAGCAGGCTGCGCGCATGCGCCGCGAGCACGCGCCGGCGGACCGCGACCGGGCTCGCGCCGAACTCGAGCTGGCAGGCGCGCTGCAGCTGCCGCGCCGAAACGCCCAGGGTGCAGGCCGCGGCATCGATCGACGGCAGCGCCTGGTCGCGCTCCAGCGCCGCGCTGAAGCATCGCACCAGCCGGAGCGCGAGCGAGGCCGGCTCCTGCGGCAGCGCCAGCAGCGGGCTGGCCATGATCTGGCCGACGACGGCGCGCACCAGCAGCTCCGCGCTGGCGGGCGCAAGCCCGGGCGTCAGCAGTGCTTCGAGCATTGCCAGCGCGGCGCCGTCGAGCCGCAGCGCACCGTAAGGCGCGGCGCTGCGCAGCCTGTCGGGAGGCAGGTAGAGTTCGCCGTGATGCTGTCGTCCGGCTTCCGCCGCGGTGAAATGGCGCGTCGACGCCGGCAGCAGCACCGCCCCGCCGCGTACCAGCGTGGCCGCGACCGGGCCGGGCTGCTGCGTGTCGGGCTGGCTTTCCCACACGCTGCGCAGCCGGCCGGCGCGCGTCCACAGCAGCATGCTGCAGTCGTGCGTATGCCATTCGCGCCGGAATCCCGCGTGGCGGCTTTCATGCAGGGCAAAGCCACGCTCGGCGGTCAGGTGCAGCTTGGGGGAGTGATGTGTCAGGGCAGCCACTTTCGGGACGCGTGCGGGTTGATTGGCGCGTGCCGACGATGGTGCCATATCCCGGGCGGGACCGGGGAGTCCCGAGCCAGGACTACGGCGCAGCGCACGACAAGGCCATCACCCGCGGCATCGCCTCGGCCACCACGCCGCCCGCCAGCACCACCGCCGGACTGGCCATCCCGGCGGCCAGCGCATCGGCCAGCGCTTGCACCGTGCCGGCCCAGCAGCACTCTTGCGCGCCGCCCGCATGCATCACTACTGCCGCCGGCGTATCGGCGCGCATGCCGGCCGCCAGCAGCCCGTCGCGGATCGCCGCGAGCCGGCTCATGCCCATGTAGATGACCAGCGTGGTGCCGCCGCGCACCAGCGCGTCCCAGTCCGGCGAGCCGTGTTCGCTGGTGTGCGCGGTGACGAAGGTGACGCCGTGGCAGTGGGCGCGGTGGGTCAGCGCGATGCCCAGGGCCTGCGCCGCCGCGACGCCGCTGCTGATGCCGTTGACCACTTCCACCGGCACGCCGTGCGCGCGCAGGAACGCGGCCTCTTCGCCGCCGCGGCCGAACAGCAGCGGATCGCCACCCTTGACGCGCGCCACGGTGCGGCCGGCCAGCGCGTGCTGCAGCGTCAGCTGCTGGATGCGCGCCTGCGTGACCGAGCAGCGCCCGCCGCGCTTGCCGACCCACTCGACATGCGTGCCGGGCCGGGCATAGCAGGACATCTCCGGCGAGACCAGGTCATCGACCAGCCATACGTCGGCGCAAGAGAGCGCGCGCACCGCGCGCACCGTGACCAGGTCGGGGCTGCCGGGGCCGGCGCCGACCAGCCAGACCTTGCCGGGCTTGAGGGGAGAGTTCATGCGAGGGACTCCTGCGTGCGCGGCGGCCAGGCATCAGTGACTGGTGCCCGCCGAACGCGTGGTCTTGTTGAAGACGTTGTACTTGCCGATGGGCTTGTCCATCGGGATGCGCTTCACTTCCTGCAGTGTGGCGGCGTCGTAGACGACGATCGCGCCGTCGCGCTCCATCAGGCTGACCAACGCATAGCGCCCGTCGCGCGTGAATTCCACATGCGCGGCGGTGCGGCCCGGGCTGGGCGTGACACTGCCGGCGACTTGCAGGGTCTGCTTGTCGATCACCTGCAGCGTGTCGCGCCGCGGGCTCATCATGGCGTCGGCCCACGCGTAGCGGCTGTTCTCGTGGCTGCGCAGGAAGAAGCCGGGCCCGTTGGTGGGGATGGCTGCGACCGTACGCCAGTCCTGCATGTCGATCACCGGGATGCGGCCCTGGCCGAGGTCGGGCGACGCCATCACTGCATGGCCGCCCATCTCCCACGTGATGCCGCTGCCGAGGTGAGGCATGCCGCCAAGGGCCAGCGAGGCCACCTTGCGACCCTGGTCGAGGTCGATCACCTGGCCGCCGCCGTTGCGCGATGCGCCAAGGATGTGGCGGTAAGGCTGGTCGAAGAAGAAATCGTCGAGCACATCGTCCAGCACGATCGCGCGCGGCGCCAGCGACGCCAGTGGCTTGCCGGCGGCGTCGGCATACGGGATCTCCCAGACTTCGGCGATGTCCTTCAGCGCCGCGACAAAGCTGTGGCGCGGCGCCGCGTCATAGACCGCCGATACCCGCGATACGTCGCCATTGCGGCCCCTGACATCGATCACCCGCGCCAGCGACAGGTCGTCGGCGCGCAGCAGCACCAGCGTGCGCGGCAGCGTATTGCCGGCCAGCACCCAGCGCCCGTCATCGCTGACGGCAACGTTGCGTGTGTTGATGCCGACGCGGATCTCGGCGACATAGGCCAGGTTCCACAAGTCGTACTTGCTGACCCAGCCGTCGCGGCTTGCCATGAAGACATAGCGGCCATCGCGGCTGAACTTGGGGCCGCCGTGCAAGGCGAAGCGGGTGGCAAGGCGATGGATCGGCGCCAGCTTGTCGCCGTCGAGCACGGTCATGTGATGGCTGCCTGCCTCGACCACCACGAACAGGTTCTGCGGATCGGCGCTGAACACAGGGCGCGCCGGCAGCGCGCCGGGCGCATGCATGACCACGTGGCTGGCCCGGATCGCTTCGGCGCTCCATTGCGGCGCGGCGGCCGGTGCCGTGCGCAGCCAGCGCGCCAGCGCCTGCAGTTCCGGAGCCGCCAGCGTGGGGCCGAACGCCGGCATCTGCGTCGCGGCGCGGCCGTCGCGCAGCACGCTGTCGAGTTCGCTGGCGCGCAGCCGCTCCAGGCTTTCCGGCAGCAGCGCGGGGCCCATGCCGCCGAGGCGGTCGGTACCGTGGCAGGCGGCGCAGTGCTGGGCGTAGCGCGCAGCAGGATCGACCGACAATGCGGATTGCATTCCGCACGCCAACGCCAGGGACAGCAGCCATCGGGCAATGCGTGTCATGCCGTTACCTCCGGCTGGAGCAGGCTGGCGATTTCGCCGTCGCTGAGGTAGCAGCCCGGATCTTCCGCCCATGCGTTGCCGGTCAGCGCGAGGGCACGTACTCTCGTATTGCCGTTGCAGATGGCACGGTGCGCGCAGTCCGCGCAGCGTCCTTGCAACGGGCGCGGCCGGCTGGCCAGTCCCGCCATCAGCGGATCGGCGCGGCTGGCCCAGATCTCGCCAAAGGGCCGGTCGCGCACGTTGCCCAGCGTGACATGCCACCACATCGTGTCGGGGTGCACATTGCCGAGGTTGTCGATATTGGCAACCCCCACGCCGGTCGCGTTGCCACCCCACTGTTCCAGCCGCTGGCGCATGTCGCCGACGCGGTGCGGGAAGCGCTGCGCAATCCAGTGCAGCAGGTAAACGCCGTCGGCGTCGTTGTTGCCGGTGACGAAGTCGCCGGCATGTCCCGCGCGCGTGCGCTGCCAGACATGGTCGAACAGCCAGTCCAGCGCTGCGCGCGTGCGCGCGTGCCGCGCGTCGTCGGCGCGATGGCTGCGCGCGCGCCCGGCGTAGTTGAAGTGGGACAGGTAGAACTTGTCGATGCCTTCGCGTTCGGCCAGCGCGACGAGCTCGGGAAGCTGTGCGGCGTTGGCTTCGGTCAGCGTCATGCGCACGCCGACGCGCAGGCCGGCGGCGCGCGCCGTGCGCAGGCCGGCCAGCGCCTGTGCGAAGGCGCCGTCGCTGCGGCGGAAGCGGTCGTGCGTGGCGGGCAGGCCGTCCAGGCTGACGCCTACATAGTCGAAGCCCGCCGCGGCCAGTCGCGCGGCATGGCCGGCATCGAGCAGCGTGCCGTTGGACGACAGCGACAGGTGGAACCCAAGCGCGCGCGCATGCGCGGCAATGTCATACAGGTCCGGCCGCAGCAGCGGCTCGCCACCGGACAGAATCAGCGCAGGCACGTGCGCGTCGCGCAATTGCGCCAGCACACGCAGGGCCTCGGCGGTATCCAGTTCGCCCTTGAAGTCGGTATCGGCCGAGGTGGCGTAGCAATGCCGGCAGTTGAGGTTGCAGCGGCGGATCAGATTCCAGATCACGACCGGCCCGGCAGCCTTGCGGGCAGGCGGCACCGGCCCGGCATCGCGCAGGGCTTCCATGAAACGGGACAGGCGGAACATCAGCGTGGCTCCTGTGAGGCAGTGCTGGCCGGCGGCAGGCGCAGGCCGGCTTTCTTCAGGATGCGGGTGGACCACAGCACATCATGCGCGCGGCAGGCGTCGCCCAGCAGTGCGGCGATTCGCTCGATCTGCGGCGCCGCTTCGGCGCGCGTATGCGCGTGGACCATCGCGAACAGGTTGTAGGGCCAGTGCGGCAGGCGGCGCGGGCGCAGGTAGCAGTGGCTGACGAAGGGCAGCGCACCCACGCGTTCGCCGAGCGCCTCGACGCGGGCATCGTTCACGTCCCACACCGTCATGCCATTGGCGCGCCAGCCCAGCCGGTAGTGGTTTGGCACCGCGCCGATGCGGCGCAGCGTGCCGCGCGCCTGCATCGCCGCCAGGCGTGCAATGACTTCGGTCTCGGTCAGGCCAAGCGCGGCGGCGACCGCGGCGAACGGGGCCGATACCAGCGGCAGGCCGGCCTGGGTGGCGCGGATCAGCGCCAGGTCAGTGGGATCGGCAGCGTCGGCAGCGTATGGCATCAGGCGGGCAGATAGAGGTTGACGAAGAACTCGCGTTCCTTGGGAAACGGCAACACCTCGACCCCGGCCGCGGCGGCGATGCGTGCGAGCGCCGGCGCGACCTGCTCCGGCCGCGCCACCGCCAGCACGAACCACAGGTTCAGGTGGTGGGTGCGCGCGTAGTGGTGCGCGACCTCGGGATGGGCGTTGATGGCGGCGATGACTGCTTCCAGCCGCGCCGCCGGCGCATGGCAGGCGCACAGCACGAAGCGGCCGCCCGCGCGCTCGACCTGGTACAGCGGGCCGAAGCGCGTCAGCACACCGGCGGCCAGCAGCGCGCGCAGCCGCTCCAGCAGCACGGCCTCGGTGATGCCGAGCGCCGCGGCGGCTGCGGCGTACGGACGCGGCACCAGTGGCAGGCCGCGCTGCAGGGCGTTGATGATGCGGCGGTCGAGGGCATCGAGCGGTTCGTGCGGATCGGTGGCGTCGCAGGACGCGGTGCCGTTCATGCCGGCACCTGGATGGCATAGCGCGTGCCGCGCTGCTTGTAGCAATGCGTGCCGACCAGGACCGTGCCGGGCACCTGCTCCAGGCCGGCGGCGGCCCGGACCTGGGCCAGCGCGGTCTGCAGGTCCGGCGCGCTGCGGGCGTGGATCATGGCAAACAGGTTGTAGGGCCAGTCCGGCAGCCGCCGCGCGCGGCGGTAGCACAGGGTCACGCGCGGCTGCCGCGCCAGCCGCATGCCGACGGCGTCGACGCGGCCGTCGGGCACGTCCCACACGCACATGGCGTTGTGGCGGTAGCCAAAGCGCCCGTGGCGCAGCACCACCCCCAGGCGCCGGATCACGCCTTGCGCCGACCATTGCGCCAGCCGCTCGAGCACCTGCGGCACGGCCAGGCGCGCCTGCCTGGCCAGCGCATGAAAGGGGCGCGGTGTCAGCGGCAGGCCCGCTTCCAGCGCGGCGACCAGGCGCCAGTCATCGTCGTCCAGCGCCACCGCGGCTGCGGGCACCGCCAGCGCGGACCGGCGCGGGCGGGCGCCGTGCTGGCGCGCCAGCGGAAAACCCAGGTCGATGTGGTACTCGCGCGCCATCGGCAGGTCCAGCGGCGGCAGGCCGGTGAGGTTGCCGATCGACGCGAGCGTGGCATCAAGCATGCCGCGCTCGCGCGCGCCCGCGACAAACCACAGGTTGTAGCGATGGCCGCTGCGCGCGTAGTTGTGACTGACCGCCGCGCAGGCGCTGACGCGCGCCGCCACGCGGTCCAGCTGCGCCGGCGGCACCGACAAGGCGCCCAGCGTGCTGACGCCGATCACGTTCGGCGCGAACACCGCGCCGACGCGGCTGATGCGTCCGCTGCCGAGATCGCGCGCCAGCAAGCTCAGCAGTGCGTGCTCGCACAGCCCCGCTTTCGCCGCCAGCGCCTGGTAGGGGCGCGGCTGCAGCGGGAAGCCGCGCTGCAGCTGGTCATAGAGGGTTTGCTCGTTGAACATGGCGGGGCCCTACATGCCAAAGCGCTGGGCGCGCGCGGTGAAGAAGATGCCGCTGGGATTGTCGGCCGGCAGCGTGGCCAGGCGTTCCAGGGTGGCGGTGTCGTAGACCTCGACGCGGTTGTCGTCGCGGCAGGACAGCCACAGCGCCTCGCCCTTGGGCGTGAATTCCATGTGCAGCACGCCGCGGCACGGGCGCAGCGTGCGCAGCACCTGGCGCGTGGCGGTGTCGATCACCTGCACGGTGTCGTTGTGCGGGAAGGCGAAATTGACCCAGACCTGGCGCCCGTCGGGCCGCGCCATGGCGAACACCGGCTGGCCCGCCAGCGCCACGCGTGCCGCCTCGTGCCATCCGTTGGCAGGATCGGCCACCAGCACTTCATGGCGCCCGACCGCCGGCAGCCACGCCATGCCCTGCGCCATGGCCCAGCCGCGCAGGTGGGGCATCTTGTAGACCGGCAGCGGCGCATTGCCCCGGCCATGGCCGGACAGGATGCGGCGCGCCTGCGGCGGCGCCTGCCACAGGTCGACCAGCGCCAGGCCGTCTTCGCCGAACAGGCCGGCCAGGTACCAGCGGCCGTCCGGCGTGACCAGCCCGTCGTAAGGCTCGCGCCCCGCGGGCAGGCGCGTTACCTGCGGCCGGCGCGGATCGCTGGCGTCGATGATCCAGATTTCGCCGGATTCGAACAGGCTCGCGGCGAAGCGGCGGCCGGGCAGGTCGGCCAGCCCGACCACCTTGGCGCGGCGCCCGTCGCTGCCGATCGCCGGCAGCTCTGCCAGCGGCGCCAGCGTGTGCGCGTCGAACAGCCGGATGCCGCCCGGCGCATAGTTCTGCGCGGCGACCACGCGGCCGTCCTGCGAGATCGCGCCGCCGATGCTGTTGCCGGCCTGCAGCACGCGGTGGGTGATGCGCGCGCCAAGCAGGTCCACACGCGTTAGCCCGCCGTCGCGGCCGAACACATAGGCGTAGCGCGCATCGCGCGAGAACACCACGCTGGCATGGGACAGGTCGCCCAGTCCTTCGACCGTGGCCAGGCGGGTCATGCCGGTGGTTTCCACGATCTGCAGCCGGCCCGCCGCGCGCTCCACCACCACGCCCAGGTCGCCGGTGCCGCGCACGGTGCCGGCGCAACCGGCAGCGAGCATGGCGACGAGCGCGGCGCATGCCGCCGCGGCCAGCCCGCGCATCAGTTGTCTTGCGGCGTGACGGCCGGCGGCTGGCCGGCCTGCAGTCGATCGATCAGCCATCGGGCTTCATCCTGCGTCATGAATGGTTGCCAGGGCGGCATCGCCGTGCCGGGCCGGCCGTACAGCACGGTGGCAACGAGGCCGTCAGGCGGCTTGCCTGCAAGGCTGGCGGGCGTCAGCGGCGGACCCAGCCCGCCGCGCAGGGTCATGCCGTGGCAGGCGCCGCAGTCATCGCGCAGCCAGTGCGCCAGTTGCGCCTGCCGCGCCGGGGCGGGCGGGTCCGCCGCGGCGAGTGCGCCGGCGCAGCCTGTGGTGACGACCAGCGCCGCGGCCGCGGCGCGGCGCCACGCCATGCGGTTCAGAGGGAAAGGATCCATTTCGCCAGCGTGTTGGCGTCGGCCGCGCTGACGGCGTTGGCCGGCATCGGCACCGGGCCCCAGCGGCCGCTGCTGCCTTTCAGGATGGACTGGACCATCTGCGCCTGCGCGTCCTTCCTGCCGGTGTACTTGCCCTTGATGTCCTGGAACGCGGGGCCGACCATCTTCTTGTCGATGGCATGGCACGCCAGGCAGGCCTTGCTCGATGCCAGGGCCTGGCTGGCGTGTGCCGGCATGGCTGTGCCGATCGCCAGCGCGCAGCCGAACGATGCCAGCAGCGCAGTTTGCGCGGATGTTGTTCGCATGATGAATTGCTCCATGGAAGTCACGCGGAGGACTGGCGACCCTCGCCGCGCCCGGGCGCAGCGAGGGTGCCGGCTCAGTAGACGTCGTGCTGCGTGTTGTAGGCGTTGAACTTGCCAGTCGGCGTGATCAGTCGTTTGTCCTTGATCACGGTCTTGAGCGTGCGGGTCTTGTCGTCGACCACCACCAGCGCGGACTCACCGTCCTTGGTGCCCCACACCGAGAACCAGACCTCGTCGCCGGCCTTGTTGTATTCGGCCTGCACCACGCGCCTGGCGCCGCTGCCCTTCAGGTCGGCCCACTCGGCGATGGGAAGCACCTTGAAGCCGGCGTCGAGATTGCGCGTGTCGAACACCGCGACCGACTGGTTGAGCTTGGCATCCGGGTTCAGCGGCGTATCGACCCACAGGTTTGACGACTTGGGATGGGTCTTGATGAAGAGCGAGCCGCCGCCCTGGCCCTTGACCGTCTGCACCACCTTCCACGCTTGCGCGGGGTGCCCGGCGGGGTCGGTGCCGATCAGGCTGATGGTCTCGTCGCCGAGGTGGCTGGTGGCCCAGACCGGGCCGAACTGCGGATGCGTGAAATTGGCGCCGCGGCCAGGGTGCGGGGTCTTGCCGACGTTGACCAGCGCAGCCAGCTTGTCTTCCTTGGTATCGACCACGGCGATCTTGTCGGAGGCGTTGGCGGCGACCAGGAAGTAGCGTCCGGTCGAATCGAAGCCGCCGTCGTGCAGGAACTTGGCCGAATCGATGGTGGTGGTCTTCAGGTTGGCCAGGTCCGAGTAGTTGACCATCAGGATCTTGCCGGTCTCCTTGGCGTTGATCACGAACTCCGGATGGAAATGGCTGGCCACGATCGACGCCACGCGCGGCTCGGGGTGGTATTCGTTGTCGACGGTCATGCCGCGCGTGGACACTACCTTGAGCGGCTTGAGCGTGTCGCCCTCCATGATCACGTACTGCGGCGGCCAGTACGAGCCGGCCACGGCGTACTTGTCCTCGTAGCCCTTGTACTTGGAGGTCTCGACCGAGCGCGCCTCCATGCCGATCTTCACTTCGGCGACGATATCGGGCTTGGGCAGCCACAGGTCGATCAGGTCCAGTCGCGCGTCGCGGCCGATCACGTAGAGGTAGCGTCCCGACGCCGACATGCGCGAGATATGCACCGCATAGCCGGTCTTGACGATATTGATGATCTGCTTGCTGTCGCCGTCGATCAGCGCGACTTCGCCGGCGTCGCGCAGCGTGACCGAGAACAGGTTGTCCAGGTTGTACTGGTTCATCTTCTGCGTCGGGCGCTTGGCCACCGGTACGATGTCCTTGCGGCTTTTCTCGATATCGGCGAGCGAGAACTCGGGCGGCGTCGGCGGGTCGAGCTGGATGTAGCGCGCCATCAGGTCGACTTCCTTGTCGGTGAGGTCGCCCGAGGTGCCCCAGTTGGGCATGCCGGCGGGGCTGCCGTACTTGATGAAGGTCTTCAGGTACTCGGTGCCGCGCGCGCGGGTGATGTCCGGCGTCAGCGCCTTGCCGGTGGCGCCCTTGCGCAGCACGCCGTGGCAGCCGGCGCAGCGTTCGAAGTAGATCTGCCGTGCGTGGTCGAATTCAGCGGTGGTCAGGGTGGGGATGGCGGCCTTCTGTTCAGCCTTCGGCGCGGTCTTGGAGTCGGCCTTGGTGGCGGCGTGAGGCAGGCCAGGCCAGAGCGAGAGCGGCAATGCCGCGATTGCCGGATACAGCCAGTTTTTTGCTTTCATGGGGTGCCGTGGATCAGCGGTGGGAAAGCGATTTAGCGGTACGCAGGCGGGTGTGGCCTGGACCTGTCGTCATGTGGCGATCATGCGCACACACTGCCGACATGGGATTGACTGGCATCAAACGAAGCTGGGAGGTTGGGAACGAAATGCGGAAGGGGGTGACCTTCGTTCCCGGCGGGCAGCGTGTCGCCGTGGCGGCGACACGCTCGAGGTGGTGTGGCTCAGGTGCGGCCGAGGCGCTCGCGCGTGCGCGCGGCCACGTTCTGCGTCCACGGGAACGCGGACCAGTACTGCGCCATGAACTGCTCGATCTCGCCGCGCTGCCGCAGCGACAGGCCGATCATGTCGAGCCCTTCGATAAACATGCGGCGATGGCGTGCCGACAGTTCGAAAGCGTGATCGCCGGCAGGCGTGCGCACGCGCATGGCGTCGAGGTCGATGCTGACGGTGTTGCGGCTGTCCGCGTCCACGGCGTCCATCAGGCGCTCGATGACGTCGCGCGGCAGCATCACCAGCAGCAGCCGGTTGTTCATCGCGTTGGAGTAGAAGATCTCGCCGAAGCTCGGCGCGATCACGGCGCGGATGCCGAACTGCTGCAGGCCCCAGACGGCATGCTCGCGGCTGGAGCCGCAGCCGAAGTTGGCGCCGCCCACCAGGATGCCGGTGCCGGCGTACTCGGGCCGGTTCAGCACGAAGTCCGCGCGCGGCGCGCCGCTGGCGTCGAAGCGATGGTCGTACAGGATGCCTTGCGCCAGCCCGGACTTGTCGATACCGCGCAAAAACTGCTTGGGAATGATCTGGTCCGTATCGAGGTTCTCGAAGCGGATCGCCGCCGCCTTGCCGGCGATGCAGGTCGTTTCAGGCATGGGAAATCTCCATCTGGCGCACGTCGGTGATGGCGCCGGTCACGGCCGCGGCTGCCGCCATGGCCGGGCTCATCAGGTGGGTGATGGCGCCGCGTCCCTGCCGGCCCTCGAAGTTGCGGTTGGTGGTGGAGGCGCAGCGCACGCCGTCGCCGAGCACGTCGTCGTTCATGGCCAGGCACATCGAGCAGCCCGGCTGCCGCCATTCGAAGCCGGCCTCGATCAGGATGCCGGCCAGCCCTTCACGTTCGGCCTGCGCCCTGACCGCACCCGAGCCGGGCACCACCATGGCCCTGACTCCCGCGGCCACCTTGCGGCCACGCGCCACCGCCGCCACCGCGCGCAGGTCTTCGATGCGGCCGTTGGTGCAAGAGCCGATGAAGACATGCTGGATCGCGGTGCCAGCCAGCGCCGCCCCCGGCTGCAGGCGCGTGTACGCCAGTGCCCGCTCGACCGAGCGCTGCCCGGCCTCGTCGATCTGGTCCTCGGCAAACGGGATCGTGCCCGACACCGGCAGCACCTGGTCCGGGCTGGTGCCCCAGGTCACGTACGGTTCGACCTCGCCGGCATCGAAGGCGAACTCCAGGTCGAACGCCGCATCGGCGTCGCTGTGCAGCGTGGCCCAGTGGGCGAGCGCGGCGTCGCGCTGCGGGCCCGCGATGTCCGGCGCGCGGCGCAGCACGTAATCGGTCGCCGCCGCGTCCGGTGCGATCAGCGCGCCGCGCGCGGCCGCCTCGACCGTCATGTTGCAGAGCGTGAAGCGGGCCTCGATGCTCAGCGCGCGAATCGCCGAGCCGCAGTACTCCACCACATAGCCGCGCGCGCCTTGCGCGCCGATCGCGCCGATGATCTTCAGGATCAGGTCCTTGGCGGTGGTGCCGGCGGGCAGCGTGCCGTCGACGCGGATGCGCATGGTGCGCGCCATGCGGTAGACCAGCGTCTGCGTGGCCAGCACGTGTTCGACCTCGGAGGTGCCGATGCCGAAGCCCAGCGCGCCCAGCGCGCCGTAGGTGGTGGTGTGGCTGTCGCCGCAGATCACCACCATGCCGGGACGGATCATGCCGTGCTCGGGGCCGACCACGTGCTCGATGCCCTGCAACGCATCGTTGGTGTCGAACAGCGGGATGCCATGGCGCGCGCAGTTGGCGTGCAGGTTGGTCGCCTGCAACGCCGAGGCCGGATCCGCGATCACGCGGATCGCGCCGGGATGGGTGGGGATGATATGGCTGACCACCGCGACGTTCTGGCCGGGCGCCATCACGCCGCGCTGCTGTTCGTGCAGCCCCGCGAAGGCCTGCGGGCTGGTGTACTCGTTCATCAGGTGCAGGTCGCAGTACAGCAGCACGTTGTCGTCGTCGATCCTGGCGACGGTGTGCGCGTCGACCAGCTTCTGGTATAGCGTTTTCGGGGGCATGGGGCCTGCCTTGTCAGGGGTTACTCGGCGGTGATGCCGCGTTGCTTGATCAGCCTGGCCCACACCGGCATTTCCTTTTCCAGGCGCTGGCGTGCCGCTTCGGGCGTGGTCGGCGTGGGCTCGAAGCCTTCCCTGACCATGCGGTCGCGCGTGGCCGGCGTTGCCAGCGCGATATTCAGGGCGGCGTTGAGCTTGTCGATCACGGGCCGCGGCGTGCCGGCCGGGGCGAACACCATGAACCAGGTCTCGAAGGCATAGCCGGGCAGGCCCGCTTCGGCCGCGGTAGGCACGTTCGGCAGCTGCGCCGAGCGCCGCGGGCCGGTGACGGCGAGCGCCTTGAGCTTGCCGCCCTGCACATGCTGCTGGGCGGCGGAGATGACCGGGAAGCTCATGTCGACCTGGCCCGCGATGGTGTCGACCAGCGCGGGGCCGCCGCCGCGGTACGGCACGTGGACGATGGCGACGTTGGCCACCGACTTGAACAGTTCGGCCGACATATGAAAGGTGCTGCCGTTGCCGGCGGA
The DNA here is from genome assembly GCF_900250075.1 of Cupriavidus taiwanensis. Taxonomy (NCBI): domain Bacteria; kingdom Pseudomonadati; phylum Pseudomonadota; class Betaproteobacteria; order Burkholderiales; family Burkholderiaceae; genus Cupriavidus; species Cupriavidus taiwanensis. The sequence goes on from NZ_LT977071.1 coordinate 1,087,131, forward strand.
GCCATAGGTCAGCTTGCCGGGCGCGGCCTTGGCCGCCGCGATCAGTTCCTGCAGGTTGGTGGCGGGCACATTGTTGTTGACCACCAGCACATGCTGCGAACTGGCCACCATGCCGATCGGCGCGAGGTCCTTGAGGGTGTCGTACGGCATGCGCGGGAACAAGCCCGGGTTGATCGCCAGCGACACGGTCTGCAGGCCGATGGTGTAGCCGTCGGCGGCGGCCTTGGCGACGGCGTCGACGCCGATATTGCCGCCGGCGCCGGCGCGGTTCTCGACCACGATGGTGCCGCCCAGGCTTCTGGCCCACGCCTCCGAGACCAGCCGCGCGGCGATGTCGGCGCTGCCGCCCGGGGCGTAGGGCACGACCAGGCGCACCGGGCGTTGGGGATAGTTCTGCGCTGCGGCGGTGCCGATCGACGCGGCGCACAGCAGCAAGGCGGCGAGGCGGGCAACTTTCATGGGTGTCTCCTGTGGTGACGACTTGTTATGGAAGCCATCGTATCATTCACCTGGAGGCACATAATTTAAACTCGGTTACTTCTTTATTTCCTTTATTTCATCAATGGACCAGCTCTCCGACGTCGCGTTCTTTGCCTGTATCAACCAGCACGGCAGCCTCGCCGGCGCGGCGCAGCAGCTGGGCGTGACGCCGCCCGCGGTCAGCAAGCGACTGGCCGCGCTGGAAGCGCGGCTGCGCGTGCGCCTGCTGCACCGGACCACGCGCCGCATTAGCCTGACGCCGGAAGGCGAAAGTTACCTGGTGGAAGGCGCCCGAATCCTGGCCGAGATGGAAGCGCTGGAACGCGCGATTGCGGGCACCGGCAGCACCCCGCACGGCTTGCTGAAGATCGGCGCCACGCTTGGTTTCGGACGCCGGCATATCGCGCCGGCGCTGGCCCGGTTCGCGCGCCGCTACCCAAACATCGAGGTGCAGCTGTACCTCAGCGACCGGCCGCTGAACCTGGTCGAGCAGGGGCTCGACGCGATGATCCACTTCGGCGAGATGCCGGACGTGCGGCTGAGCGCGCGCCTGCTCGCCAACAACCGCCGGCTGCTGTGCGCGGCGCCGTCGTACCTGGCGGCGCATGGCGAGCCGTCAAGCCCGCGTGAACTGGCGCGGCACAACTGCATCTTTATCCGCGAGGCCGACGAGACCTTCGGCACCTGGCACCTGCGCTACGGCGCGCAGCAGGAGACCGTCAAGGTGCGCGGCACCATGAGCACCAATGACGGCGAGTCGGCGCTGGCGTGGGCGCTCGACGGCCAGGGACTGATCGTGCGCTCGGAGTGGGACGTGGCGGAGCACCTGCGCAGCGGTGCGCTGCGCCAGGTATTGCCGCAGTGGCAGTTCGCGCCGGCGGACATCCACCTGGTGTTCCCGGCGCGCAATCATCGTCCCGACAAGGTGCGGGCGCTGGTGGATTTCCTGCTGGAGCACTTTGCCGGCCACCGCGCCGCGGGCAGCGGCAGGGGCGCCAGCGCGTGGTAGGCCGCGGCCAGCTTCAGGCGGCTACAGCGCCAGTTCCGGGACACGCGCAGCGCCGGCGCCCGCGCCGGGCATGGCGGCGGCCCGGTCGCGCAGGGCCAGGATAAAGCCGCCAACCTGCACGATATCGTCCAGCGCCATGCATGGCAGCACGGTGTCCATGCGCGAGTCGGTGACCAGCGCGATGATCGACGGATCGCCCGGATAGTAGGGTGCGCGCCCGTGCGCGGGCCGGTAGACCTCGATGCGCGGGATGGCCTCGCGGCGGAAGCCTTCGACCAGCGTGATGTCGGCCGGGCGCAGGCGCGCGACCTGTTCCACCAGCGTCGGCTCGGCCTCGTCGGCCAGTTCGCGCACGATGGCATAGCGATAGGGCGAGGCCACCATCACCTCGGCCGCGCCGGCGGCGCGAAAGCGTGCGCTGTCCTTGCCCGGTGGCTCGAGTTCGAGCGGATGGTGGCTGTGCTTGACCACGTTGACGGTCAGGCCCTGGGCGCGGAACCAGGGCAGCAGTGCCGTGATCAGAGTGGTCTTGCCGCTGCCGGAGGTGCCGGTGATGCCAAGGATGAAGGGATGCATGGGGTTAGCGTTCGCAGGGTTCGCAGGTTTCTGATTGGGCGGGCAGCGGGCACACCAGCGGCAGGAAGCTGTCGGCGCGCTGCGAATAGGCCAGCAGCGCGCCGGCCTGGAGATCGAAATACCAGCCGTGCAGCGTCAGCGCGCCGGCTTCCAGCGCACGCCGCACGAACGGGAAGGTCTGCAGGTTGCGCAGCGATACCAGGATCGCCGCCTGCTCGCAGGCGCGCTCGCGCTGCGCGGCGCTGGCTGCTGCCAGGGTCTCTTCCACCTGGCGCCGCGCCGGCGCGGCGATACGCACCCAGGCGCCAAGGTAGTCCGGATCGTGGCTGTCGTCGGGTGGATGGTCGCCGGCGTCGGCCGGCTGCGCCAGCAGCGCGCGGATGCCGCCGCAGCCGCCGTGGCCCATCACGATGATGCGGGCCACGCGCAACTGCTGCACCGCGAACTGGATCGCCGCGGACACGCCGTGCAGGCTGCCCTCGTGGCGGCCGGTGCAGGGCGGTACCAGGTTGCCGATATTGCGCACGGTAAACAGCTCGCCCGGATCGCAGCCGAGCAGCAGGCCGGGATCGACGCGCGAGTCGCTGCAGCCGATCAGCAGCGTCGGCGGGCGCTGGCCGGTGCGCAGGGTGTCGAACAGCCCGGGCTCGTCGTCGAAATAGCGTTGCTGGAAGCGCTCGAAACCCTTGAGCAGATGTTCGATGTGATGCACGGCGGCCTCCGCTCGCTACTGCACCAGCGGGCTGTCGGCGCCCTCCAGCTCGATGCCTTCGATGCGCGCGCGGCCGATCAGCAGGCTGGCGTACTGCTTCCAGGCGCGATCGCGCGCGGCGCCGCCCAGCGCGCGGGCAATCTCGTCCCGCACCGCCTCGAACGGCAGGCGCGTGCCCGGGCAACGCTCGAGGATGCGCACGATATGCAGGCCGTAGCGGGACTCAAGCAACTGCGGCAGCACGCCGTCCTGCTGCGCGGCGAACAGTGCGCGCTCGAACTCCGGTGCGGTCTCGCCGCGGAACACGCGGCCCAGCCGGCCGCCGTTGGCGCCGCTGGGGCAGTTCGACAGCGCGCGGGCATGTTGAGCAAAGCTGGTGGGATCGCCGCGCACCAGTGCCAGCGTCTGCGCCGCGACCTCGCGCAGCGCGTCCAGCGGTACGCGCGGCGTGACCTGGAACAGGATATGGTCGGCTTCCACCCATTCGCCTTCGCGGAAGCGCCCGGGGTGGCTGTCGTAGTGGCGGCGGCAGCTGGCTTCGTCGGCTTCGGGCGTGGCCGCCTCGCGCGCCAGCAGCGCCTGCGCCAGCGCGTCGTCGTCCATGGCGTCGGCGTCCAGGCCGATGCGAGAGGCTTCGGCCCGCATCAGCAGCCGCAGGATCGCCGAGATGGTGGCCAGCCGCGCCGGGTTGGCGGCGTCGTGATGATGGTCCAGCTCGCGTTCGATATCGGCGTCGCGCAGTTCCACGCCGTTGACGGTGACAGGCATCGGATTCTCCTTGTGCGGTGATGGCGTTCAGCGGCTGCGCACTAGCTGCCAGGCGCGGCCCAGGTAGCCGAGCGAGGCAAAGCCGCTCCACACATGGACCAGCCGCGTGAACGGGAAGATCACGAACAGGGTCATGCCCATGAACAGGTGCGCCTTGAACAGCAGCGGGGCGTCGGCGATAAAGCCGGCGGCGTCGCCGCGCAGCGTGACGATGTGCTGGGCCCAGTTCATCAGCTGCACCATCATGTGGCCGTCCATATGGCTGGCCGATTCGAAGATGGTGGACAGGCCCAGCAGCAGCGTCGCCAGCAGCCACAGCAGCAGCACCTTGTCGCCGGTGCGGGTCACCGCGGACACGCGCGCGTTGGTCAGGCGGCGGTGCAGCAGGATCAGCAGGCCGGCCAGGCACATGGTGCCCATCACGCCGCCGGCGGCCATCGCCACGCCCTGCTTGAAGCCGTGCGAGACGCCCAGCGCGTCCCACACCGCCACCGGGGTCAGCAGGCCCACCAGGTGGCCGAAGAACAGGCCCAGGATGCCGATATGGAACAGGATGTTGCCGGTGCGCAGGTTGCCGCGGTACAGCACCTGCGAGCTGTCGCTCTTCCAGGTGTATTGCTCGCGCTCGAAGCGGGCCAGGCTGCCGAACAGGAAGATGGCAAGCGCGATGTACGGGTAGATGCCGAAGAGGAATTGGTGGAGGGTTGCCATGGTGTTAGCCCAATGTCTGGTGTTCGGGTTGCCGTGCCAAGTGTTGTCAGCAATGCGTCGGAACCGGCGCCGTGCCCCGCGGATAGAACTTCACCGCCTGCGGCCCGGCCTGAGGTGCCAGCAGCGGTTCCACGCCATCGGCGCCCGGACCGAAGGTCTCCAGCGCCTCGTCCATGTCCCGCACCGGCGGCTCCTGCTGCGGCTGCGGCTGCACGTCGGTCAGTGTGCGCAGCACGGCGAACACGCCGGCATACGGGCTGTGGTTGCGCGCGAGCCGGTCGCCGATCGCGGCCAGCACGTGGATAGCTTCGCCGAGCAGCTGTTCGGCGCGTGCCTCCTTGCCGTCGGCCACGAGCGCGCCGAGGAATTCCAGAAACAACGGCACGTAGTCGGGCAGCTCCGACGCCGCGGGCTCGAAGCCGTCGCGCCGGTACTCGTCGATCAGGTCGACCATGGCCTGGCCGCGGTCGCGGCTTTCGCCGTGCACATGCTCGAACAGGTGCAGCGAGTGCGACGGGTTGCGGTCGAAGGTGGCGACATAGTTCTCCTGCAGCGTGATCAGCGCTTCGCCGCGCAGCATGTCGGTCAACGGCGCCAGCAGGTGTCGCGCCTGCGGCCACTCGGCCAGCGCGGCGTCGATCTCGGGCAGCGCGTCGACCAGTTCCTGCTCGGGATAGCCGAGCAGCGCGCTGAGGATGGGATAGAGGGGCATGTTGTTCTCCGGTTCGTTCGCGGTCGCTCAGCTCATCACTTCCTTCTTGCGCGACCTGGGCATGTCGACGAAATGCACGCTGCCCTGCGGCTTCTTGCCGAACAGCGCGCCATCCGAGGTGCCCCCCGAGCAGCCGTTGCCGAAGGTGAAGCCGCAGCTGGCCTTGTCGTTGAAGCTGTCCTCGACCATTTCCTTGTGCGAGGACGGGATCACGAAGCGGTCTTCGTAGTTGGCGATGGCCATGGTCTGGTACATGTCCTCGACTTGCGCGGGCGTCAGCCCCACCTGCCTGAGCACGTCCAGGTCCTGCACGCCGTCCACCACCTGCGAGCGCTTGTAGGCACGCATCGCCAGCATGCGGTCCAGTGCCGACAGCACCGGCATCACGTCGCCCGCGGTCAGCAGGTTGGCCAGGTACTTGACCGGGATGCGCAGGCTCTTGACGTCGGGGATGATGCCGTTCATGCCCATGTGGCCCGCTTCGGCCGCCGACTGGATCGGCGACAGCGGCGGGATGTACCAGACCATCGGCAGCGTGCGGTATTCAGGGTGCAGCGGGAAGGCGACCTTCCACTCGCACGCCATCTTGTAGACCGGCGACTTGCGCGCGGCGTCGAGCCAGCCTTGCGGAATCCCCTGGCGCAGCGCCTCGGCCTGCACCGCCGGGTCGTGCGGATCGAGGAAGACGTCGAGCTGCGACTGGTACAGGTCGCGCTCATCGGCCACCGACGCGGCCTGCTCGATGCGGTCGGCGTCGTACAGCATCACGCCGAGGTAGCGGATGCGGCCGACACAGGTCTCTGAGCAGACCGTGGGCTGGCCAGCCTCGATGCGCGGATAGCAGAACAGGCATTTCTCGGCCTTGCCGCTCTGCCAGTTGAAGTAGATCTTCTTGTACGGGCAGCCCGAGATGCACATGCGCCAGCCGCGGCATTTGTCCTGGTCGACCAGCACGATGCCGTCGTCCTCGCGCTTGTAGATCGAGCCCGACGGGCACGAGGCCACGCAGGCCGGGTTCAGGCAGTGCTCGCACAGGCGCGGCAGGTACATCATGAAGGTGTTTTCGAAGGTCGAGTACATCTCCTTCTGCACGTCGTCGAAGAGCTTGTCGCGGCCGCGCGAGCTGAACTCGCCGCCGAGGTCGTCTTCCCAGTTCGGGCCCCACTCGATCTTTTCCATCTTGCGGCCGGTCAGCACCGAGACCGGACGCGCGGTGGGCGGGGTCTGCGACAGCGGCGCCTTCTGCAGGTGCTCGTAGTCGTAGGTGAAGGGCTCGTAGTACTCGTCGATCGCCGGCAGGTTGGGATTGGCGAACAGGTTCGCCAGGATCTTCAGCTTGCCGCCCTGGCGCGGCTCCAGCGTGCCGTCGGCATTGCGCTTCCAGCCGCCCTGCCACTTGTCCTGGTTCTCCCATTCCTTGGGATAGCCGATGCCGGGCTTGGTCTCGACGTTGTTGAACCACGCGTACTCGACGCCGTCGCGGCTGGTCCAGACGTTCTTGCAGGTCACGGAGCAGGTATGGCAGCCGATGCACTTGTCGAGGTTCAGCACCATGGCCACCTGGGCGCGGATCTTCATTGCGTTGCTCCTTCCTTCTCAGTCTTTTCCACGAGCGGGCCTTCCAGCCAGTCGACCCTCTTCATCTTGCGCAGGATCACGAACTCGTCGCGGTTGCTGCCCACGGTGCCGTAGTAGTTGAAGCCGTAGGCCAGCTGCGCGTAGCCGCCGATCATGTGCGTGGGCTTGGTCACGGCGCGCGTGACCGAGTTATGGATGCCGCCGCGCATGCCGCTGGTCTCGGCACCCGGCACGTTCACGATCTTTTCCTGGGCGTGGTACATCAGGCACATGCCCTTGGGCACGCGCTGCGACACCACCACGCGCGCCGTCAGCGTGCCGTTGACGTTGAACACCTCGACCCAGTCGTTGTCGCGNCGGCTCCAGCGTGCCGTCGGCATTGCGCTTCCAGCCGCCCTGCCACTTGTCCTGGTTCTCCCATTCCTTGGGATAGCCGATGCCGGGCTTGGTCTCGACGTTGTTGAACCACGCGTACTCGACGCCGTCGCGGCTGGTCCAGACGTTCTTGCAGGTCACGGAGCAGGTATGGCAGCCGATGCACTTGTCGAGGTTCAGCACCATGGCCACCTGGGCGCGGATCTTCATTGCGTTGCTCCTTCCTTCTCAGTCTTTTCCACGAGCGGGCCTTCCAGCCAGTCGACCCTCTTCATCTTGCGCAGGATCACGAACTCGTCGCGGTTGCTGCCCACGGTGCCGTAGTAGTTGAAGCCGTAGGCCAGCTGCGCGTAGCCGCCGATCATGTGCGTGGGCTTGGTCACGGCGCGCGTGACCGAGTTATGGATGCCGCCGCGCATGCCGCTGGTCTCGGCACCCGGCACGTTCACGATCTTTTCCTGGGCGTGGTACATCAGGCACATGCCCTTGGGCACGCGCTGCGACACCACCACGCGCGCCGTCAGCGTGCCGTTGACGTTGAACACCTCGACCCAGTCGTTGTCGCGAATGCCGTTGGCCTTGGCCTCGGCTTCCGAGATCCACACGTGCGGGCCGCCGCGCGACAGCGTCAGCATGCGCAGGTTGTCCGAATACGTGGAGTGGATGCCCCACTTCTGGTGCGGCGTGATCCAGTTCAGCACCAGCTCCGGGTTGCCGTTGGGCTTCCTGCCCAGCATCGGCGCCACGGTCTTGGTGTCGATGGCCGGCTTGTACACGCACGCGCCTTCGCCGAAGTCCAGCATCCAGCGATGGTCCTGGTAGAACTGCTGGCGGCCGGTCAGCGTGCGCCAGGGGATCAGTTCGTGCACGTTGGTGTAGCCGGCGTTGTAGCTGACCTCTTCCGATTCCAGGCCCGACCACGTCGGTGCGGAAATGATCTTGCGCGGTTGCGCCTGCACGTCGCGGAAGCGGATCTTGTCGTGCTCGCGCCCTTCGGCCAGGTGGGTGTGGTCGCGGCCGGTGATCTTCGACAGCGCTTCCCATGCCTTGACGGCGACGTGGCCGTTGGTTTCGGGCGCGAAGGTCAGGATCATCTCGGCGGCGTCGATCGCCGTTTCGAGCTTCGGTCGGCCCTGGCTTACGCCGGGTTCCGTCACCGTGTGGCTCAGGTCACCGATTTCCTTCACCTCATGCTGGGTGTTCCAGTTGATGCCCTTGCCGCCATTGCCGAGCTTGTCGAGCAGCGGGCCGATCGAGGTGAATTTCTTGTAGATGTCGGCGTAGTTGCGCTCGACCACCGTCATCGACGGCGCGGTCTTGCCGGGAATCAGGTCGCACTCGCCGGCCTTCCAGTCCTTCGGCTCGAACGGCTGGCCCAGTTCGCCCGGGGTGTCGTGCAGCAGCGGCGTGCACACCAGGTCCTTGCGCGTGCCGAGGTACGGGCCGGCGATCTCGCTGAACTTCTTTGCGATGGCCTTGTAGATTTCCCAGTCGGTTTTGCTTTCCCACAGCGGCTGCACGGCCTCGGACAGCGGGTGGATAAAGGGGTGCATGTCGGACGTGTTGAGGTCGTCCTTCTCGTACCAGGTTGCCGTCGGCAGCACGATGTCGCCGTACAGGCAGGTGGTGCTCATGCGGAAGTCGAGCACGGTCAGCAGGTCGAGCTTGCCTTCGGCGGCCGGCCGCACCTTGACTTCGCTCGGCGTGATCGCGTCGTTCTCGTCGCCGAATACGGCGTTCTGCGTGCCCAGCAGGTACTTCAGGAAATACTCATGCCCCTTGCCCGAACTGCCCAGGATATTGGAGCGCCACACGAACATATTGCGCGGGAAGTTGGCCGGGTTGTCGGGATCGTCGCAGGCAAACTGCAGGGCGCCCGACTTCAGCTGCTCGACGGTGTAGGCCACCGGATCCTTGCCGGATTGTTCGGCTGCATCGACCACGTCGAGCGGGTTCGCGCCCAGTTGCGGCGCCGACGGCAGCCAGCCCATGCGCTCGGATTTAGCGTTCAGGTCCAGCAGCGACATTCCGTCATAGCGCTTGCGATCGGCGGTCGGCGACAGGATCTCGTCGACGCCCAGCTTCTCGTGGCGCCACTGGCTGGTGTGGTTGTAGAAGAACGAGGTGCCGTTCATCTGGCGCGGCGGTCGCGACCAGTCCAGGCCGAACGCCAGCGGGGCCCAGCCGAACTGCGGGCGCAGCTTTTCCTGGCCGACATAGTGGGCCCAGCCGCCGCCGCTCTTGCCGATGCAGCCGCACATCATCAGCAGGTTGATGATGCCGCGGTAGATCATGTCGTTGTGGTACCAGTGGTTCAGCGCGGCACCGACGATCACCATGCTCTTGCCTTGCGTGCGGTCGGCGTTGTCGGCGAACTCGCGCGCAACCTGGGTCACCAGGCGCGCCGGCACCGAGGTGTGCTTCTCCTGCCAGGCGGGGGTGTAGGGCACGTCGTCTTCATACGACGCCGCCACGTTGGGGCCGCCCAGGCCCTGGTCGACACCGTAGTTGGCCATCTGCAGGTCGTACACGGTCGCCACCAGCGCGCTGCTGCCGTCGGCCAGCGTGATGCGGCGCGCCGGCACGCGGCGGCGCAGCAGTTCGTCATGCTCGCCGCCGAAGTAGGGGAAGCCGACTTCCACCACTTCATCGTGCTGGCTGACCAACGACAGGCGCGGCGCGATTGTGCGGCCGCTGCCGCCGTCCTTCATTTCCAGGTTCCAGCGCCCCATCTTCTCGCCGCCGTTGTGGGCGCCTTCGCCCCAGCGGAAGCCGATCGAGCCGTTGGGCGCGACGATCTCGCCTGTGGCGTCGTCAATCTGCAGGGTTTTCCATTCGGGATGGTTGGCTTCGCCCAGGTTGTCGGCCAGGTGCGACGCGCGCAGGAAGTGGTCGGGCACCAGCGTGCCCTGGTTGTCACGCAGCAGCACCAGCATCGGCATGTCGGTGTACTGCTTCACGTAGTCGCGGAAGTAGGCGGACTTGCCGCTGGCGTGGAATTCCTTCAGCACTACATGGCCCATGGCCATCGCCAGCGCGGCATCGGTGCCTTGCTTCGGCGCCAGCCAGATATCGCCGAACTTGACCATCTCGCCGAAGTCGGACGACACCGCGACGGTCTTGGTGCCCTTGTAGCGCACCTCGGTGTAGAAGTGCGCGTCGGGCGTGCGCGTCTGCGGCACGTTGGAGCCCCACACCATCAGGTAGGTGGAGTTGTACCAGTCGGCCGATTCGGGCACGTCGGTCTGTTCCCCCCAGATCTGCGGGCTGGCCGGCGGCAGGTCGCAGTACCAGTCGTAGAACGACAGGCAGGCGCCGCCGAGCAGGCTCAGGTAGCGCGCACCGGCGGCGTACGAAACCATCGACATCGCCGGGATCGGCGAGAAGCCGATCACGCGGTCCGGGCCGAACTTCTTCACGGTAAAGGCGTTGGCCGCGGCGATCATCTCGGTGGCGGTGTTCCAGTCGGCACGGACGAAGCCGCCCTGGCCGCGCACGCTCTTGTAGCGCGCCGCCTTCTTCGGATCCTGGCTGATCGATTCCCAGGCGGCAATGGGATCCATGGTCTTGCGGGCCTCGCGCCACATCTCCATCAGGCGGCCGCGGATCATCGGGTATTTGACGCGCTGCGCGGAGTAGACGTACCAGCTGTACGAGGCGCCGCGCGGGCAGCCGCGCGGCTCGTGGTTGGGCAGGTCCGGGCGCGTGCGCGGATAGTCGGTCTGCTGCGTTTCCCAGGTGATCAGGCCGTTCTTGACGTAGACCTTCCAGGAGCACGAACCGGTGCAGTTCACGCCGTGGGTGGAGCGCACGATCTTGTCGTGCTGCCAGCGGCTGCGGTAGCCGTCTTCCCACTTGCGGTCTTCGTTCACCACCGCGCCGTGGCCGTCCGCATAGGTGGACTTGACGCGCGACATGAACTTCAGTCGATCCAGGAAATGACTCATTTGCTTGTTCTCCGCGAGGCTATTCTGCGGGGCTCCGGCGGTTGCCCGGGAGCATTTGCAGGGACACCTCGAGCTTATGGGGGAGCGGGGCGGCGGCCAATTCGCTGGTGGAACAGCCGCCGGATGGCGATCGGGGGAGGTGCCCGGCGCGGGCCTAGTTCCGAAGAACTAGGCCGGCCGGCAAGGCGTTCAGCAGGGCATGGGGGCGTTGCGGCGCGCGTAGTACCACCACGTCACCAGCACGCAGCTGACATAGAAGGCGATAAAGCAATACAGCGCGGCGTCGGGCGCACCGGTCAGCTCCAGCGAGGTGCCGAAGCTCTTGGGGATGAAGAAGCCGCCGTAGGCGCCGATCGCACCGGAGAAGCCCAGCACCGCGGCGGATTCCTTGCCGGCGTCCTGCAGCGCCTGGCGCTGCGCGGCGTCGCCCTGGCCCTTGGCGGCGCGCTGGCGCTCGGTCAGGAAGATCACCGGGATCATGCGGAAGGTCGAGCCATTGCCGATGCCGGTCAGCGCGAACAGCGCGATGAAGGCCGCGAGGAAGTACGTGAAGTTGCCGCCGGCGCCGTCATGCGGCAGCGCCGCCAGCACGGCGAACACCGCCACGATCATGCCGACGAAGGTCCACAGCGTGACGCGCGCGCCGCCGAGCTTGTCGGAGATCCAGCCGCCCACGGGACGCGTCAGGGCACCGACCAGCGGCCCCAGGAAGGCATAGGCGGTGGGGTTCACGCCCGGGAACTGCGACTTGGTCAGCAGCGCCAGCCCGGCCGAGAATCCGATGAACGAGCCGAAGGTGCCCACGTACAGCCAGCACATCAGCCAGTTGTGCTTGCGCTTGAAGATCACGGCCTGCTCGGCGAACGACGCCTTCGCATCGGCGATGTCATGCATGCCGAACCACGCGGCCAGCGCCGACACCACGATGAACGGCACCCAGATAAAGCCGGCGTTCTGCAGCCACAGGTCCTGCGTGGCGCCGTCGGCCTGGTACTGCTGCGGCTCGCCGCCGAGCGCGCCGAACACCGCCAGCGACACCACCAGCGGCGTGACGAACTGCACCACCGACACGCCCAGGTTGCCGATGCCGGCATTCAGCCCGGTGGCCAGCCCCTTCTTCGCCTTGGGGAAGAAGAAGCTGATATTGGCCATCGACGAACTGAAGTTGGCGCCGCCCAGGCCGCACAGCAGCGCCAGCACCAGCAGCGTGGGATAGCCTGTGGACGGGTCGCGCAGCGCGAAGCCCATGCCCAGCGCCGGGATCAGCAGCAGCGCGGTGGAGATTGCGGTGAAGCGGCGCCCGCCGAACACCGGCACCAGGAAGGAATAGAAGATGCGCAGCGTGGCCCCCGACAGTGCCGGCAGCGCGGTCAGCCAGAACAGCTGGTTCTTGGTGAACTGGAAGCCGGCGCGGTCGAGGTTGACCGCGACCACGCTCCACAGCATCCAGACCACGAATGCCAGCATCAGCGCCGGGATCGAGATCCACAGGTTGCGGTAGGCGATGCGCTCGCCCTCGCTTTGCCAGAATGCCGCGTTCTCGGGCTCCCAGCGGGTGAGTACGGATGAGGTCATGATTGGTATGCCTTGGTTGAGAGAGCGCGGAGGCGCGCTTGTGAGGTGAGCAATCAGGCTGCCTGCGTGAGACCGACGGCCTGCGCCTTGCGCTGGCGTTCGGCGCGGTGGCTGTAGTGCATCCACACCAGGCTCACGCACACGGTGCCGTACATCAGCATGAAGCAGCTGCTGCGGATGCCGGTCAGGTCGGCCAGCATGCCGAACAGGATCGGCAGCACGAAGCCGCCCAGTCCGCCGGCCAGTCCGACCACGCCGGAAACCGCGCCGATGTTGTGCGTGAAATCGTTGGAGATGAACTTGAAGACCGAGGCCTTGCCGATGGCGAAGGCAATGCCGACCACGAACAGCAGGACGGTGAATACCGTGGGCGTCAGCGCGATGCGGAAGCCTTGCGGGCCGCTGGTGGTCTGGATGATGAAATCGGTCTGCGGATAGCTCAGCAGGAAGAAGCCGACCCAGCTCACCCACATCACCCACCAGGTGGTGCGATGGGCGCCGTAGCGGTCCGAGATCCAGCCGCCGATGGCGCGCAGCACGCCGCCGGGCAGCGAGAAGCAGGCGGCCAGGAAGGCGGCGGTCTTGATGTCGAAGCCGTATTCGCCGATGTAGTACTTGGTCATCCACAGCGACAGGCCGACATAGCCGCCGAACACCACCGAGTAGTACTGCGAGTAGCGCCACACGCGCGGATCGCGCATCACCGCCAGCTGCTCGCGCCAGCCCACGCTGGACTTGACCATGTGCGCCGGATCGCTGCGCGAGAACACCCAGAACAGCAGCGCGGTGGCGAGCATCGCCACCGAATAGACGCGCGGCACGATGGTCCAGGTGCCTGCCGCCAGGATCAGCGCTGGCGCGACGAACTTGGTCAGCGCTGCGCCCGAGTTGCCGGCGCCGAAGATGCCCATCGCCAGCCCCTGGCGCGAGCGCGGGAACCAGCGCGCCACGTAGGGCGTGCCGACCGAGAACGAGCCGCCCGCCAGGCCGACGAACAGCCCCAGCACCAGCAGCTGCCACAGCGTGGTCGCGTACGAGATCAGCCAGATCGGGACCACGGTGGCCAGCATCAGCACGAAGAACACGATGCGGCCGCCGAAGCGGTCGGTCCACAGCCCCAGCGGCACGCGGATCAGCGAGCCGCTCAGCACCGGGGTAGCGGCGAGCAGGCCGAATTCGGTGTCGTTCAGGCCGAGCTGTTGCTTGAGGGGAATGCCGAGGACCGCGAACAGCATCCACACGGCAAAACAGATGGTGAAGGCAAAAGTACTGGACGCCAGTGTCATTGCGGCGCCGGGCGGGATCGGCTCCGGCGCGCGGGGTTGGGTGGCCATGGCCATGCTCCTGTGTCAACTTTGGCGGGGGTGATGCCAGAGTAGGGGCGGGCGCTGGTGCTGCCTATTCGCCGGCCGCACAGCGCAGGCGCGGCGCTGACTGCCTTTGGAAGTAGTTCTACCGGGGGAGGTCGCCGGCGCGGTGGCGGTGCTATCGTGGGGACGACTTGCGGCGCAGTGTTGGCGCCGCCGCGCCCGCTGCGCATCCTCATTGCCCTTGCTGACATGGACACCATCCCCATCCTTCCCGCGCGGCGCACGCCGCCCTCCGGCAAGGCCCCGCCGGGCCCGCCGCCACGTGGCTTTGCCCTGTTTGCGCTGGGCTTCCGGCCGTTCTATCTGGGCGGCGCGGTGTTTGCCGCACTGGCGATCGCGGCCTGGTCGGCAATGCTGGCGGGCATGCAATCGGTCGGTCCGGCACCAGTGCTGCCCGGGATGTTCTGGCATGCGCACGAGATGGTGTTCGGCTTTGCCGCCGCGATCGTGGTGGGATTCCTGTTCACGGCGGGACGTGCCTGGACCGGGCAGCCCACGCCGACCGGCGCGGCGCTGGCTGTGCTGTTCGGGCTGTGGCTGGCCGGACGCGTGGGCCTGTGGGTGGCGCCGGGCACCGTGGCCTTCGCCATCGAAGCCGCGTTCCTGCCGCTGGCGGCGCTGGCCTTCACGCGCACGCTGGTGCGCGGCGGCAATCGCCGCAACTATCCGCTGGCGCTCGCGCTATGGCTGCTGGCGCTGGCCGATATCGCCAGCCTGTGGCTGCAGGCGCGCGGCCATGACGCCGGCGCGATGCTGGCGTGCCGCGCCGGCGTGGCGCTGGTGACGCTGTTCGTGGTGGTGATCGGCGGGCGCGTGATTCCGATGTTCACCACCAATGCGATTCCCGGCTTCCGGTTGCGCCAGTACCGGCAGGTGGATCGGCTGGTGATTCCCGCTGCGGTGCTCGGCCTGGCGGCCGGGCTCCTGCCCGTGCCGGCATGGCTGGCGGCGGCGCTGTCATTGCTGGCGGCGCTGGTGCTGGGCGCGCGCGTGGCGGGGTGGCGCGGTTACGCGGTCGGCAACCGGCCGATCCTGTGGGTGCTGCACCTGGCCTACGCGTGGCTGCCGCTGGCGCTGCTGCTGCAGGCGCTCGGCGCGCTCGGACTGGTGATGGCCGGGCTGGCGACGCACGCGTTCACGGTGGGCGTGCTCGGTGTGGCGATCATTGCCATGATTACCCGCACCGCGCTGGGCCACACCGGCCGCATGCTGGTGGCCGGCCGCGCCGAGACCGCGGCGTACTGGCTGGTGGCCGCGGCGGCGGTGTTGCGCGTGTTCGGGCCGATGGCCTGGCCCGCCGGCTACCTGCATTGGGTGTGGGGCGCGGGGGCGTGCTGGGTGGCGGGCTTTGGCCTTTATGCGCTGACGTATGCGCCGCGGCTGGCGCGCCCGCGCGTGGACGGCAAGCCGGGCTGACGAGACCGCGCTGGCGCTCAGGGGCAGGCCTGCGCCATTGGCGCGCGGTTGCGCGCGCCTTGCTCCAGCTTCACGCTCAGCCAGGCCACCGCCAGCGCCGCCATCGGCGCCAGTGCCGCCACCCAGGGCAGTGCCGTCAGCCCCGGGCCGTGATCGACCACCACCCCGCCCATCCACGCGCCCAGGCCGTTGCCCAGGTTGAATGCGGCGATATTGAAGCTCGATGCCAGGTTCTCGCCGGCGCCGTGGGCGTGGCGCAGCACGCGCAGTTGCAGCGGCGACACCGTGGCAAAGGCCGCGACGCCGAGGATGCCGACGAAGGCCACCACCAGCACCTGGCTGTGGATGGCCAGCGTCATCGCCGCCAGCACCACCGTCAGCGCCGCCAGCGTGGCCAGCACCGCGCGTGTCGGGGCGCGGTCGGCAAAGCGGCCGCCCAGCACGTTGCCGACGATCATGCCGGCGCCGAACAACAGCAGGATCGGCGATACCGCCGCCTCGCCAAAGCCGGACACGCGCGTCAGCAGCGGCTGGACGTAGGTGATCACGGCGAAGATCCCCATCGACTGCAGCACCGTCATCAACAGCCCCAGCAGCACCTGCGGGCGGCCGATGGTGGCCAGCTCGTCGCGCAGCGCCACGCGTGCGCCGTGGTCCTGGCTCTTCTGCACCAGCAGCGCGATCACCGCCAGCGACAGCAGCCCGACCAGCGTCATGGCCCAGAAGGTCGAGCGCCAGCCCAGGTGCAGGCCCAGCCAGGCGCCGGCGGGCATGCCCAGCAGCGTGGCCAGGGTCAGGCCCGAGAACATCACCGAAATCGCCGAGGCACGGCGGTCTTGCGGCACCAGCCCGGTGGCGACCACCGCGCCGACGCCGAAGAAGGTGCCATGGGTGAGCGAGGTCAGCACGCGCGCGATCATCAGCGTGGTGTAGTCGGGCGCCAGCGCGCAGGCGGCGTTGCCCACGGTATAGATCACCATCAGCGCCAGTAGCACCGCCTTGCGCGGCATGCGGCGCGTCAGCAGCGTCAGCACCGGCGCGCCGGCGAACACGCCGAGCGCGTAGCCGGACACCAGCATGCCGGCCGCGGCGATGGTCACCTGCAGGTCGGCGGCGACCTGCAGCAGCAGGCCCATGATCACGAATTCGGCGCAGCCGATGCCGAACGAGCCGGCCGTCAGCGCGTACAACGCCAGCGGCAGCCGGGCCCGGGCGGGAGCGGCGAGGGTGGAAGGGGAGGAAGCCATGGTCGGAGAGGGGCGCAAGGGAGGACGAAGCCCGCAGTCTGGCCCTTTGCGGCTTCAGCAAAAACCGGCATGATCCATAATCAGTTTCAATAAATCATTGAAAATCATGGACCGGATCGGCGATATCGGCCTGTTTCTGCGCGTGCTCGACCTGGGCTCGATCAGTGCCGCGGCGCGCAGCCTGGACCTGTCGGTGGCGGTGGCCAGCCAGCGCCTGCAGCGGCTGGAGCGCGAGCTTGGGGTGCGCCTGCTGCATCGCACCACGCGGCGGCTGCACGCCACACCGGAGGGCGCGGTGCTGGCCGAGCAGGGGCGCGCGCTGGTGGACGATCTGGAGGCGCTGGGGGCGTCGTTGCGGCAGGCCGGCACCGGCATCACCGGCACCTTGCGGGTGACGACGTCGTCGTCGTTCGGGCGGCTTTACGTCTCGCCGCTGCTGCCGGAATTCCTGGCGAGGCATCCGGGGGTATCGCTCAGCGTCAACCTGAGCGACCACGTGCTGGACCTGGTCAGCGCCGGCTTCGACCTGGCGATCCGGATCGGTGCGCTCGACGACTCGGCGCTGGTCGCGCGCCGCTTGGCCAACAACCGGCGGCTGCTGTGCGCGTCGCCCGACTACCTGCGCCGGCGCGGCACGCCGCGCACGCCGCAGGACCTGGCGCGGCACGATTGCCTGCTGCTGGTGGGCAGCCAGGGACGGCAGGATGTATGGCGGCTTGGCGATGGCGCCGGCGGCGAGATTGCCGTGCGCGTGCGCGGCCGGATCGAGGCCAATACCGGCGAGCTGCTGTCCGACGCGGCGCTGGCGGGCTTCGGCATCGCGCTGCATTCGGCCTGGCATGTGTGCGCCGCCCTGCAGGCCGGCCGGCTGGTGCAGGTGCTGCCCGATTACCCGGTGGCCGACACCGGCATCTACGCGGTGATGCCGCAGCGGCGCCTGGTGCCGCCGCGCGTGCGCGCCTTTGTCGATTTCCTGGCTGAACGCTTTGGCGAACACCCGCCGTGGGAACGGCTCCACGGCGGGTGAGCCGGGCCCGCGCTACGCCGCCGGCTGCGGCGCGGCCGTGGCGTGGCGCCGGTAGTCGCCCGGCGTCATGCCGGTCCAGCGGCGGAACGCGCGGAAGAACGAGTTGGCATCGTCAAAGCCGAGCCGGAACGCGATCTCGCCCAGCGACATCGCGCCTTCGCTCAGGTAGTGGCCGGCCAGGTCGCGCCGCGCGTCTTCGCACAGCGTGCGGAAGCTGGTGCCGGCGGCCATCAGCCGGCGCTGCAGCGTGCGCTCGCTGATGTCGAGGTGGCGCGCCACCGCGGCCAGGCTCAGGGCGCGGTCGCCCGCCAGCTGCTGCAGGGCGCTGCGCACATCGCCCAGCGATGCCGCGGCGGGCCGCAGGTCGCGGCTGGCGGCGGGCGCCGAGGGGCCGGAGCGGTCGCGGGCCATCAGCCGCAGCGCCAGGTCGCGGCGGCCGAACACGATCGCGTCTTCGGGCTCGCCAAAGCGCACCGGGCAGTCGAAGGCCTCGGTATAGCGCAGGTGCCAGGCCGGCCGGCCAATGCGCAGCGACACCCGCAGCGGATGCAGCGGCTTGCGCGTAAAGCGCCGGCCGAAGGCCAGCAGCGAGCACAGCTCCATGTCGATGCGCGGCCGGCTGTCGGGCGCCTCGGGATCGCTCGGGCGGATGCAGACCCAGGCTTCGTCGCCCTGGCGTCGCAGCTCGACACGATCGCCGGCCAGCAGCTTCTGGTAGCGCGCGATGCGCCGCAAGGCGGTGCCCAATGATGGGCCGGCCATCGCGGGCAGGCCGGCCAGGCCGAGCAGGTCGGGCGGCATCCGGCTGCCCAGCCACAAGCCGATGGCGGGGTCGCCGGTGGCGTGATAGACGGCCAGCAGCAGGTGGATGGCCTGTTGCGGGTCGGCCGCATGCGCGGCGGGTTGGTGGTCGCAGGAGTCGGAGTCGGAGTCGGATTCCGGGGCAGGCGCGAGTGCCGATACGTCGTAACCGCCTTCACGCAGCGCGTGCAGCAGGTCACGAGGCAACGGCCCGGCCTGGATAGGCTCTTGTTGTGGCATCGTCGTTTTCTGGCTGGCAAGGTGGCGCAAGTGCGCCCGTGCAGCCCCCGGTACGAAAGAGATTACGCGGTGACGATGGCCCCTTCAAGGGCGCGGGGCGGCCGGAAGTGTGTGCCAGGCAGCTTAACGGACGCTCAGGAAGGCATCCATGGATGCCAGGCGACAGGGAGGGCCGCGCCGCTGCTGGCCTGGCGGGTCGCTGCAACCCGTTGCTTAAATTTTGGGCAGTCCGGTGCGGTGGCGCACAGACCGGGGTTTTCGGACAGGGCACGGCAGGATATCCACAGATTCTGTGGATATCACGTCGAAGTTTTCAACATGGGTTTGTGCGGCTGCCGGCGGACGTCGGAAGCGGGTATGCTGGGCCGGTTTGACTGCATGGCGGGGCTCCTGCGGCGCCAGCGGCCACCGGCGGTGGGGGTCGGCCTCGGCGCGATCGGGTCGCATCCATGCGCCATTTCGCATCATCGTGCCGCCAACGCCGCACCAGGCCCGGCATCCCCTTTCGCGAGTCAACCTGCCCGCTGCCATGCGCCATGACCGGTCGTTCGCCTTCCCGCCCCGCCTTGCCGTGTTGCCGCTGCTTGCCGCCGCCGTGGCGCTGTCTGGCTGCGTGGCGCAATACCGGGTACCTGCCGGTGCGCCGTCCGCCAGCGTGCGGCTGGTGACCAGCACCGATGAAAACACCTCGTTCACTGTGGTCGATCCGGCCAGATGCCCGGATCCGGCCCGGCCGCTGGTGCTGGCGGGGATGGGCAGGCAGTTGTCGGCGATGGGAAGGGAGCGCGGCCTGGACATGGCCGGGCGTTCGCCGGAGCCGGCCGCGCGCACGCGTGAGCGGCTGGTCGAGGCGGGAAGGCGCATCTATGTGGCGGTGACGTCGGCGGCAGCGCCGCCGCTGCCCGAGATGCGCTGCGCCGCGGGCGTGTCGTTCGTGCCGGTGGCCGGCGCGCAGTACGAGATCCGCTACCAGCGGGACGAGACCGCCAGCCAGTGTTCGGCGCGGATCCTGCGCCTGCAGCCGCTGGCCGACGGCGGCGCGCGCCTGACGGCCGAGCCGACGCAGCAGGGTTTCAGGGCGCTGCGAAAGGATTATGTCTGCCAGGCGTTGTGAAACCCGTCCGGGCCCCCCGGCTGCGGACGGGTTGGCGGGGCAGCGGGCAACCGGCGCGGCCCGCTGAGGCCCGACGGCAGGACTGGCTTACTGCTCGATCAGGAAGCGCTCCGGACGCTTGCCCAGCCAGGCCGGCGCTCGGCCGCGGCCCGACCAGGTCTTGCCGGTCTTGGGATCCATGTACTTCGGGGGCAGGGCGGCGGCAGTCTTGCGCGCGCTGCTGCCGGCGGGACGGCCGCGCTTGCGCCGGGGCAGGATGTCTTCCGCGGTCAGGCCATATTCGGTCATCAGTTCGCGGATTTTATCGATCACGCCCGCCACTTCGTTCGCGCGCACTTCATTCAGCTTGGCTTCCAGCGCTTCCTTCTCAGCCAGGAGTTGCTTGTATGTCGCCATTTATATCCCCTTTCTGCAATTAGGCCGCTGCATGGTACTAGAAATTCAGGTGTCAGGGCACCTGAAAAAATTTTACAAAAAATAACGCAGATTGCACGGACAGATTGTCGGGGCGCTGGTCGGCATCATTGTCTCGCCGAATGCGGGAACCATTGCCGCTTCCATGGCTGCGACATTGCCCCAGCCAATGGTCGTTTTGCAGTGCGGGTTTCCATTTTCTTGCCCTCATTCCGGGCCAATCGAAATACGCGCGCCGCCCGGCTTTAGCGCCTAGACTGTTTGTCTGCGCCCGCGCAGTGCCACGCCACGACTACCGGAGCCCCCCATGAGTCAGCAGATCTTTGTCAATTTACCCGTGCGCGACCTGCAAAAGTCGATTGCCTTCTTTACCCAGCTGGGCTTTTCCTTCAATCCGCAATTTACCGACGATACCGCGACCTGCATGATCGTCGGCGAGAACATTTTTGTGATGCTGCTCACTGAAGCCAAGTTCCGCAGCTTCTCGCCCAATGACATCTGCGATGCGCGCAAAGCCACCGAAGTGCTGGTTTGCCTGTCGATGGAAACCCGCGCCCGCGTCGATGAAATGGTCAATGCCGCGGTGCTGGCGGGTGGCAATACCTACAAGCCGCCAATGGATCTGGGCTTTATGTATGGCCACGGCTTCCAGGACCTGGATGGCCATGTCTGGGAACTGGTGTACATGGATGTGGCGGCAATGCAGGCGTCGCAGTGAACGCGCCATCGCGCCGGGCCCGCGCCAAAAAAAACAGCCCGGGAAAGCAGGAAGCCCGGGCTTGAAATCCACCTGGATCGCGGTGGAGGAGACATCTGGTTGTCAGCGTCCCGGCAACGTCCGGGACGCGCTCATGCGCAGCGTGGTCAGATCGCCCAGCCGCCGGCGTAGAACGCAGCCAGCACCACCGCGATGGCCACGGTGCCGAGATTGAGCTTGCGCCATTCGCCGGCCACGACGCGGCCCACCACCAGGGTGCAGAAGCCCAGCATGATGCCGGTCACGATATTGCAGGTCAGCACGATGAACACGGCGCAGACCAGGCCGGCCAGCGCATCGACCAGGTCATCCATGTGCAGGCGGCTGACGCTCGACAGCATCAGCAGGCCGACGTACATCAGCGCAGGCGCGGTGGCGTAGGACGGCACCAGCGCGGCCAGCGGCGAGAAGAACATCACCGCCACGAACAGCAGGCCCACCACCACCGCGGTCAGGCCGGTCTTGGCGCCGGCGGCGACGCCGACGGTCGATTCGATATAGGCCGCGGCCGGGGCGCCGCCGAACATGCCCGAGAAGATCGAGCTGACCGAATCGGCGGTCAGCGCGCGCCCGCCATTGTGGATATGGCCGGCGGCATTGAGCTGCCCGGCCTGCCCGGCGACGGCGCGGATGGTGCCGGTGGCGTCGAACACCGCGGTCATCACCAGTGCCAGCACGCTCGGCAGCACGGCGGCGGTCAGCGCGCCGCGCACGTCCATGGCGCCGATCAGCGACTCGTGGCCCGGTGCGCTCAGCGACGGCAGCGCGAACACGCCGGTGAACTTCACCGCCGGATCGAAGGCCAGGCCCAGCGCCGAGATGGCGATGATGACCAGCAGGATCCCGCCCGGCACCTTGCGGCGCTCGAGCCCGAAGATCGCGGCCAGGCCCAGCACCGACATCACCACCGGGAACGAGGTGATCTTGCCCAGCGCCACCGGCAGGCCGGCATGCGTGTTCTTGACCACCAGCCCGACCTCATTCGACGCGATCAGCAGCAGGAACAGGCCGATGCCGATGCCGGTGCCGTGCGCGACGCCGGCCGGCAGGTTGCGCAGGATCCAGGAGCGCACGCCGGTGACCGAGATCGCGGTGAAGATCAGGCCCATCAGGAACACCGCGCCGAGCGCCACCGCCGGCGACAGGCCCTGGCCCAGCACCAGGCCAAAGGCCATGAACGCGGTCAGCGAGATGGCGCAGCCGATGGCGATCGGCAGCTTGGCCCACAGGCCCATCAGCAGCGAGCCGAAGGCCGTGGTCAGGCACACCGCGACGAAGACCGCGCTGGTATCGAAGCCGGCCTTGCCCAGCATGCCCGGCACGACGAAGACGGCGTAGACCATCGCCATGAAGGTGGTGACCCCGGCCACCACTTCCTGGCGCTGCGTGCTGCCGCGCGCGGTGATCTCGAAGAAGGCATCGAGCCGGCCTTTGACTTCCGGCACATGGGGAGCGTGGGGGCGTGCGGGATCGGCCTCCGCCGCGGACGACGGATAGGGTTGTTCGATCATGATGGGCTGTCTCCTTGCGGGCGCTGCAACGTCCGTCGTGCGGAACGTCGTCAGGCGGTCTCACGTGGTTCTGGTCTGGGCTGGAGGCGGAAATCCTGGCCAACCCCGCTGTTATCGGTGTGCCGCTTGTCGGTGCCTTCTGTGGGCGTGATCCGGGCAAGGCTGAAGGCTAGGTGAGGCGGCGCCGGCCATCATCACCGGCGCTCAATGCGCGGCATGTGCGACCGAGAATATCGAATGTGATGCATGCGTATCTCTTGACGGTGAAGCCCCTTCAGGTGGCGTTTTCGGCGGCTGCCATTATCAGGCGGTGAATATACGGCCTATAGGGAATGACCCGAATGCCCGGCAGTCGACTTCTCTATACTAGGGATAACCCTGAATCGTCTCGAGATCCGGGCCGAATCCCGGCCATAAGTGCTTCACGAGACACTAAACCTGTTTCCGAACCGGAAAGGAAGAATCGCCATGCAAGCACTCGCCGACACCCTCTATCGCCAGCCCGCCCAGCCCAAGGCCGCGCAGCCGAAGTCCGCGCAGCCCGCCGCGGAGCCGGCGCGCGATGTCGCCTATTACGCCCGCATGGGCGGCGGCCAGTCGCTGGCCGCGCGCGTGCGCGCCTACTTTGCGCAGGGCTGGGCGCTGTACGCCGCCAATGCCCGCGAAGCCGCGCCGATCCGCTGGCTGTAAAGTCCCACACGCCGCGTCAGTACATGCCGGTGCGGGCCATGAACGCCTCCAGCGTCCAGCCGCGCCCGAGCAGCAGCATGCGCGTATGCAGGCCGTCGCGCGTGGCGGCATCGACATCACCGCCGAGCCACGTCAGCGTCTTGCTGCGCAAATCCACATAGCCCATGGCGTAGTCAGGGGCCAGTGCCTGCCATAGCGCGTGGGCACCCGCCGACTGCCGCGCGCCGCTCAGCAGGCATAGCCCGCCGTCCAGCGCCCAGCGATAGAGCGCCCGCGCCAGGCCGCGGCGCTGGTAAGCGGGCGCAAACTTGGTATGCGGCGCCCGCACCCACGGATCGGCCCGGCGGCCGACTTCGACCAGGCGGTTGAAGACGGTATAACCGGCCAGCCGGCGCTGCATCACGTCTTCCACATACACGTAGTACTCGCCGTCGGCCTCGCGGTAGCGCAGGCGCAGGCCCTGCGCGCCCGCCGGCAGGGCGGGCATCGCATGGAGGCGGTCGCCCGGCCGGCCGATGCGGCCGTGCAGGGCGTCGAGTTCGCGCTCGATCTCGGCGGGGGTCAGTTCAACGTCGATGCGCAGTTCGAGCGCGCGCGGCAGCGCCGGCGCCGGCAGGCGCAGGGCATGGAAAGTCGCCATGGCAGTCTCCGACCCGCTCAGGGATTGAGGAGCAGGTAAAGGGCGGCGAGCGCCACCATGGCGCAGAAGGTATGGCGATAGAGCGGTGACATGTCTGGCTTTCTCCTGGCTGCATGATCGAGCGGGTGCCGGATGGCATCCGCGACATGGGCCGTGCGGGAAAGCTCAGGGCTGGAGGGTGGCGCCCCGAACTGCCCGCACGGCCAGGAAAAGCACGGCGCGGCGGACCGGGTTGCAGGCGGGGAAGTGCCTGGCCAGGTCAGGGGCAAGGCCTTGCTGCGCGGCGCGCGCGCGCACGCCTGCCGCCGGCTGGGCCGGGCGGTTCAGGGTGGCGAAACGGGCGAAGCAAGGCATGGGGGCGGGAGGCGATATGGTTCGGAGGCACATTGCTTATGCCACACTTCATATGGAATGTCCAGCCAAGTCGCCGGCTTCCGCCGTGAACTCCGTTCTACTTCGTACGCCCGCCGGCGGCTGACAGCGCGCGGGGAGGGGCTGTCGCCATCGTTCATTGTGAACACTGTCTACATGTACTAGACTCGGAAACATCGTTCACCCGGCCTTCTTGCAGGAGCCAAGATGACGACTTCCCCCACCCCCGAAACGGATACCGGCCCGGTCCGCCTGCTGGTGGCCACCACCAAGGGTGCCTGGTTCCTGACCAGCGACGCCGCGCGCCGCGGCTGGCAGATCGACGGTCCGACCTTCCTCGGCCATACCATCCACCACATCGTGCAGGACCCGCGCGACCCGTCGCGCCTGCTGATGGCGGCCCGCACCGGCCACCTCGGCCCGACCGTGTTCCGCTCCACCGACGGCGGCCGCAACTGGACCGAGGCGGCGCGCCCGCCCGCCTTCGACAAGGTGCCCGAGGGCGAGGCCGGGCGCGTGGTCGACCACGTGTTCTGGCTCACCCCCGGCCATGCCAGCGAGCCCGGCACCTGGTACGCCGGCACCTCGCCGCAGGGCCTGTTCCGCAGTGCCGACCATGGCGCGACCTGGGAACCGGTGCGCGGCTTCAACGATCATCCGATGTGGCGCGCCTGGACCGGCGGCGAGCAGGACGGCACCCCCGACGGTCCCAAGCTGCATTCCGTGCTGGTCGATCCGCGCGATGCGCGCCACCTGTATATCGGCATGTCCAGCGGCGGCGTGTTCGAGAGCACCGACGCCGGCGCCGACTGGAAGCCGCTGAACCGCGGCAGCATCGCCAATTTCCTGCCCGACCCCAACCCGGAATACGGCCAGGACCCGCACTGCATGCTGCAGCATCCCGCCAACCCGGACATCCTGTACCAGCAGAACCATTGCGGCATCTACCGGATGGACCGCCGCGAAGGCGTGTGGAAGCGGATCGGCGAGGCGATGCCGGCGGAGGTCGGCGACATCGGCTTCCCGATCGTGGCGCACCGCCGCGACCCGCGCACGGTGTGGGTGTTCCCGATGGATGGCAGCGACGTGTGGCCGCGCGTGAGCCCGGGCGGCCGGCCCGCCGCCTATGTCACGCGCGATGGCGGCGAGACCTGGCAGCGCCAGGACCGCGGCCTGCCCGCCGAACAGGGCTGGTTCACGGTCAAGCGGCAGGCCATGGCCACCGACGGCCATGCTCCGGTGGGCGTGTACTTCGGCACCACCGGCGGCGAGCTGTGGGCCAGCGCGGACGAAGGCGAGGCCTGGCAATGCATCGCCCGCAACCTGCCGCAGATCTACGCGGTCAGCGTGGCACGTCCGGCCTGAGCGCCGGCCGCCGCGCCGGAGGATTTAACATGCAGGTCCGTATCGCGACGCCGCTGTTTTCCTATACCGGACAGCGCGAATATGTCGAGGGCCGCGGCGCCAGCATTGCCGAGCTGCTCGACGACCTTGACCGCCAGTTTCCCGGCATGCGTTTTCGCATCGTCGACGAGCAGGGCAAGCTGCGGCCGTATATCCGCGTCTTCGTCAATCGCGCACAGCTGATGCGGCTGGATGCGCCGTTGCGGGAGACCGACGAGGTGCATATCCTGCAGGCGCTGGCAGGCGGGTGAGACCCGGCTATAGCGCCTGCAGGTACTGCCATGGGTAGATGCCGCGGTCGTGCCCGTCGCTGAACACGATCTGAACGCCGTAGCCCATGTCCCCGAGGGCGACGATTTGCAGGTCGCGCATGCCGCCCTCAGCCGGCTTGCCGCGGCAGGCGGCGCAGCGGCATGCCGCGCGCAAGCGGGCCGGGTCCAGCGACTGGCGCTTTCCGTCCGGCCAGCAGATGCGCAGCGCGCCTTCGCTGCGCGACAGCTCCAGGCGCGTGGGGATGACCATGCCGCGGCTCATGCCGGTCCCGGCGGCGAGCCGATCTGCGCCAGCGCGATGCGCGCGGCCTTGCGTACCTCCGGATCGGCATCGTCCGCCGCAACGGTCAGGGCCGGCAGCGCCGCCGTATCCTGCAGGCTGCCCAGCGACAGCGCGGCCTCCTTGCGCAGGTTGCTGATGGCGTGGGTCAGTTGCACTGTCAGCGGCGCCGTCGCGGCGCGATCGCGCAGCTTGCCGAGGGCCCTGGCGGCCTGCAGGCGGACTTGCCAGTAGGGGTCTTCCAGCGCGTCGATCAACGGGCGCACGGCGTCGGGGAACTTCAGTTTTCCCATGGTCCGCGCAGCTTCTTCCCGCACCTGCCAGGCCCTGTCGCGCAGCGCCGCAAGCAAGGCGTCGCATGCCGACGGGTCGGCTGCCAGGCCGAGGGCCCCGGCGGCGGCGCGCCGCACGTCGGTGTCGGTGTCGCCGGTGGCGGCCTGGGCCAGCGCCGGCAGGGCTTCGTTGCGCTTGAGCCAGCCCAGCACGGCCACGGCTTCGCGCCGCACCGGCGCGGCCGCATCGGACAGCGCGGCCATGGCCGCATCGAAGCCTGGCGCATGGCGCAACTCGCGCAGGCCGCGCCACGCGGACGCCCGGACAAAGGGGTCTTGGTGCGTGACCCACGGCAGCAGGGCGGCGCCGGAAGCCGGGTCTTTCAACTCTGACAGCCCTTGCGCCGCGGCGTCCGCCACTTCGCGGCTGGGATCGGCCAGGGCGGCGGCCAGGGCCGGCACGACCTCTGCCTGTTCCCAGCTGGCCAGCGTGCGCGCGGCTTCGGCGCGCACGGTCTCGGCAGGGTCGGATTGCAGCCGCTGCAGCAGCAGCGGCACGCCGTCCTCGTCCTCCAGGTCGGCTAGTTGCAGCACGGCCACGCGGCGCACGGCGGGGTCGGGGTCGGCCAGGCGGAGCGCCAGCGCGCGGATGGCGGGATCGAGGCCAGGCTGGGCGTGGTCAGGCAAAGCGGAAGCGTGCGGCATGGATGGCAGTCGGGTCGATATGGCAGTCAGGCGGCAGTCGCGAGCGCGCCGGCCTGGGTGTGGTCATGGAGCAGGTCGCGGCAGCGGCGCTTGAGCCGGATGAAATCGTCGTCGGTCATCAGCTCGGCGCGGCGTGGCCGCTCGAAGGGGATGGCGATGTCTTCCAGGATGCGTCCGGGCCGCTGCGACATCACCAGCACCCGGTCTGCCAGGAACAACGCCTCGTCGATGTCATGGGTGACAAAGACCACCGTGGTGCGCATCTGCGTCCAGATGTCGAGCAGCAGCGCCTGCATGTGGGCGCGGGTCTGCGCGTCGAGCGCGCCGAAGGGCTCGTCCATCAGCAGCACGCGAGGCCGGTTGATCAGCACGCGCGCGATCTCCACGCGCTGCTGCATGCCGCCGGAGAGCTCGGCTGGATATCGCCGCGCGAAACTGCCCAGCCCGACCAGGTCCAGCAGGGCCTGCGCCTCGCGCTTGCGCTCGGCGGCGGCAACGCCCTGCATCTTCAGGCCGAAGCCGACGTTGTCGAGCACGCGCTTCCACGGGAACAGCGAGTGCTGCTGGAACACCAGCCCGCGCTCCGGGGCGGGGCCGCGCACGGGTGCCCCGTCGAGCAGGATCTCGCCCGCCGCCGCCGGCAGGTGGCCGGCGATAGCGCCCAGCAGCGTGGATTTGCCGCAGCCCGACGGCCCCAGGATGCAGACGAACTGCCCGGCGGGAATGTCGATGGAAAGCTGGTGCACGGCGGTAAAGCCGGACTCGCCGTGGCCCAGCGCCACGTCCAGGCCGCGCACCTGCAGGCGGCCCGCGCGGATCGGTTGGCTGGTCATGCGCGCACCTGCTGCAGGCGGGTCCATGGCATCAGCCATGCGCCGGTTCGCTTGATCAGTGCGCTGCTGCCCATGCCGAAGGCGCCGATCAGCAGCATGCCGACGACGATGTCGGCATAGTTCTGCAGGTTGTAGGCCTCCCACGTGTAGTAGCCAATGCCGTACTGGCCCGCGATCATCTCGGCGGTGACCAGGCAGAACCACGACGTGCCCATGCCGATCGCAAGGCCCGTGACGATGCTGGGCAGCGCCGCGGGCAGCAGCACTTCGGGGAAGAGCGTCCAGCGGCGCGCGCCCAGGCTGCGGGCCGTGGCGATCAGCCGGGGATCGGTACGCTCCACGCCGTGGATGGTGTTGAGCAGGATCGGAAAGAGCGCCCCGATGAAGGTGATGAAGATCATGCTCAGCTCCGACGAGGGGAACATCAGGATTGCCAGCGGAATCCACGCCACGCCCGGGATCGGGCGCAGCACCTCCAGCGGCGGCAGCAGCAGGTCTTCCAGCCAGCGCGAGCGGCCGATCGCCATGCCGAGCACGATGCCCGCCACGGCCGCCGCGCCGAAGCCGGCAAACACGCGGTAAAGGCTGTTGCCCAGGTGCAGCACCAGCTTGGGCGACTGCAGCAACTGCCAGGCCGCGGGCACCACGTCGCTGGGCGCCGGCACGTTGGCGAACGTGACAATGCCAAGATGGGCCCGGTGCGACGAAGCCAGTTGCCACAGCACGATGCAGGCCGCCAGCGCGGCCAGGCGCACCAGCCAGTGCGCCAGCCGCCCGCGTGCCGCGCCCGACGCGGCCGGCGCCACCGGGGACGGCCCGGCTTCAAGCGTGATTGCGGTCATCGCTGCGCTCCGCGTCAGTTGCTGGCGACGGCAACGGCTGCGCCGCTGACCGCGGCGAAGTCGCGCACATTGCCACCATTGGCCTTGGCCCAGCCATCGGCGGAGCCCTTGAGCAGGAAGGCGCTGACCTGTCCCTTGCCGTCCTGCACGTACCACGCCTTGTTCGCGAGCAGCTTCAGGCCGGTATTGCGGTCATGCACATACAGCACGCGCGCCTGCCTGCCCTCCTTTGCAGCCTGCCTGAGCGCGGCGAACGCTGCCGCCGGCGAGGCATAGGCGCGCACCCTGGGCTCGCCGCGCAGCCAAAGTTGCGCGGCCAGCTTCGGTTCCGCGATGGGCTTGCCGCTGGCCGCATCCCTGGCGGCGAGGGGCTGCTTGTCGTAGGCCTTCAGGCGCGCCTCGTAGTCCAGGCCCTCGAGCCTGAAGGCTTCGCGGATGTAGCGGTCGTCGATCACGGTGTCGGCGCTCAGCTCGGCATCGGTACGCTTGAGCAGCTTCAAAGTCTCGATCGAGGTCCGCAGCGCCTGGCGGTATTCCGGCTTCCAGGTGTAGTCGCGGTTCTGCAGGCCGAGCGGGCCGTGGAACAGGTAGTCCACCTCGGCGTCGATGCCGGTCACCTTGGCAATCAGTTCGCTGTATTTCTCGGGCTCGGCCGCCATCAGCCGGTCGGCCTCGATGGCGGCGCGCAGGTACGCCACCACGATCTCCGGATATTTCTGCGCATAGTCCGCGCTCACCAGCGCGCCGTGGAAGGTGGGCGCCTCGGCCTGCGAGCCGTCATAGATCTTGCGGGCAAAGCCGCGGAAGGCGAACAACTCGGGGAACGGCACGAAGTTGGCATGGCCGTCGACCTTGTGCGCCTGCAGCGCCGAGCCGCCGACCTCGGGCGACTGCGACACCAGCGTCACGTCCTTGTCCGGGTCCCAGCCCTGGCGCTTGATCGCGCGCAGCAGCATGCCGTGCGCGGTCGAGCCGAACGGTACCGAGATGGTCTTGCCCTTGAGCTCCGCCAGCGACTGGACCGGGGAATCGGCGGGGACCACGATGCCGTTGCCGGTGCCGATCGCATTGCCCGACAGGGGCGCGATAAACAGGCTCTTCTTGCCGGCCTTCTGGAAGGCCGCGGCATTGAGCGAGCCGGGGAAATCCGCCATGGCGCCGATATCGAGCTTGTCCGCCACCATCTCGTTGGTCAGCGGCGGGCCGGAGGTGAAGTTCTTCCATTGCACGTCGTAAGTGACGTCCTTGTACTTGCCGGTGCGTGGCAGGTATTTGTCGAGCAGCTTCAGTTCGCGAATCAGCAGGCCGCCGGTGGCGCAGTTGATGGTGGTGTCCTGCGTGCCGATGGCGACACGGATGGTTTCGGCGCTGGCTGCGCCGCCGAGGCTGGCGGCGGCCAGCGCCAGGAACAGGTGGAGGCTGGTGGAGGCTTTCATGGGGCTATCTCTGTGGTGCTGTGGTCATGAAGCGGGGCCATCAACGCAGCAGGTACGGGATCTCGACCCGGACCGCGCCCGTCGGGCAATCCTTCTCGCAAGGCATGCAGTACCAGCACTCGTCGAACTGCATATAGGCCTTGCCCTTGGCCAGGTCGATAGCCAGCAGGTCCATCGGGCAGACATCGACGCAGACCGTGCAGCCCTTGTCGGCAATGCATTTGTCTTCGTCGATGGTGACGGGTGCGCTGCTGCGCTGGGTGATTTCATGCGGGGTGTAGGCCATGGCGTGGGTTCCTTCAGACGGCAGCCAGGGTGGCCGGTCCGGACATTGCGGCCGTGGCGGCCGGGGCGGGAGCGTGGCCGCGGCCGACGCGCAGCCGCTGGTAGGCGGTGGCGTCGTCGCCTTCCACCGGCACGATGTACGGTTCGATCTCGCGCTTGTGGCTGACCATGCGCCCGGCGTGATCCTTGCTGAGGTGCGTATGGCAGAACCATTCGGCGTCATTGCGCTGCGGATAGTCGACGCGATGGTGGTAGAGGCCCCAGCGGCTCTCGGTGCGGAACAGCGAGGCGCGGGCCGCCATCTCCGCGCAGTCGCGGATCGCCATCACCTCGACCGCGCGCATCAGCTCGTGCGGATTGGCGGCGCGGATCTGGCCGATGTCCTCGGCGATGGCATCGAAGCGCTGCAGGCCGATTTCCATCTTGCGCGTGACCTTGGGCGGCTGCAGGTAGTCGTTGACCATGCGGCGCAGCTTGTATTCCACCTGCGCGGGCGGCAGGCCGCTCGCGCGTGCCAGCGGCGCGAACACGCGCGCGCGCTCCGCCCCGACCTGGGCCGCATCGGCTTCGGGCAGGGCGCGGCCCGCAACGTAATCGGCGGCGTTCTGCCCGGCAAACCAGCCATAGGTGAAGGCGCCCAGCATGTAGTTGTGAGGCACCGCGGCCATGTCGCCGGCGGCATAGAGGCCCGGCACCGTGGTTTCGGCGCGCTCGTTCACATGCACGCCGGAAGCACTGTGGCCGCTGCAGAAGCCGATCTCGGAGATATGCATCTCGACCATCTGC
The DNA here is from genome assembly GCF_900250075.1 of Cupriavidus taiwanensis. Classification (NCBI taxonomy): domain Bacteria; kingdom Pseudomonadati; phylum Pseudomonadota; class Betaproteobacteria; order Burkholderiales; family Burkholderiaceae; genus Cupriavidus; species Cupriavidus taiwanensis. The sequence continues at coordinate 1,118,288 of NZ_LT977071.1, forward strand.
TTGCGGTAGTCGGTGCCGCGCCCGGCGTGGAACTGTCCGCGGCTGGGGCGTTCGTTGGTGTGCAGGATGGTCTCGATGGTCTGGATGGTTTCTTCGGCCAGGTGGTCCAGCTTCAGGAACACCGGGCCGTTGCCGCCTTGCAACTCCTGGTAGAACTCCCACATCATCTGGCCGCTCCAGTAGTCGCATTCGATAAAGCGCTCGCCCTTGCCGTTGGCGGTATAGCCGCCCAGCGGGCCGGTTACGTAGGCGCAGGCCGGTCCGTTGTAGTCCTTGATCAGCGGATTGATCTGGAAGCACTCGAGGTTGGCCAGCGCCGCGCCGGCGTGATAGGCCATGGCGTAGCCGTCGCCGGCATTGGTGGGGTTCTCGTAGGTGCCCATCAGGTAGCCGGACGCGGGCAGGCCCAGGCGGCCGGCCGCGCCGCAGCACAGGATCACGGCGCGGGCGCGGATCACGTGGAAGTCCGCGGTGCGGCAGTCGAAGCCCATCACGCCGCTGGCGGCACCGGTGGCGTCGGTCAGCACGCGCGTGGCGACGATGCGGTTGGTGATCTCAACCCGCGCGCGCTTGAGCTGGCGGTACAACACCTTCTTGACGTTATGTCCTTCCGGCATCGGCAGCACGTAAGAGCCCATGTGATGGACCTTTTTCACTGCGTAGTCGCCGGTCTCGTCCTTCTCGAACCGCACGCCCCAACGGTCCAGTTGCTCGATGGTGGCGAAGCTGTGGCGCGCGTAGGCATAGACGGTGGACTGGTCGACGATGCCGTCGTTGGCCACGGTGATCTCGCGCGTGTACTGCTCGGGCGTGGCGTGGCCGGGGATCACGGCGTTGTTGAGCCCGTCCATGCCCATCGAGATGGCGCCGCTGCGCTTGACGTGCGCCTTGTCGAGCAGCAGCACGCGCAGCGCGGGGTTGCGTTCCTTGGCCTTGATCGCGGCCATCGGGCCGGCGGTGCCGCCGCCGACGACAACGATGTCGTATTCGTGAGTCAGGGTGTTCATGCGGAGGGCTTCCCCTTGCTGGCTGGTTTGCGGGGCCGCGCGCGGCCTGCGGTGTGGTTGACGTGGGTGGCAGGCGCCGCCTTGTGCCGGTCTGCACGCAGCCGGTACTGGAACGCGTCGCCGCGGAAGTAGAGAAACTCGTAGTCGATCGGCGTGCCTTGCGCGTCGTGGGTCAGGCGTTCGATGCGCAGCACCGGCGCACCGTCCTGGATGCGCAGCGCCCGGGTCAGGTCGTCGTCGGCGAGGATCGCGTCGACGCTCAGGTCGGCATGGCCGAGCTTTACGCCGCAGTCGTTTTCCAGGATCAGGAAGATGTCGCGCGTGGCGAGGTCGGCATTGAGCAGGCGGCGGCCGACGGCCGCCGGCACCCAGGTCAGCTCCAGCGACACCGGTTCGCGGTTGAGCAGGCGCACGCGCCGGATCTCCACCACCGGGTCGCCTTCGCGCAGATGCAGTTGCGCGGCAACGTGACGGCTGGCGGGCACGCGTTTGCAGCTGCGCACCTGGTTCAGGATTTCATAGCCCATGCTCGACATCGCTTCGGCAAAGCCTTGCAGCGAGGTCACGTTCTGGAAGGCGCGGGGCTTCGAGACGAAGGTGCCCTTGCCGTGGATCCTGAAGATCAGGCCCTCTTTCTGCAGGTCGCCCAGCGCCTGCCGCACGGTGATGCGGCTGGCGCGGAAGCTCTCGCCCAGCTCGCTCTCCGACGGCATCTGGTGGTGCGGCGGATAGGTGCCGTCGAGGATGCGGGCGCGCAAGGCATCCTTGATCTGCGTGTAGAGCGGCAGCGGGATCGGCATGGTGGCCGGCAATGCCGTGGCGCCGAGGGTGGGTACCGCGTTGGTCCGGGAGGTCATCGGATCGACATAGCGTGTTATGACAAGTTGGGAATCACTATATGGACGACGCCGTGCCGGAGGAACGAAGCAATCCGGATATGCAAGGATGAAATCCGAACTTGCGCTGGCTGCGCCACTCAACTCCCGATGCCGCTCGCCGATATCCAGTCATGGACCCTGCCGTGCGCCATCCGCCGCGGCCGCGGGCAGATGACAACGATGGCGGCAACACACACACGCACGGCACGGGAGCAACGCATGAGCAGTTCCATGAGGGACATCGACGAACGGACTAACCTCACCAACAACAACCAGTTCGAGCTGCTGCTGTTCCGGCTCGGCGAGGCGGAGCATTCCGGCCAGTCGGAGCTGTTCGGCATCAATGTCTTCAAGGTGCGCGAGATCCTGGTGATGCCGCCGGTGACGACCGTGGTCGGTGCCGGCCCGTCGATCCTGGGCATGGCCGATATCCGCGGCCAGGTGATTCCGGTGATCGACCTGCCGCGGCTGGTAGGTTGCAAGCCGCGCGGCGGCCTGGGCATCCTGCTGGTGACGGAATACGCCCGCTCGACCCAGGGCTTCGCGGTCGAGGCCGTCGAGGAAATCGTGCGGCTGGAATGGAACCAGGTGCATTCGGCCGAAGGCAGCGTGCGCACCGGCCATGTGACCAGCATCGCCAAGCTGGAAGGGGGCGCGGATGGCGCCGGGGGCGGTGCGGACGCGGCACGCCTGGTGCAGGTGCTCGACGTCGAGCAGATCCTGCGCGACGTGCTGCCGACGCGCCAGCCTGATGTGGATCCGGGCGAGGTCGGGCCGCAGCTGCAGCTGCGGCCGGGCGCCAGGGTGATCGCCGCCGACGACTCCGCGCTGGCGCGCGGGCTGATCGAGCAGGGCCTGAAGGCCCTGGGCGCGCCGGTGGTGATGACCAAGTCCGGCAAGGAAGCCTGGGAACTGCTGGACCGCATCGCGACCGAGGCCGCCAGCCAGGGCCGCCCGGTCCAGGACGACGTGGCGCTGGTACTGACCGACCTGGAAATGCCCGAGATGGACGGCTTTACGCTGACCCGCAAGATCAAGGCCGACAGCCGGCTGAAATCGCTGCCCGTGGTGATTCATTCATCACTGTCGGGGGAGGCCAGCGAAGAACATGTGCGCAAGGTGGGGGCCGATGCCTATGTGGCCAAGTTCGTGGCCAAGGAGCTGGCCGACACCATCCGCGCGGTGCTGACCCGTTAGGCACGCTGCCGCGGATCCGAGTCGGCAGGCACAAAATGCAAGCGCCCGCAACCATTCCCGTACGCCGGTTGGTTGCCTATAAAACGGGCACTCCAGCGCGTTCCAGCACGGACGCGCCCTTCGCGGTTGTCAAGAGGGGGGATATCCACTGTTCCTGTGGATATTTTCTGTGGACAAGTCGGAGCCGCCGGTGCCCTCCCGGCCGGCATCGCGCGATGCCGGCCGGGAAGCCCCAGCCGCGGCCCGGCGCGGGCTCCGCGCCGCCGCGCTCCCTGGTGCCGCCGCTCCTCGCTCTCCCTGTTCTCGCCTCCCTGCGTCGTTGCGCTACTTGGGCTGGGCCACCGTGCGCAGGTAGGGCTTCAGCGTCTTGAAGCCCTGCGGGTATTTCTTGCTGGCTTCCTCGTCCGAGACCGAGGTCGGGATGATGACGTCCTCGCCCGGCTTCCAGTTGACCGGCGTGGCCACGGTGTGCTTGGCGTTGAGCTGCAGCGAATCCAGCAGCCGCAGCACCTCGTCGAAATTGCGCCCCGCGCTCATCGGATACACCAGCATCGCCTTCACCTTCTTGTCGGGGCCGATGATGAACACCGAACGGATGGTGGCGTTGTCCACCGCGGTGCGCGGACCGCTGCCGCTGGCCTCCGGGTGGATCATGTCGTAGAGCTTGGCCACCTTCAGGTCGGCATCGCCGATCATCGGGTAGTTGACGGTACAGCCCTGCGTTTCCTCGATGTCCTTGACCCAGCGCTGGTGATCCCCCACCGGATCGATGCTCAGTCCGATGATCTTGGTATTGCGCTTGTCGAACTCGGGCTTGAGCCGGGCCATGTAGCCCAGCTCGGTGGTGCACACCGGCGTGAAGTCCTTGGGATGCGAGAACAGGATGGCCCAGCCGTCGCCGATCCACTCATGGAAGCTGATCTGGCCTTCCGTGGTCTCGGCGGTGAAATCAGGGGCTTGCTCGCCCAGTCGAATCGCCATGGTTGCGCTCCTTGCAGTTGGCATGGTTTGGAATCGCGCGTTGCCGCGCACTGTTGCCCGCTATCCCCGCTATCCCCGCTATCCCGCTATCTCCGCCACCCCGTCTTGGCGCTGTCTCCCGTCAGCGGAACACCAGCACCGGGATCGTGCTGTGGGTCAGCACCTTGTGCGTCTCGCTGCCGATCAGCAGCGCCTGCAGCCCGCGCTTGCCATGCGACGACATCACAATCAGGTCGCACTCGCGCTCCTGCGCGCACGCGATGATGGCCTGCCAGGGATGGTCGTCGGTGGCGGTGATGGTGTCGCAGGGCACGCCGGCCTGTGCCGCGCTGTGGCTCAGCGCGGCCAGGAAGGTGTCGGCGTGGCGCGCGGCTTCGGCGGCGAAGTTGCTCTTGGTGTCTTGCAGGCTGGTGAGCCGGTAGGTCAGCACGTGGTACTCGGGGAGCACATGCAACCCGGTCACGCGGGCGCCGATGCGGCTGGCGAATGCCATCGCACGGCCCACCATGGCATCGGCGCGCGCGGAGCCGTCGGTCGGTACTAGCAGGTGCCTGTACATGATGAGCCTCCGCTTGCAGAGAGATACCGCGCCAGCCCGGCGCTGTCCGCGCACTGGCGGGCGAGCCAATCCAGTATAGGAATTGCGCGGCATAAGGAACAGGACGCCCGACGCCCCGGCGCGCGGCCGCCAACCCGGCCGGAGCCGGGGCAAGCATTAACATGCTGTTATCATTCGATTCACCTTTGCCCCCGCACCGATGGAAGGGACTGAAGCATGATTGCGCTACGCGAAGCCTGGCTGGCCGGATTGTTCCAACGCGGCAACTGGCTGCCGAACGTGGTCTCGGGCGTGATCGTGGGGGTGGTGGCGCTGCCGCTGGCGATGGCGTTCGCGATCGCCTCGGGCGCCAAGCCGGAGCAGGGCCTGTACACGGCCATCGTCGCCGGGCTGGCGGTATCGCTGCTGGGCGGCAGCCGGCTGCAGATCGCCGGGCCCACCGGCGCCTTTATCGTGGTGCTGTCCGCGGTGACGGCGCGCCACGGCATCGACGGCCTGCAGATCGCCACGCTGATGGCGGGCCTGATCCTGCTGGCGATGGGGCTGACGCGTCTGGGCAGCGTGATCCGCTACATTCCCGCGCCGGTGATTGTCGGCTTCACCGCCGGCATCGGCGTGATCATCTTCGTCGGCCAGTGGCGCGATTTCTTCGGGCTGCCACCGGTGGCCGGCGCGCATTTCCATGAAAAGCTCTGGCACCTGCTGCAGGCGCTGCCGCAATGGCACCCCGCCACCACCGCGCTGGCGCTGGGGAGCCTGGCGCTGGTGGTGGGCGCGCCGCGCGTGCGCTGGCTGCGGCGCGTGCCGGGGCCGCTGGTGGCGCTGGTGGCGGCCACCGCGGCGCAGGCGCTGTTCGGCTTCGACGGCGTGGCCACCATCGGCACGGCCTTCGGCGGCCTGCCGCGCGGGCTGCCGGTGCCGGCGCTGCCGGAGATCACGCTGGCGCGCGTGCTGGAGCTGGCGGGGCCTGCCTTCACCATTGCCATGCTCGGCGCGATCGAGTCCCTGCTGTCGGCCGTGGTGGCCGACGGCATGGCGGGCACCCGGCACGACTCCAACCAGGAACTGGTGGGGCAGGGCATCGCCAATGTGCTGGCACCGTTGTTCGGCGGGTTTGCCGCCACCGGCGCGATCGCGCGCACCGCCACCAATATCCGCAACGGCGGCAACAGCCCGCTGGCCGGCGTGGTGCATGCGCTCACGCTGGTGCTGGTGCTGCTGTTCCTGGCGCCGCTCGCGGCCAGCGTGCCGCTGGCCGCGCTGGCCGCGATCCTGTTCGTGGTGGCCTACAACATGAGCGAGATGCGCCAGTTCGCCCGCATGGTGCGGCGCGCGCCGCGCGCCGATGTCGCGATTTTGCTGATCACCTTTACGCTGACGGTGTTGACCGACCTGGTGGTGGCGGTCAATATCGGCGTGATCCTGGCCATGCTGCAGTTCCTGCGGCGCATGTCGGCATCGGTGGAAGTGGCACCCCAGGCCGCCGAGGCCGTCGCGCGCGAACTGGGCGATGCAGGCACCGGCGCGGTGGCGCCGATGCCGCCGGGCGTGATGGTCTATGTCATCGACGGTCCGTTCTTCTTCGGTGCCGTCGAAGCGTGCGAGCGTGCCCTGGTGCAGACCCATACCGAGCCGCGCGTGCTGCTGATCCGCCTGGGCCGCGTGCCCTTCATGGACATGACCGGGCTGCAGACGCTGGAGGCGGTGATCGTCACGCTGCAGAAGCGCGGCGTCGCCGTGGTGCTGGCCGAGGCCAACGCGCGGGTCCGGGAAAAGCTGGCGCGCGCCGGCGTGCTGGCGGCGCTGGGCGAGGGCAACTACGCGGATTCGCTGGCGCAGGCGGCGCAGCGCTGCGCGGTGCTGGCGGGAGACGGAGACGGCGAGGCCAACGCCCCGCCCTGAACTTACTTCTTCTGGCGCGTGCTGCCCGCCGGTTTGGGCTTGGTGGCGTAATCCACGCCATGCTGCGCCAGGTAATCGCGGATCAGCTGGCGCACCACCTGCGACGGCGTCAGGTCCTGTGCGGCGCACAGCGTTTCAAAGGCCTTCTTCTTGACCGGATCGATCAGGATGGTAAGGCGGGCGGTCTTGGATTCCATGAGGGTGTGCGGCGCTCCGGGCCGGAGATGGCGGCGGCGATTGGATGGGCATTATATACAGCGCTGCCGCGGGGCTTTGGCGGCCGTGTGCATGCTGGTGGCTTGCTCCCCTCTCCCGCGTGCGGGAGAGGGAGCACACAGCTGGTGCTGGCAAAACCAGTAGTCTTCCCTATTCCGCCATCTCCAGATCCGCAATCACCGCCGCCAGGAACCGCGCCGCTTCCCCGCCCGTGACCACGCGGTGGTCGAAGGTCAGGCTCAGCGGCATGACCCGGTGCACCGCGGGCACGCCGCCGGCCGCGACCACTTCATCGCGCACGCGCCCGGCGCCCAGGATCGCCACGGTGGGCGGCACCACGATCGGCGCCGCATAGCGCCCGGCGATCATGCCGAAGTTGGACAGCGTGATGGTGTTGCCGCGCATCTCCTCGGGGGCGATGGTGCGCGCGCGGATATCGGCGCGCATGCGGTCGAGCCCGCGGCGCAGGTCGGCGGCGTCGCGGTTGCCGACATCGCGCAGCACCGGCACGAACAGGCCCTCGGGCAGGTCGGCGGCAATGCCGACGTCGATCTTCTTCAGCACGTGGCGGCGCCCGGTCTGTCCTTCGTACCAGGCGTTGAGCCCGGGCTCGGCGCGGCAGCCGGCCACCAGCGCGCGCACCAGCCGGATGGTGACGTCGGCGCCGGCGTGCCAGGCGTGGATATCGGCGTCGTCCATCACGGTGGCGGCGGCCACTTCCGCCTGCGCGCGCGCCATGTTCTGCGCCATCGCGCGGCGCACGCCGCGCAGTTCTTCCGGCGCGCCAAGATCCTTCAGCGTGGCGGCGACCCGTTCCACGTCGGCGGCGGTGACGATGCCCTCGGGGCCCGATGCGGTCGCCATCGCCAGGTCCACGCCCAGCCGGCGCGCCAGCGCTCGTACCGCCGGCGTGGCCTTGACGCGCGCGGCCATGCCCGCCGCGGGCGCCGCCGTGCCGGGCGGCGCGGCTTCGCTGGCCACGTGCGTGCCGACCTGGACCGAGCCCACCACGGTGCCGGCGTCGGCATCCTCGCCGGCGCCCTCGAAGCCCACCAGCGGCGCGCCCAGGTGCACGATGTCGCCCGGCTGCGCAAACAGCTTGCCGATGCTGCCGGCATAAGGCGAGGGGATTTCGACGATCGCCTTGGCGGTCTCCACCGACAGCAGCGGCTGGTCGGCCGCCACCGTGTCGCCGGTCTTGACGTGCCAGGCCACGATCTCGGCCTCCTGCAGGCCTTCGCCCAGGTCGGGCAGCTTGAAGACTCGCATCGGTCCTCCTTGGCTAGCTTGAACGGTCCGGTTGCGGCCGGCGGCCTACGCCGCCAGCGCCCTGCGCGCGGCATCGACGATGCGCGCGACGCCGGGCAGGTAGGTGTACTCCAGCCGCGCCAGCGGCACCACGGTATCGAAGCCGGTCACGCGCTGCACCGGCGCGGCCAGCGAGTACAGCCCCGCGTCGGCCAGCTGCGCCGCGATCTCGGCGCCGAAGCCGGCGGTGCGCGGTGCCTCGTGCACGATCACGCAGCGGCCGGTGCGCGCGACCGCCTCCAGGATGGTCTGCATGTCCAGCGGCTTGAGCGTGGCCACGTCGATGACGGTCGCGGTGACGCCTTCGGCGGCCAGCGCGTCGGCGGCGGCCAGCGTCTCCTGGACCATCGCGCCCCAGCTCACCAGCGTGATGTCGCTGCCTTCGCGCAGCGTGAAGCAGGTGTCGAGCGGCAGCGCCGCGCCGTCATCGGCCACCTCCTGGCGGAACAGCCGGTACAGCCGCGTGGGCTCGAGGAAGATGACCGGATCGGGATCGGCGATTGCCGCCAGCAGCAGCCCGTACGCGCGTGCCGGCGATGACGGCACCACCACGCGGATGCCCGGCATGTGCGCGAACATCGCCTCCGGGCTTTCGGAATGATGCTCGGGCGCGTGGATGCCCGCGCCGCACGGCGAGCGCACCACCAGCGGGCAGGCGAGCCGCCCGCGCGTGCGGTGCCGCATGCGCCCGGCGTGGTTGATGATGTGATCGACCGCCGGGTAGATAAAGCCGGTGAACTGGATCTCGGCCACGGGTTTGAGCCCCATCGCCGCCATGCCGATCGCCGCGCCGACGATGCCGCCTTCGGCCAGCGGCGTATCCATGACGCGCGCGGCGCCGAAGCGCGCCTGCAGGCCCACGGTGGCGCGGAACACGCCGCCGTTGACGCCGATGTCCTCGCCCAGCAGCAGCACATCGGGGTCGTGGTCCAGCGCATGGGCCAGCGCCAGGTTGACTGCTTCGACCAGATTGATTTCCGCCATGGTTCGCTCGCTGTGGGACCGGGTCGGGGAAGGAGTGCGCGGGCAGCGCCGGCGGCGCTGGCAGCGGCTAGCCGTGCTGCGCCGGGAAGCGCCGCGCGATCTCCAGCTGCGCCTGCAGCTCGGCCGGCATGGCCGCGTACAGGCAGTCGAACATCGCGGCCGGGTCCGGCGGCGGCATGGCCAGATAGGTTTCGACCGCCTGCGCCACTTGCTGCGAACACGCCCTGACCAGCGCTTCCTCGCGCGCCGCGTCCCAGGCATGCAGGGCCAGCAGGTGGGTGCGCAGCCGCAGCAGCGGCTCGTGCTGCCAGTGCGCCTTGACGCTGGCTTCGTCGCGGTAGCGCGAGGCATCGTCGGCGGTGGTGTGGTCGCCCAGCCGGTAGGTGATGGCCTCGATCAGCGCGGGGCCGCCGCCATCGCGGGCGCGCGCGATCGCTTCGCCGACGCGGTGGCGCACCGCGACCACGTCGTTGCCGTCGACCTGCTCCCCCGGGATGCCCGCGGCAATGGCCTTCTGCGCCAGCGTCTGGGCCGCGGTCTGGCCGCTGCGCGGCATCGAGATCGCCCACTGGTTGTTGTTGATCACGATCACCAGCGGCGCGCGCCACGCGCCGGCCATGTTCATGCCTTCATAGAAGTCGCCCTTGGAGGTGCCGCCGTCGCCCAGCAGGCAGACCGCCACGCGCGGCTCGCCGCGCAGCTGGAACGCGTAGGCCGCGCCGGCCGCGTGGCACACCTGCGTGCCGATCGGCACGCAGTTGGCAAAGTCATGCGGCGCCGCGGCAAAGCCGCTGCCGCGCTCGTCGCCGCCCCAGTAGAGCAGGCTCTCGGTCATCGTGACGCCGCGCACAAACTGCGCCGCGTGGTCGCGGTACGAGGGCACCAGCACATCTTCCGGTCGCATGGCGTAGGCCACGCCCACGCCGATGGCCTCCTGGCCCAGGGCCGACGCGAACGTGCCGATCTTGCCGGTGCGCTGCAGCGCGATTGCCTTCAGGTCGAACTGGCGCGTCAGCACCATGGCCTGGTACAGCGGTACCAGCGCGTCAGGGTCGCTGCCGAACGGGGGAGGGGGAGCAGTGGTGGGAGTGGTGTCGCCCGGTGGGGCAAGGTAGCGGGTATAGCCGATCTCAAAGCGCGCAACCGTGGACATGGCAGGTCTCTCGATGCGGTTGTCTCGACAGGATCCGCGCGGACCGGGGCGAGGATCTTCGCAGCCCTCCGCGGCAATGATCGCGTTGTGATCCCTGCCGTGCTTTTTGGGCGCGGGGGACTTGAGCTTGAGTGTAGGGCATTTGCGCGGCCGGCGCCGCGCGAAATTGTCTTGCTGCGCACAATGCGGCAGTGCGCGCGCGAGCCGCCGCTCAGCCTTCCAGGTGCGGCTGCATCAGCGCGCGGAACCACTCAAGGAACACCGCGAGCCGTTGCGAACGCTGGCGCCGGTGCGGGTAGAGCAGCGAGACCGGCATGGTGGGTGGGCGCCAGTCGGGCATGACTTCCAGCAACTGTCCGCTGTCGAGCAGGTGCTGCACGTCGAAGCGCGGAATCTGGATCAGGCCGATTCCGCCGAGGCAGCAGGCGATATAGCTCTCGGCATTGTTGACCGAGACGCGCGTTGCCACTTCGGCCTCGTGCGCGCTACCCTCGGCATCCAGGAATTCCCACGGCAGGTCCCGGCCGGTGCGGGGGCTGGCGTAGCCCACCGCGAGATGGCCGCGGCGCAGCTCGCTCGGCTCACGGGGCTCGCCGTGTTCGCGGAGGTAGGCCGGGCTGGCGCAGTTGACCAGCGCGATCCGGCCCAGCGGCCGCACTACCAGGCTGCTGTCGGCCAGCACGCCGAAGCGCACCGCGCAGTCGACGCCTTCCTGCACCAGGTCGATCGCACGGTCGCTGGAGCCCAGCGACAGCTGCAGCCGCGGATGGCGCCGCAGCAAGGCGGGCAACGCAGGTGCCACCAGCCGGCGCGCGATGCGGCTGGGCATATCGACGTTCAGTCGGCCGCTGGCCTGGCGCTGGCCGGCCTGGAACAGCTGGTCGATATCCTCGACCTCGGCCAGCAGCGGGCGCAATCGTTCGAGCAATTGCGCGCCGTCGGCGCTCAGCCGAACCTGGCGCGTGGTCCGGTGCAGCAGGCGCGTGCCAACCTGGGCCTCCAGGCCCTGCACCGCCGCCGACACCGAGGCGCGCGGCAGCCCAAGCGCATGGGCGGCCTTGATGAAGCTCCCCATCTCGGCCACCTGCAGGAATACGCGGTACTGGTCGAATCTGTCCATGCGCCTCGCTCGTCGATGGCGCAAGCATACCTGCAATGCGTGCGGGTACCGGCGCCTGGCGGGCTGGCCTATGGCTTATTTGGTCGTGTATCCGCCGTTGATGAGCAGGGTCTGGCCGGTGATCCACCAGCCGTCGCTGACCAAGTGGCGGATCAAGGGCACCACATCCTCGATATGCGTCAGTCCCGTCGGCGAGAACGGCGACAGCGCCGCCGCGCTCTTGTGATAGGCCACGGCATCGTCGCCCTCCTGGCCGTAGAAGAACGGCGTGTCCATCGGGCCCGGACCCACCGCCGTCACCGAGATGCCGCGCGCGCCGAACTCCTTGGCCGCGGCGCGGGTAAAGTGTTCGACCGGCGCCTTGGTGCCGGCATAGGCGGCATAGAAGGGCGTGAACGCACCCAGCAGCGAGGTCACCAGCGTGACGATCTTGCCGTGGTCGTTGACGTGGCGGCCGGCTTCCTTGAGGAAGAAGAAGGCGCTCTTGGCGTTGACGGCCGACATCTCGTCGTACTCGGCCTCGCTGATGTCGGCGAACGGCTTCTTCAGCACCTTGCCCACCGTGTTGATGGCGATATCGGGACGGCCCACCGCGGCCACGGCATCGGCAAACAACCGCTCGACCGCGCCCGCGCTGGTCAGGTCCGCCTGCAGCGCCACGGCCTCGGCGCCGCTTGCCTGGAGCGCCCGGACCGTGGCATCGGCGTCGGCGCGCGAGGCCGCGCTGTTGTAGTGGATGGCGATAGCGCGGGCGCCCTGGGCGGCCAGGTCGCGCGCGATCAGCCCGCCCAGGTTCTTGGCGCCGCCGGCGATCAGCGCGACCTTGCCGCGGATGGAATGGTCAGCCATGAAACTCTCCTGTGGATGCGTCGAAGGAGGCTTCAGCTTAGGCGGGCAAGAGGTGGGAATAAATCGGCGGCGACTGGATAGATCATCCAGAAAACCAGAACAATGCGGGGCGGCATCGGACGCGGCGGCGGTGCCGTGCCGGCCCGTAGAAGTCAAAGCGAAGGCGCGCCCCGTGGCGCGCCTTGCGGGCCGGGCGCAGCGTTCAGCGCTGGTACGGCGGCGGCACGAAGCCGGCGAAGCGCTGCTGCGTCACCGCCTTGAACTCCGCGGACTGGTAGGCCTCGCGGATGTCCTTGACGAAGGGCTTGTTCAGGTCGGCGGTCTTCACCGCGACCAGGTTCATGTAGTAGTCCGGAATCTTCTCCAGCGCCAGCGCCGAGGTCAGCTTCAGCCCCGAGGCCAGCGCATAGTTGCCGTTGACGAAGGCATAGTCGACATCGTCGAGCGAGCGCGGCAGCTGCGCGGCTTCGAGCTGGACCAGCTTGAGCTTGTGCGGGTTGGCGTCGATATCGCGTTCGCTGGCGCGGATCGGGTCGGTGCCTGGCTTGAGCGTGACCCAGCCGATCTGCTGCAGGATGGCGATGGCGCGCGCCAGGTTGGTCGGATCGTTCGGCAACGACACGGTGTTGCCCGGCTTCACCTCGGCCAGCGCCTTGTGCTTGCGGCTGTAGATGCCGATCGGCGCGGTCGGCACCTGGACCACGTCGCTCAGGGCCAGCTTGCGGTCGGCCGAAAATTTCTTCAGGTAGGCCACGTGCTGGAAGGCATTGGCGTCGATGGCGCCGTCGGCCAGCGCCAGGTTGGGCTGCACGTAGTCGCTGAACTCGACGATGGTGACCTTGTAGCCGCGCTGTTCCAGCAACGGCTTGACGCCATAGCGGATCTGGTCTGCGTACGGGCCCGCGGTGGCCCCGAAGCGGATTTCCTTCTTGTCCGGATCGGCCGCGGCGGCGCCATGGACCACGCCCAGCGCCAGCACGACTGCTGCCAGCCGCGCGGCCAGGCCGAATTTCCCGTATTGCATCGGATGCTCCCCTTTGATGTGGTTGTTGCTCGCGGCGTCGCGCCGTGGCATCGGCCCATTGTATGGAAAAGCAGCCAAAGGACGAACGAGCGATTACGCATGGCGATATGCCCGGGCGGAATAAGGCCTACGCTGTAGGAACGCGTCACCCGCTTGCCCTGCCCTGGGAGGCTGCCATGCCCGAACAACTGACCAAGCATCCCGACGTCACCCTGCAGGTGCTGCGCAGCGCCGGCGCCCGCTGCGGCGAGGGCGAGACCCAGGCCATTCTGCGCAGTTGTCCGCCGGCGCGCTTTTGCAAGCTGCCCGGCGGCGAGGTCTGCGTGTACGGGCTCGATGGCGCGCCCGCGATGACGCAGTTCACCGCCGCCGACTGGCAGTCGCTCGCCCCCCTGGCTCGCGGCAGCGCCGACGCCGACGCCGCGGGCCCGTGGAGCGGCATGACGGTGGCGATCTTCGTTGCCGGCGTGGCGGCCGGTGCGCTGGCCGCCGCGGTGCTGGGCCGCTGGCGGCGCGGCCGTCGCCGGGGTTAGGAGCGGCCGGCCTCGGTTTTTCGCTGGCATGGTGTTTGCGGCGATTTCCCGGCCATGACACAGTTGCCGACCGCTTCCGACCGCTTCCGCCTGCTGGAGAACGGCGAGGAGTATTTTCCGTGCGTGTTCGACGCCATTGCGCGCGCGCGCCGAAGCGTACTGTTGGAAACTTTTATCCTCTTTGAAGACGAGGTAGGTCACAAATTGCACGCAGCCCTGCTGGCGGCGGCGCGCCGCGGCGTGCGCGTGGCGCTGACGGTGGACGGCTTCGGCTCGCATGACCTGTCGCCGGCCTTCATCACCAGCCTGGTCGATGCAGGCGTGCAGTTCTGCACATTCTCGCCGCGGCCGCGGCTGTTCGGCGTGCGCACGCATATCTTCCGGCGCATGCACCGCAAGCTGATCGCCATCGATGCCGAAGTCGCGTTCGTCGGCGGCCTCAATTTCTCCGCGGAACACCTGTACCAGTTCGGGCCGCTGGCCAAGCAGGACTATGCGGTGGAAATCCGCGGGCCGGTTGCGCGCCAGGTCCACGACTTCCTGGTGCGCGCGATGCCAGGCGCGTGCCCGCCGCCGTCCCTGGCCGGGCCGCAGGCCGGGCGCGAGGAGCGGGATCCGTGCACGCATCCCGCACGCGCTTGCCTGGTCACGCGCGACAACCATCGCCACCGCAACGACATCGAGTTTGCCTACCTGGACGCGATCCGCGCGGCGCGGCGCGAGGTCATCATCGCCAACGCGTACTTCCTGCCGGGCTACCGGCTGCTGCATGCGCTGTGCGAGGCCGCCGCGCGCGGCGTGCGGGTGCGGCTGCTGTTGCAGGGCAAGCCCGACATGCCGTGGGTGGCGCGCGCCGGCGGCCTGCTCTACGCGCAGCTGCAGGACGCCGGGGTGCAGATCCTCGAATACGTCGAGCGGCCGTTCCACGGCAAGGTCGCGGTGGTCGATGACGACTGGGCTACGGTCGGCTCAAGCAACCTCGACCCGCTGAGCCTGTCGCTGAACCTCGAGGCCAATCTCGTGATCCGCGATGAAGCCTTTGCACGCCACCTGCGCAGCCGGCTGGAAGCGCTGATCGGCGCGCGCTGCCGCGCGGTGCCGCCGGGGCTGAAGTCTCCGCGCAACCGCCTCGATGCGCTGGGCGCGACGCTGATGTTCCACTTCCTGCGGCGCTTCCCGTCCTGGGCGGGCTGGCTGCCGGCGCATGCGCCCCGGCTGGTGCAGCCGATGCCGGGCGGGCGGCGCAACGCGCGGCGCGTGGTGGTGTTGCGCGGAGGCGCGGAATGACGGGCGCCGAGGCCCTGACCGCCATCCGCCAGCACGCGCACTGGCCGGCCTGGCGCCGTGCCATCGGCATCCTCTTCATTGCCGCCGTGCTGGCGCTGATCGCGCGCAAGCTGGGCACCATCGACTGGAACGCGGTGCTGGAAGCGCTGCGCGGCTTCAACGCGCGCACACTGCTGCCGGCGGCCGGCTTCGTGGCACTGAGCGGGCTGCTGTACAGCCAGTTCGACGTGCTCGGCTGTCGCTATGCCGGGCACCCGCTGCCGCTGCGCCGGGTGATGGCGATCTCCTATGTCAGCTACACGCTCAGCCTCAACCTGGGCGCCACGCTGGGCGGCGCGGGCGTGCGCTACCGGCTGTACTCGCGCGCGGGACTGAGCGCGCCGCAGATCTGGAGCCTGTTCGTGGTGGTGGTCACGACCAACTGGCTCGGCTATGCGGTGCTGGCGGGCACCATCCTCGCCGGCGAACTGGTGGTGCTGCCGCCGGAGTGGGGCATTCCCGCGGCGCTGACGCGGATGCTCGGCGTGCTGATGCTGGCCATACCGGCCGCCTACCTGGCCGCGTGCGCGCTCTGGCACGGCCGCCACCGTACCGTGCGCGACCACGACATCTACGTGCCCACGGTACGCTTCGCCGCGTTGCAATGCGTGCTGTCGGCCGCTCACTGGATGTCGATGGGGGCGATCCTCTATGCGCTGCTGCATACGCATGCGACCTACTTCACGGTGCTGGGCGTGCTGCTGGCTTCCGGGCTGGCGGGCGTGGTGGTGCGCATCCCGGGCGGCCTCGGGGTGATCGAGACCGTGTTCCTGACGATGCTGGGCGACCAGGTGCCGCACGGGCTGCTGCTCGCGGCGCTGATCGCGTATCGGGCGCTGTATTACCTTATTCCGTTGATGATTGGGGCGGTGAGCTATTTCGTGCTGGAGGCGCGGGGCAAGCGCGGTGACGAGGAAGAGGTGAGGTGATCGGCTAGTGCATGCGCCTACCCTCTCCCCCGGCCCCTCTCCCGCGAGCGGGAGAGGGGAGAAAAACCGCGGGCAGGAGGTCAGGCCGCGGCCAGCGCGCGGTCCAGGTCCTCGATCAGGTCGTCGATATGCTCGATGCCGATCGACAGCCGCACCATGTCTTCACTGACGCCGGCCGCGTGCAGTTCTTCGGCATTGAGCTGGCGGTGCGTGGTCGACGCAGGGTGCGTGGCCAGCGACTTGGCGTCGCCGATATTGACCAGCCGCGTGAACAGCTGCAGCGCATCGAGGAAGCGCGCGCCGCCCTCGCGGCCGCCCTGCTTCAGGCCGAACGACAGGATGCCGGGCCCGCGGCCGCCAAGGTATTGCTGCACCAGCGCGTGGTCGGGGTGGTCCGGCAGGCCGGCAAAATTGACCCACGCCACCTTGGTGTGCTGCTGCAGGTGGCGCGCGATCGCCAGGGCGTTGTCGGTGATCCGGTCCAGCCGCAGCGCCAGCGTCTCGATGCCCTGCAGGATCAGGAACGCGTTGAACGGCGACAGCGCCGCGCCGGTATTGCGCAGCGGCACCACGCGCGCGCGGCCGATATAGGCGGCCGGCCCCAGCGCTTCCGTATAGACCACGCCGTGATACGACACGTCCGGCTCGTTCAGGCGGCGGAAGCGCTCCTTGTGCTGCGCCCACGGGAACTTGCCGCTGTCGACGATGGCGCCGCCGACGCTGTTGCCGTGGCCGCCCAGGTACTTGGTCAGCGAATGCACGACGATATCCGCGCCATGCTCGAATGGCCGGCACAGGTAGGGCGACGGCACCGTGTTGTCGACGATCAGCGGCACGCCGTGGTTGTGCGCCACGCGCGCGATCGCGGCGATATCGACCACGTTGCCTAGCGGGTTGCCCACCGACTCGACGAATACGGCCTTGGTGCGGGCATCGATCAGGTCGCCGAAGCTGGACGGATTGCGGCCGTCGGCAAAGCGCGTCTGGATGCCGGACTGCGGCAGCGTGTGCGCCAGCAGGTTGTAGGTGCCGCCATAGAGCTGGCTGGACGAGACGATGTTGTCGCCGGCCTCGGCAATGGTCTGGATCGCATAGGTGATCGCCGCCATGCCCGACGCCAGCGCCAGCGCGCCCACGCCGCCCTCGAGCGCGGCCAGGCGCTGCTCGAGCACGTCGTTGGTCGGGTTCATGATGCGGCTGTAGATGTTGCCGGCCACCTTCAGGTCGAACAGGTCGGCGCCATGCTGGGCGTTGTCGAAGGCGTACGCCACCGTCTGGTAGATGGGCACGGCCACCGCGCGCGTGGTGGGATCGGGCGAATAGCCGCCGTGGACGGCCAGGGTTTCGAGTCTCATCTTCTTCTCTCTTCTTCTCGCTGTTGGGTGCCGGACCGGCGCGCGGGGGCAGTGCCTGCCCTGGCGCCGGGCATGCCGAGCAGTGCGCCGCACGGGCGCACCAGGCCGTGCGATGGTACCAGCCGCCCCGCGCACGCCCCTGCGGCGTGGCTGCTATGGTTGCCGACGGCGCTCGCGCGAGGCAAGGAAACTTATTGCATTTGGATATGCGCGGTGCCGCAGCGCAGCGCTCATGCCCCGACCGCGAGCGGCGGTTCGAGCTGCTGCCAGCGCAGGTTCTCCGGCCGGCGCAGCCCCAGGTGCTCGCGCAGCGTGGTGCCCGTATAGCGCTCGCGGAACAGCCCGCGCCGGCGCAGCTCCGGCAGCACCAGTTCGATGAAATCATCGAGCCCGCCCGGCAGCCAGGGCGGCATGACATTGAAGCCGTCGGCGGCCTCGCCCTCGAACCACGCCTGCAGCTGGTCGGCGATGGACTGCGGCGTGCCGTGGATCGACCAGTGGCCGCGCGCGGTGGCCACGCGCAGGCACAGCTGGCGGATGGTGAGCCCCTCGCGCCGGGCCAGGCCGGTAACCAGCTGGAAGCGGCTCTTGGCGCCGTTCGGCTCGGCCAGGTTGTCGGGCAACGGGCCGTCCAGCGGATAGCCGCTCAGGTCGATCCCGCCCAGGTGCTGCGACAGCAGGGCCAGCCCCACCGACGGATGGATCAGGTTTTGCAGCGCTTCGAATTTCTCGTGCGCCTCGGCCTCGCTGCGGCCCACCACCGGGAACACGCCGGGCAGGATCTTGAGCTGGTCGGGCGTGCGGCCATAGCGCGCGAGCCGCGCTTTCAGGCCGCGATAGAAGGCCTGCGCATCCGCCAGCGACTGCTGCGCGGTGAAGATGACCTCGGCGGTGCGTGCGGCCAGCTCCTGCCCGGCCTCGGACGAGCCGGCCTGCACGATCACCGGATGGCCCTGCGGCGGGCGCGGGACGTTGAGCGGCCCGCGCACCTGGAAGTGCGCGCCGCGATGGTCCAGCGTGTGCAGCTTGTCCGCATCGAAATGCCGGCCGCTGTCCTTGTCGTACAGGAAGGCATCATCCTCCCAGGTGTCCCACAGCCCGGTGACCACGTCGACGAACTCCTCGGCACGGGCGTAGCGGTCAGCGTGCGCGGGATGACGCTCGAGGCTGAAGTTGCGCGCCTCGGCATCCGACCACGACGTCACCACGTTCCAGCCCGCGCGGCCGCCGCTGAGGTGGTCGAGCGAGGCGAACTTGCGCGCCACATGAAAGGGCTCGTTGTAGGTGGTGGAGACGGTCGCCACCAGGCCGATGCGCTGCGTCACCGCCGCCAGTGCCGACAGCAGCGTCAGCGGCTCGAAGGTGGCGGCGCGCGCGGTGCGCGGCAGGGTGGCATCGTCCATGCCGCGGATGGCAACGCCGTCCGCCAGGAACAGCGCATCGAACCCCGCGGCCTCGGCGCGCTGCGCCAGTGCGATGTAGTGCGCCAGGTTGCGCCCGGCATCGGCCTGCGCGCCGGGATGGCGCCACCCGGCGACATGGTGCCCGGTGGCCTGGAGAAAGGCGCCCAGATGCAACTGGCGCGGCGGCTTTTGCTGTGACATCGATCGTGCTCTCCGGAAGAGACTGGCTGGATCAGGCCGCTTGCCGTTGCGCGGCACCGGCGGACTGGTTGGCCGGCGCCGCGCCCTCGCCGCGCACGCCCGCCTTCACCGCCTTGCTGCGGCGGCCATCCACACCGACCGGAATGTCGCCGGCGACGGTGGCGCGGCGCACCACGCGGTGCGCGTCGCCATAGTCGTTGATGGCGTAGTGCTGGGTGGCGCGGTTGTCCCAGATGGCGACGTCGCCCGCGCGCCAGCGCCAGCGCACGGTGTTCTCCAGC
Organism: Cupriavidus taiwanensis; assembly: GCF_900250075.1. Classification (NCBI taxonomy): domain Bacteria; kingdom Pseudomonadati; phylum Pseudomonadota; class Betaproteobacteria; order Burkholderiales; family Burkholderiaceae; genus Cupriavidus; species Cupriavidus taiwanensis. The sequence goes on from NZ_LT977071.1 coordinate 1,137,494, forward strand.
CGGTGCACATGGCCCTGCAGCACGGCAATCAGGTGCGCCGAATCGGCCGACGCGTAGTCCAGCAGCTTCTTGACGAAGTGCCCCAGGACCAGCGTGCGCTCACCGGTTTCCGGGTGCACGCGCACCACCGGGTGTTCGGTCTCGTAGAGCGCCGAGGTGAAGACTTCGCGGTAGCGCTTCAGCCCTTCGTCGCTCGGATTGACGCGCGTGGCCGCGTAGTCGTAGTCGTTGGTATGCAGCGCCCACAGCTTGTCGGCCAGTTCGCGCAGCGGCTCGGGCAGGTCCTGGTAAGCGGCGGCGGTGTTGGCCCACACCGTGTCGCCGCCGGCGGCGGGAACGGTCACGGCGCGCAGCACCGAGACCGCGGGATAGGCCAGGTCGAAGGTCACGTCGGTATGCCAGGAGTTGGCGCGGCCGCCGTGCTGCGAGTCCAACTCAAGCAGCTGCGTGCCGTCGCGCGAAGGCACGGTCGGGTGCGGCACGGTGTCGCCGAACAGGCGCGCAAAGCCCTGCTGTGCGGCATCGTCCAGATGCACCTGGTCGCGGAAGAACAGCACCTTGTGCCTGAGCAAGGCTGCGCGGATGGCGGCGAAGGTGGCGGGCGGCAGGTCGCCGTGCAGCGCGACACCGCGGATCTCGGCGCCGATGCGGCCGGCAACCGGGTGGATGTCGAGCTGGACGGGCTGGTCTTGCGTGGCGTTGGCTTGGGTCATCACGAAGCTCCGGGGAGAGGGTTGGGTCAGGCGAGTTCAGGTTCAGGAGCCCGCTGCACGACGGGCTCCTGCCCCGCGAATTCGCGCAGCACGGCATCGCGCGCCCGCGCGAAGGGAAGTCCGGCGCGTTCGCGCGGATGCGGCAAGTCCACCGGCAGGATGCGGCGGATGCGGCCGGGCCGGGGTTCCATCACCACCACGCGGTCGCCCAGGAAGACGGCTTCCTCGACGTCGTGGGTGACCAGGATCATGGTGATGCCCTCGGCCTGCCAGATGCGCTGCAGCTCCTGCTGCAGGTAGGCACGCGTCATCGCGTCGAGCGCGCCGAAGGGCTCGTCGAGCAGCAGGATCTCCGGCCGCGTCACCAGTGCCCGCGCAATCGCCACGCGCTGCGACATGCCGCCAGAGAGCTGGTGCGGATAGGCCTGCTCGAAGCCGCGCAGGCCAACCAGCGCGATATGCTGGGCAACGTTGCGGTCTTTCTCCGCGTCGCTGCCCGGCGTGTTGAGCAGCGCCAGCCGGATGTTCTGTTCCACCGTCAGCCAAGGGAACAGGCGATGCTCCTGGAACACGATGCCGCGCTGCAGGCTGGTGCCCGATACGCGCTTGCCGTCCAGCAGGATCTCGCCGCGGAAATCCTGTTCCAGCCCCACCACCAGCCGCAGCAGGGTAGACTTGCCGCAGCCGCTGGCGCCGACGATGCTGACGAACTCGCCCGGGGCGATGGTCAGCGTGATGTCCTCGAGCACGGGCAGCGCCCGGCCCTCGACTTCGTACTGCTTGTGCAGGTGCGCGATGCTTAGCGTGCCGGCATGTGGCATTTTTTCTCTCCGTTCAGTAAGGGGCAGCGCGGCTCAGCCCGCGGCCACAGAGCGCCCGCGCCAGGCGAGCAGGCGGGATTCGATGCGGCTGGCGATCCAGTTCAGCGTGAAGCCGACCAGGCCGACCACGATCACGCCGAAGATCACCAGGTCCATCCAGAAGTTTTCGCGGCCGTCGGTCATGGTGTTGCCGATGCCCTTGCCGGATACCAGCAGGTACTCCGCGCCGAGCGTCGCCAGCCACGCATAGATCAGCCCCAGGTGGATGCCGGCGAAGATCGACGGGGCCGCCGACGGCAGCACCACGCGCCAAAGCACCTGGGTGCGGCTGAAGCGCAGGACACGCGCCACCTCGATCAGGTCGGCCGGCACGGCGCGGATGCCTTCGAAGGTGTTCAGCACCACCGGGAAGAATGCGGCCAGCGACAGGAACACCACCTTGGCGGCATCGCCCAGCCCGAACCAGACCGAGATCAGCGGGATCCATGCAAACAGCGAGATCTGCTTGACCGTGTGAAAGCTCGGGCCGACCAGGCGTTCGAACAGGCGCGACAGGCCCAGCGCCGTGCCGAACACCAGCCCGGCGCTGGCGCCGATGGCAAAGCCGGCCAGGTCGCGCCACAGGCTGGCGGCCAATGCCGTGGCCAGCGCGCCGCTCTGCAGCTGGCGCACCGCTGTGTCCCAGACGCTGGAGACTGGCACCAGCAGCGGCGAAGTGGTCCAGCCAAAGCGCACGGCGGCCCACCACAGCGCGAGCAACGCGAGCGGCAGCACCCAGCCGCGCAGGGCGCGGGGCAGGCGGATACGGGGGCGGATTACAGAAGTGGTCATCGCGGCCTCGCCTCAGAAGCCCGGCTTGCGCCAGCGCAGCACCGCGCCTTCGGCCAGCGCCAGCGTCTTGTCCAGCGCAAAGCCCACCACGCCCACCACCACCACGGCGGCCAGCACCATGTCGAGCTGGAACAGCTGGCGCCCGTAGACGATCATGTAGCCCAGCCCCTCGGACGAGGCCAGCAGCTCCACCACCACCAGCGCGAGCCACGCGTGCGTCAGGCCGTAGCGCACGCCGTTCCACACCGGCGCGGCCGCGGCGGGCAGCACCACGCGCGACAGCGTCTGCCAGCGCGTGAGCTGCAGCACCCGCGCCACTTCCAGGTAGCGCGTCGGCACGCTGCCGATGCCCTTGTACGTGTTCAGCGCCACCGGCACGAAGGCGGCCTTGGCGATCAGGATCACCTTGAGCGCTTCGTCGATGCCGACCAGCAGCATCAGCAGCGGCAGCCAGCCCAGCACCGGCACCTGGCTGAAGGCCTTGAAGGTCGGGTAGACGTAGTCGCGCAACGTCGGCGACAGGCCCATGGCCGCGCCCAGTGCCAGCCCGCCGGCCAGCCCCACGGCAAAGCCGCCGGCCACGCGCAGCGCGCTGATGGCCAGGTTGGCCTGCAGTTCACCGCTTTGCCAGAGGTCGGCCAGCGTGCGTGCTACGTCTTCGGGTGCGGGCAGCACCTGCGGCGGAATCCAGGCATTGCGCGCGGCCACGTACCAGACCAGCAGCAGCGCCAGCGGCACCGGCCAGGCCAGCAGCCAGCGGGTGGCATCCTGCCAGCGCAGCGGCTTGCGCGGCGCAGCCACGCGTGGCGCCGCGGTGGCGGGCAGTGAAAGCGAATCGGCGACGGACATGATGTCAGGCTCCCAGGATCTTGCCGTTGGGTTGGTAGACGGGCCAGTAGCTCTGCAGGCTCAGGTCGTTGAGCGCAGCCTTCAGGAAGCGCTGGTCGATCCACTGGTCCACGTCAAAGCGCGCACGGCTCAGCTTGAAGCGATAGGCCTGCTCGACCGCGTCCTTGTAGCGGCTGACCAGGAAGGGGTCGAAATTCGGGTTCAGCCGCACTCGCAGCGGCTCGCCGTCGAAGTCTTCCTTCCAGTGGTCATAAGGCGTGCCCGCACGCGCCCAGGTGCGCAGCACCTCCTCGCGATGGCTCTCGTCCGAGGCCCACCGCGCCGCCTCGACCGCGGCCTTCACCAGGTGCTGCGTGGCCTCCGGATAGCGCCCGGCGAATTCGTCGCTCACCAGTACGTGGCTTTGCCGTGTGTAGATCGGCGACTGGTTCTTGCTGGAGTAAAGGATGCGCACCGCGCCCTTGTCGCGCAGGCGCAGGATGTCCATGGCGCCGATGGCGGCGTCGATGTCGCGCGTGGACAGTGCCGCCAGGTAGCCGGCCGTGTCCAGGTTCAGCAGGCGCAGGTCCTTGTCCGACAGCCCGTTCGCTTCCAGCAGCCGCAGCGCGGGCAGATGCATGTTGGTGCCCTTGAACAGCGACACGCGCTTGCCGCGCAGGTCGCTGACCGTCTTCAGCGGCGAATCGGGTGGCACCCCCACGTAGATGTTGGCGCGCACGCCGGTAGCCAGCACCAGCCGCGTCTTCAGTCCGGCGGAGCGCGCCACGATGGACGGCAGGTCGCCCTGCAGCGCAAAGTCGAGCTGGCGGTTGGCCAGCGCCTCGTTGACGGCGGGGCCGGCGCCCTTGAAGAAGAACCACTCCACGCGCGTGCCGGTCGGCTTGAACGACTCCTCCAGCCAGCCGCGCGCATGGGCAATCGCCAGCGAGCTGCCGGCAAAGCTGGGCGGGGTGCCGGTGGCGGGCTGGGCCACGCCGACGCGGATCACGTCGGGACGCGCGGCCGGGCTGGCGCTGAACGCGGACAGCGGCGACAGCGAAGCCGCCATGCCCAGTCCGGACCAGGCCGCGCAGCGCAGCAGCTCGCGGCGGGTCAGCGTGGGTGCAGCGGTGGCATCGGGGCGCGGGGTCGTCATGATGCAGACCTTCTTGAAGTTGAGGACGGCTCCACGATAAGCGGCGCTGCGCGCGGACCTGAACGAATGATTCCGGCTTTGGTTATCGGCACCGCGCATATGGCGCGCAGCGCGGCGTTGGCATATCGGCATGCATTCTTCTTCGTTGGCCGAGCGCCGGTGCTGTCCTACAGTCTGCGCATTTTGATCGTTACCAGACTGGCCACGTCCTCACGATGAGCAATGACCTGACTTCCGGCCGCCGGCGCTTCCTGCAGCGCGGGGCGGTGCTGGGCGCCGCCGCGGCGGGCGCCGCCACCGCGGCGCGCGCTGAACCCCTGACGGTTGCGCCGTGGACGCGCGCGCCGGGCGAGCCCGTGCTGTGGCATGCCTACGGCCAGCCGTCCCCGTTCGAGAAAGACGTGGTGCGGCGCAGCCGCAGCGCGGCGCCGCTGCCTGGCGCCAACTCGTCGATGACGCCGCTGCAGGACCTGCGCGGCATCATCACGCCGACCGGGCTGGTGTTCGAGCGCCATCACGCCGGCATCCCGCTGATCGACCCGGCGCAGCACCGGCTGGCGGTGCACGGGCTGGTGGCGCGCCCGCGCATCTTCACCATGGACGACCTGGTGCGCCTGCCGTCGGTGTCGCGCATCCATTTCCTGGAGTGCTCGGGCAACACCGGACGCGAGTGGAAGGCGCCCGGTGCGAAGTCGGTGCAGATCAGCCATGGCCTGCTGTCTTGCTGTGAGTGGACCGGCGTGCCGTTGTCCGTGGTGCTGGACGAAGCCGGCGTGGCGCCCGATGCGGCCTGGGTGCTGGCCGAGGGCGCCGATGGCGCAGCCATGACGCGCAGCGTGCCGCTGGCCAAGGCACTGGAAGACGCGCTGCTGGTCTATGCGCAGAACGGCGAAATGCTGCGCCCGGAGCATGGCTATCCGCTGCGGCTGTTCCTGCCGGGCTATGAGGGCAACATGTCCATCAAGTGGCTGCGGCGCCTGAAGCTGGGCCGCGCACCGTTCATGTCGCGCGAAGAGACTTCGAAATACACGGATTCCCTGCCCGACGGCAGCGCGCGGCAGTTCACCTTCCTGATGGATGTGAAGTCCGTGATCACCTTCCCCGCGCCGGACCACAGGCTGCGCGAACGTGGCTTCTACGAGATCTCGGGCCTGGCGTGGTCGGGCCACGGGCGGATCCGCCGCGTCGAGGTGTCGGTCGATGGCGGCCGCAGCTGGCGCGAGGCGCAGCTGCAGGAGCCGGTGCTGGACCGCGCGCTGGTGCGCTTCCGCCTGCCGTGGCGCTGGGACGGCGCCCCGGCTGCGCTGGAGAGCCGCGCCATCGATGAAGCCGGCAATGTCCAGCCCACGCCGGACCAGCTGGTGGCCGCGCGCGGCGTGGCTTCCACCTATCACTACAACGCGATCCAGCGCTGGCGCGTGGCCGCGGACGGGAGCATTGCCAATGCGCGCGCTTGAACGAATCAGTGGTGCCGCCGCCGTGCTGGCACTGGCTTGCGCTGCCCAAACGGTCCTTGCGCAGACCTACGGCATAGGCCGCGCCGCCAGCGAGCGCGACCTTGCCGCGTGGAATATCGACGTGACCCCGGACGGCACGGGCCTGCCGCCAGGCAGCGGCACGGTCGCGCGGGGCCAGCAGGTCTATGCGCAGCACTGTGCCGCATGTCACGGCGTCAATGGCGAAGGCAAGCCGGCCGATGCGCTGGTGGGCGGGCAGGGTACGCTGAAGGACGCCGCCAGCGGCAAGAACCCCGTCAAGACCATCGGCAGCTTCTGGCCCTACGCCACCACGGTATTCGACTTCATCAACCGCGCCATGCCCTACAACGCGCCGCAGAGCCTGGCGCCGGACGAGGTCTATGCGGTGACCGCGTGGCTGCTGCACAAGAACGGCATCCTGCCCGCAGATGCGGTGCTGGACGCGCGCACGCTGCCGCAGGTGAAGATGCCGAACCGCGACGGCTTTGTCGCCGACGCGCGCCCGGATACGGCCAACGTGCCATGCCGCAGCGGCTGCCCCGGCAAGCCCTGAGGGCCCGCCAATGTCGAGACATGGATATGCGATAAGCGGATAAGGGCCAGCGATATGATTCGTTGACCGTGCAGTGGCCGGCTCTCTACAGTGCAAGCTTGTACGCGGCATCCCGGATGCCGCATCGGCTTCCCCCGTATGCCAGAGCTTGCCATGACGACCGCAACCGCCCACGCCAGTGTTTCGCGCCAGAAGAGCGCGCCGCATTCCACCGCATCTTCCGCAGACGCAGGCAACTTTGAGATCCGCCCGCTGGACGCGCCGCTGGGCGCGGAAGTGATCGGGCTCGACTTGTCGCAGCCGCTGTCCGACGCGGATTTTGCCCGCATCCATCGCGCCCACCTCGACCACCACGTGGTGGTGTTCCGCGACCAGCAGATCACGCCCGCGCAGCAGATTGCCTTCAGCCGCCGCTTCGGCCCGCTGCAGATCCACGTGCTGCACCAGTTCCAGCTGCCTGGCCATCCGGAAGTGCTGGTGGTCTCCAACGTGGTCGAGAACGGCAAGCCGATCGGGCTCGGCGATGCCGGCCACTTCTGGCATTCGGACCTGTCGTACAAGGAAAAGCCCAGCCTTGGTTCGCTGCTGCATGCGCGCGAGCTGCCCGCCGAGGGAGGCGACACGCTGTTCGCCAACATGCACCTGGCCTGGGACACGCTGCCGGCGGCGCTGCAAAGCGCCGTCGATGGCCTGCAGGCCGAGCACACCTACCTGGCGCGCTATGCCGAGCTGCAGCAGCGCAGCCCGTGGCGGCCCAACCTGACGCCGGAGCAGATTGCGCAGGTCAGGCCGGTGCTGCAGCCGGTGGTGCGCACCCATCCGGAAACGGGGCGCAAGGCGCTGTTCGTCAGCGAGCACTTCACCACCCGCATCGTCGGCCTGCCCGAAGATGAAAGCCGCGATCTGCTGGACCAGTTGTTCGCGCACAGCGTCAAGCCCGCTCACATCTACCGCCACCAGTGGCAGCCGCACGACCTGGTGTTCTGGGACAACCGCTCGCTGCTGCATCTTGCCGCGGGCTGTCCGCCGGAGCTGCGGCGCGTGATGTACCGCACCACCATCGAAGGCGACGTGCCGCGCTGAAGGCGGCAGCGGTTTCGCAAGTCATCCCAGGGCGCTCGCAGTGGCGAGCGCCAATCCACCGTATCCTCCGGAGTCCTGATCATGTTTTCTCGTCTTTCCCGCAAGCTCGGCCTGCTGGCGCTGAGCGCCGGCCTGGCCATCACCGGCAGCGCGCACGCCGAAGGCAAGCTGCGCATCGCTGAACAGTTCGGCGTGGTCTACCTGCTGCTCAATGTCGCGCGCGACCAGCAGCTGATCGAGAAGCACGGCAAGCAGCAGGGTGTCGACATCAAGGTCGAATGGACCCAGCTGTCGGGCGGCGCCGCGGTCAACGACGCGCTGCTGTCCGGCGCCATCGATATCGCTGGCGCCGGCGTGGGCCCGCTGCTGACGCTGTGGGACCGCACCCACGGCAAGCAGAACGTGCGCGGCGTGGCGTCGCTGGGCAACTTCCCGTACTACCTGGTCAGCAACAACCCCAAGGTGAAGTCGATTGCCGATTTCACCGAGAAGGACCGCATCGCGCTGCCGGCGGTGGGCGTATCGGTGCAGTCGCGCGTGCTGCAACTGGCTGCGGCAAAGCAGTGGGGCGACAAGGAATACAACCGACTCGACAAATGGACCGTGGCGGTGCCGCATCCGGATGCCGCCGCAGCCATCATCTCCGGCGGCACCGAGATCACCGGCCACTTCGGCAATCCGCCGTTCCAGGAGCAGGAACTGGTGGGCAACCCCAACGCGCGCATCGTGCTGAATTCGTATGACGTGCTCGGCGGTCCGAGTTCTTCCACGGTGCTGTACGCGACCGAGAAGTTCCGCAGCGACAACCCCAAGACCTATCGCGCCTTCGTCGATGCGCTGGCCGAGGCCGCGGCCTTTGCCACTGCCAATCCGGAAGCGGCCGCCGATATCTACCTGCGCCAGAGCAAGGCCAAGACCGACCGCGCGCTGCTGCTGCGCGTGCTGAAGAACCCGCAGGTGCAGTTCCGCGTGGCGCCGCAGAACACCTTTGCGCTGGCCTCGTTCATGCATCGCGTCGGCGCGATCCGCAACCAGCCGAAGTCCTGGCAGGACTATTTCTTCGCGGATCCGGTGACCGCGCAAGGGAGCTGAGCATGGCCACCCACAGCCTGCGCGTGGTTTCGGACCGGCCCGCGCCCCTGCTTCAGGTGGACGGGGTGTCGCTGGAATACCGCACGCCCGAGCGAATCGTGCGCGCCACCCATCGCGTCAGCTTCGACGTGCATGCCGGCGACCGCTTCGTGCTGCTGGGCCCGTCCGGCTGCGGCAAGTCCACGCTGCTGAAGGCGGTTGCCGGATTCGTTCCGCCCAGCGAAGGCGAGATCCGGCTCGAAGGCCGGCGTGTGCTGCAGCCCGGCCCGGACCGCATCGTGGTGTTCCAGGAGTTCGACCAGCTGCCGCCGTGGAAGACGGTGGTGCAGAACGTGATGTTCCCGCTGCGGCAGGCGCGCAGGTTGTCGCGGGCGGAGGCGCGCGAGCTGGCGCTGGACAGCCTGCACAAGGTCGGGCTGGCCGATTTTGCCGAGGCCTACCCGCATACGCTGTCGGGCGGCATGAAGCAGCGCGTGGCGATCGCGCGCGCGCTGGCCATGCGCCCCAAGGTGCTGCTGATGGACGAACCCTTTGCCGCGCTGGACGCATTGACGCGCCGGCGCATGCAGGAAGAACTGCTGGCGCTGTGCGACGACGCCGCGCTCACGCTGCTGTTCGTCACGCATTCGATCGAAGAGGCGCTGGTGGTGGGCAGCCGCATCCTGCTGCTGTCGCCGCACCCGGGCCGCGTGCGCGCGGAGCTCAACAGCCACCAGTTCAGCCTGGCGAGCCAGGGCGGCGCCGAATTCCAGGCCGCGGCGCAGCGCATCCACGGCCTGCTGTTCGACGCGCCCGCCACCATCGACCCGCCGCCGGCGCGCAGCGCGGCGGCACGCTGAAACCGACATCGCATCATGACGCAAACGACGCTGACCCTGGCCGACCCGCTGCGGCCCGAATACGAGCGCGAGCCCGAGCCGTTCACCGAGGCCCCGCTGGCGCGCGCGTTGCCGTGGCACCAGCGCGCGTGGCAGCAGGACTGGCTGCGCAAGGCGCTGATCCTGCTGGCGCTGGGACTGATCTGGGAAGCCGTGGCGCGCATCCAGGACAACGACCTGCTGCTGCCCTCGTGCCTGGCCACGCTGCGCGCCTTTGGCGCGGCGGTGGCCAGCGGCGAGCTGCCGGGCAAGGCGGCGATCTCCCTTTCGGTGCTGCTGCGCGGCTATGCCGCCGGCATCGTGCTGGCGTTCGTGCTGACCTCGCTGGCGGTATCGACGCGCCTCGGGCGCGACCTGCTGGACACGCTTACCGCGATGTTCAACCCGCTGCCGGCGATTGCGCTGTTGCCGCTGGCGCTGCTGTGGTTCGGGCTTGGCACCGGCAGCCTGGTGTTCGTGCTGATCCATTCGGTGCTGTGGCCACTGGCGCTGAACATGTACGCGGGCTTTCGCGCGGTGCCGCCGACGTTGCGCATGGCGGGGCGCAACTACGGCCTGCGCGGGCTGCGCTATGTCGCGCTGGTGCTGGTGCCGGCGGCGCTGCCCGCGATCCTGTCCGGCCTGAAGATCGGCTGGGCCTTCGCCTGGCGCACGCTGATCGCCGCCGAACTGGTGTTCGGTGCGTCGTCGGGGCAGGGCGGGCTGGGCTGGTTCATCTTCCAGAACCGCAACGAGCTCTATACCGACCGCGTGTTCGCCGGGCTGGCCGCGGTGATCCTGATCGGATTGCTGGTCGAGGGGCTGGTGTTCACCACGCTGGAGCGGCTGACGGTGCGCCGCTGGGGCATGCAGCATTAGCCTTGCCCGATGCCGCGCGGGCGCGTAGGCTACGGCTCCGGTAACGAACCGGAGCCTGCCCATGACCGCCATCCACCAGGCCGCCGCCCAGGGATTCGCCAGCCAGGCCGAAACCTACGCGCGCGGCCGACCCGAATACCCCGCCGAGACCGACGCCTGGCTGCGCGGCGCGCTTGGCTTGCATGCCGGCCGAGTCGTGCTCGACCTCGGCGCGGGCACCGGCAAGTTCACGCGCCGGCTGGTGCAGACTGGCGCCGCGGTGATCGCGGTGGAGCCGGTGGCGCAGATGCGCGCGCAGCTGGCAGCCGCGGTGGCGCCGGTGCAAGCCCTGGAGGGCAGAGCCGAGGCGATCCCGCTGGCAGACGCTAGCGTCGACGCCGTGGTCTGCGCGCAGGCGTTCCACTGGTTTGCCAACGCGCGCGCGCTGGCGGAGATTCGCCGCGTGCTGCGCCCCGGCGGCCGGCTCGGGCTGGTATGGAACGTCCGGGATGAAAGCGTGGACTGGGTGGCGCAGCTGACCGCCATCATGACGCCGTATGAAGGCGACGCCCCGCGCTTCCACAAGGGCGACTGGAAGCGGCTGTTTCCCGCCGAGGGCTTCGGGCCGCTGGCGCTGCAGAGCCTGCCCTACGCGCATGCGGGGCCGCCACGGCAGGTGATCGTGGATCGCGTCATGTCGGTCAGCTTCATTGCGTCGCTGCCCGAACCGGAGCAGGCACGCGTGCGCGCGCGCCTGCACGCCCTCATCGACCAGCATCCGGCGCTGTCGGACCGCGCCGAGATCGCCTTCCCGTACCGCACCGAGGCCTATCACTGCGAACGGCTCGCCTGAGCCTACATGGTCGCCTGCCTTACCCAGAATGCCGCGCCGACGCGTACCGCGCAGCGCTCGCGCTGGCGCTCCGCTTCGGCACGGCGCCGCGCGCGGGTGCTGGCCTGGATCTGCTCCCAGATCTCGAGCATGGCGCAGATCTTGGGCAAGGCATTGAATCCGGCCGCGGTGGGCAGCCAGGCGGCGCCGCACGGCTGGAACAGCGGCATCCCGAGCGCGGTCTCGAGCTGGCGCAGCTGGTAATGGAGCCGTTGCGACTGGATCCCGAGCGCCTGCGCGGCGCGGCCGGCGTCGCGATGCTGCATCAGCGCGACAAAGACACGCAGGGAGAGGAACGAGACGCGCCGGTTGATGAGTCGGTAAGCCATGCCCATGTCATGGCCGGGGGGCGGTTTCGCGCTCGCGCGCTGCTACGGGTCCCCGGCGGATCGAAGTGGATCGATCGTAGCGGGGCGGCGCGGGGCAGGTGGGCAGCCGGATTCAGAAATGCAGTGCGGAATCTTCCGGCGAGGCGTGCGGCAGCGACGCAGTCAGTGCATCGGCAGCTGGCCGATCGCGGTCAGTGCCAGCACCACATCGGGCGACAGGCGGCGTTCGCTGCACGGCACGCCGGCGGTTTCGAGCGTGGTCCACAGGTCGGCGTCGCCGGTGACGATGCGTAGCCGCAGCTGGGCCAGGTATGCATATTCCGCGGGGGTCAGCGGCCGCGGGGCGCTGCGCAGGTCGTCCAGGATGGCACCAAGCGAGAGTGCGGGAACGGTCATACCAAGGTCGGGAATAGCACGGCGATGAGACATTGCGGCGGAAACAGCAGGATGGTGCGGAGTTGAGCAACGCATGATTCTATCCATCCGCTGTAGCGGCCGCTAAAGCAAAAGCCGGGGCAATTTACCCCGCTGATTTCGCTTGCAAAGCCAGGAGTGGCGAATAGGCTAAGCGCGGGGCGCGCGATGTGGCGCATGCGGTGTCAAAGGGGCGCAGAACGCGCTTGCGCAACCGCGCAATCGGGCCAGGCAACCGCGTATGGGTGTTGCAGAAAAACGCCACCATGCTGGCGTGCATGCGTTGACTTCACCGCACACGGCCCCGCCCGGCAGCGCGGATTGACAACCCCCCGACCGTTCTATACGGTGGCGCATCGTTCCGACCCAACGCCTTCGCCGTTCATCACCCGCCGCCCGCCATGCCGCGCAAAGCCGCTCAGGTTTCCGAAGCCGACAAGCACGCCGCCGCCGGCGGCGCCATCGCCGTGGACCGGGCGCTGTTCGTGCTGTCGGTGTTCCGGCAGGGCGATGGCGCGCTGGCGCTGGCCGAACTGGCGCAGCGCAGCGGCCTCTACAAAAGCACGCTGCTGCGCCTGCTGGCATCGCTGGAACACGCCGGGCTGGTGCTGCGCCACGCCGATGGCCGCTACGGCCTGGGTCCGGAGGTGGCGCGGCTGCACGCGGTCTACGCGGCATCGTTCTCGCTCGAGGCGGTGGTGATGCCGGCGCTGCGCGAACTGGTCAACGTCACGCGCGAGAGCGCGGCCTTTCATGTCGAGCAGGGCGGGCACCGGCTGTGCCTGTACCGCGTCGATTCGCCACAACCGGTGCGCGACCACGTGCGCGCGGGCGAGCTGCTGCCGCGCGACCGCGGCGCCGGCGCGCGCGTGCTGCGTGCCTTCGCCGGCGAGCCCGGCGAGCTCTATGACCGGATCCGGCAAGACGGCGTGGCGGCGCTGGTCGGCGACCGCAGCCCCGATCTGGCCGGCGTGTCCGCGCCGGTGTTCGGCCCGGGCGGTGTGCTGGCCGGGGCGCTGACGCTGACCTGTCCGGCGGCGCGCTACCGCGAGGCTTTCCGCGACGATGTGCTGCAGGCAGCGCGTTCGCTGACGCGCGCGCTCGGCGGCACGGCGCCGCAGGCTACCCCGGCATCGGTCGTCCCGGACTGACCGTAAACCGCGGCGGGCAGTGCACCCGACCCGGCTTGCAGGGGGTGCCAAGCTGGCGCCGGCACGGGCTATCATGCGGCTGGCATGAAAAACAGCGACGTCACATCTGGTGAAATCAGCGCCCGCATGCCTCGCGTCGCGCCCCCGTGGCCCGATGCCCGCCGATCGATGTTGACGGCAGGCGGACGGCATCCTTGAGGAAATCCCTTGCACCTGGACCAGCAGACCATTGCGGTGGTGATGATGGTGTTTTTCTGCGGCACGCTGATCATTGCAGCGGGGCTGGTGTTTGCGCTGCGCGCGAGCACGGCGGGGCGGCTATGGGCCTTCGGCCATGTGCTGGTGTCGGCCGCGGGCCTGGCGCTGGCGGTCAGCGCGGCCAGCGGCACCGGCCAGCTCGGCACGCTGGGCGCGTTCGCCTTCGTCGCCGGCTGGCTGCTGATCTACCGCGGCGTGCGGGTCTACTACGGCGTGCCGGCGCATCCGGGTGCGCTGGTGGGGGCGGGCGCGATCGTGCTCGGCCTGATGGTGGCCTCCAGCGGCCTGCCCGAAGGCCCGCAGCTGGTGCTGCGCATCGTCTATGGCGTGCTGGCGCTGGTGTCGCTGGCCACTTTCGCCACGCTGGCGCGCGCCGGGCGCGGGCGCCGCAGCATCGGGGCGCCGCTGGTGCTGGTGGCCAGCCTGGTGCAGCTGGCCACGCAGCTGGCGGGCTTCAGCCATGCCATGAGCCTGCCCGCGGGCGGCACGGCCGCGGCGCCGCTGACCCTGTTCTTCGCCGGCCCGGCCGATTCGGCCTGGGTGCTGGCGCCGCTGATCGCCACGCTGCTCGGGCTGTTCGGCTTTACCGTGATGGCGATGGAGCAGATCGTCGCGCACAACGAAAGCGGCGCGCGCATCGACGCCCTGACCGGCCTGCTCAACCGCGGCGCGCTGGAGATGTCGGCGCTGTCGCTGGTGGCGCGCTGGCAGCGCGATGGCCAGCCGCTGTCGTGCCTGGTGATCGATATCGACTACTTCAAGCAGGTCAACGATACCTGCGGCCACCACGCCGGCGATGCGGTGCTGCGCGAAGTGGCGCAGGCGCTGGACAACTCGCGCCGCGCCTCGGATGTGGCCGGGCGCTACGGCGGCGAAGAGTTCTGCGTGCTGTGCCCGCATACCGACGAGCAGCAGGCCTCGGCACTGGCCAACCGCGTGCTGCGCAAGGTGCATGCGATCGCCTTGCCCGCCGGGCGCGGCCATGCCAGCGTCAGCATCGGCGTGGCGCAGCTGCGCGGCGGCGCGGGCAGCCGGGAGGCGCTGTGGCGGACCCTGTTCGCCGATGCCGACCGCGCGCTCTACCACGCCAAGGCCCATGGGCGCGACCGCTATGTGCTGGCGTCGTCGATGGCGCAGCCCGCCGCCGGCGCGGCGGCTGCGCCGCTGCTGCAGCCGCAACCGGACCTGGCCGGCTGAGCGCGCGATCCGGCCTGCCGGCGGGTGTTGCCGCTGATGCGGACTTTTATGTGGGCTTGTGCGGTTCCGGTACGTCGCGCGGCGGCGCGCCGTCATAGCGCCACAGGAACTGGCGCGGCATCGGGCCCTTGTTGCGCCCGCCCTCGCACTGCTGCTCCCACGCGTGCGCGAGGATGCCGACCGAGCGCGACAGGCAGAACAGCCCGCGCGCCAGCGGCGCGGCAAAGCCCAGTTCGGCGTAGATCACCGCGGTGGCGCCATCGATGTTCATCGGGATCGGCTTGCCGCGCCCGGCACCGAGCGCAGCCTCGATCGCGCGCGCGATGCCCGCGTAGCGGCCGCTCACCACGCCGTCCTGCGCCGCCCGCGCGACCAGCGCCAGCAGCCGCGGCGCGCGCGGATCGACCGGATGGAAGCGGTGGCCGAAGCCGCCGACGTACTTGCCGTGCAGGTCGCGGTAGTGCCGCAGCGCGTCTTCGACCGCCAGCGCCATCGTGCTGCCGGCGTCCAGCCGCTGCGCCACGTCGTGGTACAGCGCCACCGCCTGCTCGCCCGCGCCGCCATGCACGTCGCCCAGCACGTTGACGGCCGATGCCATGGCATTGTTCAGCCCCACGCCGCACGTTGCGGCCATGCGCGCGATGGCGATGCTGGGCGCCTGCGGGCCATGGTCGACCGCGGCCATCAGCGCCGCGTCCAGCAGTTCGCCCTGGCCCGGCCCGGGCAGCTCGCCGCGCAGCATCAGCCAGATCATCTGCGCGAACGACACCCGGCCGATCAGCTGCTCGATCGGGTAGCCACGGTAGCGGATCTCGCCCGGGCGCATGTCGATGATGCCGGTGCGCCACCAGTCCTGCGACAGTTGCTGGCCCGCATCCATGCCGTCGTCCTGTGTCTGGCTGCCGCTCATATCGCACCCTCCCGGTTCAGTGCATCGATGTCCGCATCGCTGTAGCCCAGGCTGCCCAGCACCTGGCGCGTGTGCTGGCCCAGTTGCGGCGGCGGCGTGTCGACCGCCGGCGCTTCGCGGTTGAGCTTGAAGCCGGTGCGCACCACGCGGATGTCGCGGCCCACCCCGGGGGCGTCGGCAAAGTCGCCGATCATGCCGCGCTCGCTGACCTGCGGATGGGCCAGCGTCTGCGGCACGTCCAGCACCGGGCCAGCGGGCACGCCGGCCGCGGTCAGCAGCGGCCACCACTCGGCGGCCGGCCGGGTCGCCAGTTCGGCTTCGAGCGCCTGCGTCAGCGCGGCCCGGTTGGCCAGCCGCGCCTGCCGCTGCGCGAAGCGCGCATCGTCAGCCAGCGCCGGGCGGCCCACTACGCGGCACAGCGCTTCGAACTGTTCCTGCTTGTTGGCGGCGATATTGAGCAGGCCGTCGGCGGTCCGGAAGGTGCCGGACGGGCTCGCGGTCATGTTCTCGTTGCCCATCGGCGTGGGCGCCCGGCCCGCGATCAGGTGGTTGGATACCGCCCAGCCCATCGTGGCCAGCGTCGCCTCGAGCATCGAAACATCGATGAAATAGCCCTCGGTGCGCCCGGTATCGGCCAGCGCCGCCGACACCGCGAGCGCCGCGGTCAGCCCGCCGATGGTGTCGGACACCGGATAGCCCACCCGCAGCGGCGCGCTGAGCGCGTCGCCGGTGATCTGCATCACGCCGGCCATGCCCTGGATGATCTGGTCATAGGCCGGCAACCCCGCGAGCGGCCCGTCCTGGCCGAAGCCCGAGATCGCGCAGTAGATCAGCCGCGGGTTGTCCTGCTTCAGGGTTTCATAGCCCAGTCCCAGGCGTTCCATCACGCCCGGCCGGAAGTTCTCGACCACCACGTCGGCGCTTTGCACCAGCCTGCGGAACACGGCCTTGCCGCTGGCGTGCTTCAGGTTCAGGGTGACCGACTGCTTGCCGGGGTTCTGCGCCAGGAACGACACGCCCATCAGGCGCTGGTTCAGCTCCGGGTCGGCGCCCAGCTGGCGCGCCAGGTCGCCGCTGCCAGGGGTTTCGACCTTGATCACTTCGGCGCCGAGGTGGGCCAGCTGGTGGCAGCAGAACGGCCCGGCCAGCACATTGGTGAGGTCGAGCACGCGAACATGGCGTAATGGTTTTTGCATGGCAGGGGTCCGTATCCGTATTCTGTACAACAGAACAACGATCTCTTATAAAGAACAGACGCAGCATAGGAGCCGCTCCGCATCCCTGTCAAGGTTGCCTCGGACGCGCCGCCGGCATGGCGTTCGGAGCCGACAGGCACGCACCCGGTGACTGCCCTACAATAGCGCCCCCGCCCGCAACGGCCTTGCGCCGCGCGGGCCACTTTGCTGGCAGGAAAATGGAATCGAAGATGTCAAACGCATGCGGCCTGGATTTCGGCACGTCCAACTCGACGGTGGGCTGGAGCCGCCCGGGCAGCGCGGCCGCGCTGCTGCCGCTGGAGGATGGCAAGGCGACGCTGCCGTCGGTGATCTTCTTCCATGCCGAGGATCCGCTGGTCAGCTACGGCCGCGCCGCGCTGGGCGATTACCTGGCAGGCTACGAGGGCCGGCTGATGCGCTCGCTCAAGAGCCTGCTGGGCACCTCGATGATGGACGACAGCACCGAGGTGATGGGCCAGGCCATGCCGTTCCGCAAGCTGCTGGCGCATTTCATCGGCGAGCTCAAGTCGCGCGCCGAGCAGGCCGCCGGTACCGGGTTCTCGCGCGCGGTGCTGGGGCGTCCGGTGTTCTTTATCGACGAGGACCCGGTGGCCGACCAGCTGGCCGAAGACACCCTGGCCGGGATCGCGCGCGACGCGGGCTTCAGCGAGATTGCGTTCCAGTATGAGCCGATCGCGGCGGCCTTCGACTACGAGGCCGGCATCACGCGCGAGGAGCTGGTGCTGGTTGCCGATATCGGCGGCGGCACCTCGGACTTCTCGCTGGTGCGGCTGTCGCCCGAGCGCGCCGCGCGCAGCGACCGGCGCGACGACATCCTGGCCAACGGCGGCGTGCACATCGGCGGCACCGACTTCGACCGCGCGCTCAGCCTGGCGCGCGCGATGCCGCTGCTGGGCCTGGGCAGCGCGCTGCGCAACGGCAAGGCGATGCCGTCGAGCCAGTATTTCGACCTGGCCAGCTGGCACACCATCAACCTGCTCTATACGCGCAAGGCGTGGTCGCTGGTGATGGACAACTATCGCGACGCCGCGGACACGGTCAAGCTCGACCGTCTGGTGCGGCTGATCCGCGAGCGCGCCGGACACTGGCTGGCGATCCAGGTCGAAGCCGGCAAGATCGCGCTGTCGGACACGGGCAGCACCGAGGTGGACCTGCACCGGCTGGAACCGGGCCTGTCGCTGACCATCACGCGCGACGAGTTCGATGCGTCGATCGACAAGCTGGTGACGAAGACCGAGCAGACCGTGCACAAGCTGCTGGCCGACGCCGGCGTGCGCGGCGCCGCGGTCGACACCATCTTCTTTACCGGCGGCTCCAGCAGCGTGCCGCTGCTGCGCCAGCGGCTGGCAGCGCTGCTGCCCGAGGCGCGCTGCGTGGAAGGAGACCGCTTCGGCAGCATCGGCAGCGGGCTGGCGCTGGATGCGGCGAGGAAGTTTGGATGAGGGACGGGCGCGCGGGGGTGTAGTTCGCTGCGTGTTTGCTCCCCGCTTGCGTGGAGAGGGAGCACCCCCATCAGCCGCCTCAAGAGTCAGCGTGCTGCGAGCGCATGTCGCGCAGGCCAAATACATCCCCCAGCGCCAGCCTTGCGGCTCGCAGCGCCCCGCGCGCGGCCGCAGCATCGCCAGCGAGGCGCAACAGCGCTGGCAGTTCCTGCGGCGCGCGCAGCAGCCCGCCCAGCACCGCGGCCACATCGGTCTTGCCGTCATCGCCCATGCCAGCCGCGGCAGCGGCCGGCACGGCGCGAGAAGCCGGATCGACGACCACCCGGCATGCCGCGAACGGCAGCCGGCACGCCGACGCCATGCGCGCGGCCAGGTGCGATTCCATGTCGACGCACAGGCCCCCCGTGGCCCGGTGCAACGATGCCTTGGCGGCCACCGTCAGGACTGGCTGGTCGGCCCCGGCCGCGGTGCCGATGCGGGCGTGCGGCAGTGCCGCGTGCATGGCGCGCGTCCACGTCGTGTCGGTGTCGTAGCGCTCGCCGGGCGCGCACACCGCATCGGCCAGCACCACATCGCCCGGCGCCAGCGCCGGCTCCAGCCCGCCCGCCACGCCAAAGCTGAGGATGCCCATGCAGTGCCGGCTGGCCATTGCCGACACCTCTTGCTCCAGCGCCAGGCCGCGCACGCCGTGCACCACGCGGCAGTGCGGACCGGCCGCGATGCGCGCCTCGAACGCCATGCCGGTGACGACCAGCACGAACGGCGCCGTCACAGACCCCACGACACCTGGCCGCTGTGGCCACTGTGATCGGCATGGCCGCGCTGCAGGTTGCGGTAGCGCGCCAGAGCCCACAGCGGAAAGTAGCGCGCATAGCCGTGGTAGCGCAGGTAGAACACGCGCGGGAAGCCCACCGCGGTAAAGCGGGGCTCATGCCACAGGCCGCCGGGCTGCTGCGTGCGCAGCAGGTAGTCGATGCCGCGTGCCACCGCCGCATGCTGCGCGGCGCCCGCCGCCATCATTGCCAGCAGCGCCCACGCGGTTTGCGAGGCCACGCTGGGCGCGGGTTCGTAGCCGCGGTAGTCGAGCCGGTAGCTGCTGCCGTCCTCGCCCCAGCCGCCGTCGGCGTTCTGGATCCGCGCCAGCCACGCCACCGCGCGCTGCAGTTCGGGCGCAGCAGGCGGCAGGCCGGCGGCGTTCAGCGCGCACAGCGCGCTCCAGGTGCCGTAGATGTAGTTGGTGCCCCAGCGGCCGAACCAGCTGCCGTCGGGCATCTGCTCGGCCAGCAGGTAGCGCAGCGCGCGCGCGGCGGGCTCGCTCTTGCCGGGGGTGGCGCCGGTCTGGCACAGCATCGACAGGCAGCGCGCCGACACGTCCGCGGTGGGCGGGTCCAGCAGCGCGCCGTGGTCGGCGAAGGGAATGTTGTTCAGGTACAGGTGCGTGTTCTCGGGCTCGAATGCGCCCCAGCCGCCGTTGCCGCTCTGCATGCCGACGATCCACTCGGTGGCGCGCGCCACCGCTTCGCCGTAGCGCCCCGGCGCATCGTGCGCGCGCATGAAGCGGTCCATGGCGGCGGCCACCACCGCGGTGTCGTCGACGTCGGGGTAGTAGGCGTTGGCGTACTGGAAGGCCCAGCCGCCGGGGCGCACCAGCGGGCGCCGCACCGCCCAGTCGCCGCGCAGGTCCAGCACCTGCAGCGGCCTGAGCCAGTCCAGCGCGCGCCCGGCGGCTTGCGCCGCGCGCACTTCGCCGGTTTCCATCAGCGCGTGCGTGGCCAGCGCGGTATCCCACACCGGCGACAGGCAGGGCTGGCAATAGGCCTCGTCGCCGTGCTCGACCAGCAGGCGCTCGAGCGAACGCCGCGCCACCGCGCGCGCCGGATCGTCGGGCGGCACGCCCAGCACGTCGAACATCATCACGCTGTTGGCCATCGCCGGGAAGATCGCGCCCAGCCCGTCCTCGCCGTTGAGTCGCTCGCGCACGAAGCGCTGTGCCGCGGCAATGGCGCGCCGGCGCAGCGTGCGCGGGAGCAGCGGCTCGGCCACGCGCAGCAGCGCATCGAGCCCGCGGAACACCGTGTACCAGCCGGCATGCTGGTGCGGTGCGCGCGGCGGCAGGCCCACCGTGTGGCAGTTGCCGACAAAGAGTTCGTTGATGCCGATGCCGCGCGGGTTGCGCGCCTGCGGGCGCAGGCTGTTGAGCACCAGCAGCGGCACGATTACCGTGCGGGCCCAGTACGAGATCTTGGACAGGTGGAACGGGAACCAGCGCGGCAGCAGCATGATCTCGACCGGCATCATCGGCACCGCCTTCCATGGCAGCACGCCGTACAGCGCCAGCAGCGTGCGCGTGAACACGTTAGTGGCCTCGGCGCCGCCCATGGCGTGGATGGCCTGGCGCGCGCGCTGCATCGGCGCGGACTGCGGATCGTCGCCCGCCATCTTCAGCGCGAAATACGCCTTGACGCTGGCACTGACGTCGGAGCGGCCCTGATGGAACAGCGGCCAGCCGCCATCGGGGTTCTGGATGCGGCGCAGGTAGCGCGCCATGCGCGCTTCCAGGTCGAGGTCGGGCGCTTCGCCGAGGTAGTGCACCATCAGCACGTATTCGGCGGGGATGGTGGCGTCGGCCTCGAGTTCATAGATCCAGTGGCCGTCGGGGCGCTGCTGGTGCAGCAGTGCGTCGAGGGCGCGGCCGATGCCATGGTCTAGCGCTGGCGCGGACAAGCGTGTCGCCGGCGCTTGCGCCGGGCCGGCCGGCTCACGCTGCGCCGCATCGGTGTGCGGCGCGGCGTTGGCAAGGGCGGTCTCGTTCATCGACATGCAACCTCCTTGTGCCGGCGACCGGCATGCCGGCCCCGGCGTGCATCGACATGCCGCGCTCAGCCAATGGCGTGGCGCAGCACGATCCAGAGCAATTGCGCGCGCGGCAGGCGTACGCGCTGGCGCGGCGCCCGCCAGGCCTGCGCGCACAGCCGCGCCAGGATGCGGTGATAGACCTCGGCCATGATGCGCGGCGAACGCACCTGGCGTGCCGGGCAGCGCGCCATGATGGCCTGGGCCTGGTCGTAGTGGGCCTGGGCCTCGCGCGCCACGGCCGCGCATGCCTGCCCGAGCGCCGGGTGCGCGGCCACGGCCGCGGGCGTGGCGGTCGCGATGCCGGCCGCCGCCAGCGCCTCGGCCGGCAGGTAGAGCCGGCCGATGGCGGCATCCTCGTCGATATCGCGCAGGATATTGGTCAGCTGCAGCGCACGGCCCAGGTGGTGCGCCAGCGCAATCCCGCAATCCGTCTCCAGCCCGAACACGCGCACCGCCAGCCGGCCCACCGCGCTGGCCACGCGGTCGCAGTACAGGTCGAGGGTGGCGGCATCGGGTGCGCGGATATCCTGCACCACGTCCATGGTCATGCCGTCGAGCACGGCGAGGAAGTCCGCCTGCTGCAGGTCGTAGGCGCGGATCTGTTCGCACAGCGGCTGCAGCGGCGCGGGCGGGTTGCCGGCGTAGCAGGCGTCGATGTCGCGGCGCCAGGCATCGAGCGCGGCCAGGCGCTCGGCATGCGGCGCGTCGCCGTCGGCGATATCGTCGACGGCGCGGCAGAACGCGTAGATCTGGAACATGGCCTGGCGCTGTGCCGCCGGCAGGATGCGCAGCGCGGCATGGAAGGAGCTGCCCGACGAGGCGGCGGGACCAGCCTGGGCGCCGATGCCGGAGCGGCTGTCTGAAGCTGCGATCTGAGTACCGGCCACGTAACTCCTCGACACGCTGCTTACCGTCCCGCACTGGCCGCGCGGCGTTGGCGCGCGACTCGTCCGGGAGGTGGTTGTGGGTCGGGCGATTATAGCAATTTCACCTGCAACGGCGCGGGCGCGACCGTGCTGCAGCATGGTTGCGCCCAAACAAAAAGCCCCGCAAATCTGCGGGGCTTTCGTGCCGGCCGGCCCGTCGGGCCAGCCGGAGCCTCACCGGTATCAGAGGGCCTGAATCTTGGTGGCTTGCTCGCCCTTCTGGCCCATGGCCTTGACGTAGCGCACCTTCTGGCCTTCCTTCAACGACTTGAAGCCCGAGCCTTCGATGGCGGAGAAGTGCGCGAACAGGTCATTGCCGCCTTCGTCCGGCGTGATGAAGCCGAAGCCCTTGGCGTCGTTGAACCACTTAACGGTACCGGTTTCCATATCTATCTCAACCTTGAATTTCAAAATGAGCGAAAACGCTCGTTATACACCGTGTGCAAGCACCCGGCGGATCTGTTTTATCTTCCCCGCCAGCGCATTCCATATGACTTCGATATGTCGCTGTCGTGACAACCGAAACCGTCACGGAACGACAACACCAAATGACACACCGAATGGGCGCTGCACAAGTGGGAATCATTCTGCCGAATTTTCCCGGTGTGTCAATCAGGCTAAGCGCCTAATCATGATGAGAGGTTCCGACAGGAGATATTAGCGTTTTCTACTTCAGTACCGATTCAGTGAATTCCCTGATTTTTTATTGTTGCGTTTGCCTGTGCATGCACCGCAGCCGGGCCGCGTGCCACGTAGTCGTGCATAATGGGTTGCCGCCCGCTGCAAGCTGGTGCCATCTTTTTTACAAATTTTTACGGCACCGTTCCTACCGCGTTCGGGTGAGGCCAGTCCAGCGCGGATATAACATTATGCGGATAAACCACAATACCCGTGACAGCAGGCAGGCTATCCATGCCAATACATGAGTCAACGGCCTGCATGCGCGTCCATACATAAGAGAATGAACGCAAAGATTTCATGTGGTGGCAAAGCAGCTGTCCGGAAATTCGCTAACGGACAGCGACCTCGCCGGGCGTAGCGACGCTGTTCTTTCGCTGGCTGGCAGCCCGCGGTCCCAAAGCATCGACGGCCCACGCGCGCTGCCTGAGGCGCAAGTCGCCTCCATGTCTCCTTTTCGGGACAATTGTTGACAATACGGGGCCGGTGCCTGCTCTAGCATGCGGATGCCGGATACCATCGCACTTTTCCGAATTGACGGTCAGAACCAGGCGCCACGCGGTCGCGAACCGCCTCTAAAATGTCTGGCACCGTGCACTTCGGGTGCGCAAAAATAAAGGAAGCACGCTGTGAATCGACTGGGGGAAGCGCAAGGCAGCCGGCACGGCTGGTGTGGCCGCACGCCACGCCGGCCGGGATGGCTGGCCTTGCTGGGGCATCTGGCCCAGTGCGCTGCGCTGGCGCTTGCCCTCGGAGCGGCTGGGGCTGCCGCGGCACAGCCGGCGGCCGGCGCTGCGGCATCCGCGCCGGCAATGCCGTCGATCGCGCTGCACTACGGCGCCAAGCCGCCGGTCGACGCGCTGCAGGCATTCGATATCGCCGTGGTCGAACCCGACAGCGGCTTCGACCCACGCCGGGTCGCCACCCCCGCGACCGCCTGGTTTGCCTATGTCAGCGTGGGCGAGGTGCTGGAAGGCCGCCCGTATTTCAAGGACATCCCCAAGAGCTGGTTCGTCGGCCGCAACGACGCGTGGAACGCGCCGGTGATCGACCAGGCGGCCGACGGCTGGCCCGCCTTCTATGTCGACAAGGTGATCGCGCCGCTGTGGGCGCGGGGTTTCCGCGGCTTCTTTCTGGATACCCTGGACTCGTACCAGCTCGCCGCCAAAACCGACGCCGAGCGCGCGCGGCAGGAAGCCGGCCTGGTGCGCGTGGTGCGCGCGATCAAGGCGCGCTACCCCGATGCCCGGCTGATCTTCAACCGCGGCTTCGAGATCCTGCCGCAGGTGCATGGCCTGGCGTATGCCGTTGCCTTCGAGTCCCTGTTCCGCGGCTGGAACCAGGCCCAGGGCCGCTATGTCGAGGTGCCGCAGGCCGACCGCGACTGGCTGCTGGCGCAGGCGCGCACCATCCGCGAGCAATACCGGCTGCCGGTGGTGTCGATCGACTACTGCCCGCCGGCGGACCGCCGCTGCGCGCGCGACACCGCGCGGCGCATCCGCGCGCTGGGCATCACCCCCTATGTTGCCGACCCCGGCCTGCAGACCATCGGCATCGGCCAGGTCGAAGTGCTGCCGCGGCGCGTGCTGGTGGTGCAGGAGCGCGGCCCGGGCGTGGCGATCGACCAGTCCGAGGGCGTGCGCTTTGTCTCGATGCCGCTCAACTACCTGGGCTACCGCGTCGAATTTGCCGACACCAGCGAGGAGCTGCCCGAGATCGGCCCCGACCGTTATGCCGGCGTGGTGATGTACCTGACGGGCAAGGTCACGGCGCAGCCGGGCCGCTTCCATACCTG
Source organism: Cupriavidus taiwanensis (assembly GCF_900250075.1). Classification (NCBI taxonomy): domain Bacteria; kingdom Pseudomonadati; phylum Pseudomonadota; class Betaproteobacteria; order Burkholderiales; family Burkholderiaceae; genus Cupriavidus; species Cupriavidus taiwanensis. Next base: position 1,161,850 of record NZ_LT977071.1, read on the forward strand.
GGTGCAGGCGCGCATGGCGCAGGGCATGCCGGTGGTGTTCCTGAACGACTTCGGCACCAGCGTCAGTGGCGCGGTGGCGCGCGGCTTCGGCCTGAAGGCGGTCAGGGGGCGCGTGTCGGGCCCGGTCGAGGTGCTGGCCAAGGACCCGATGATGGGTTTCGAGATGCCGGTGGCGCCCGACCGCAACCAGGCCGAGGCGATCCAGGTGCCGGACGGCGACGGCTTCCGCACGCTGCTGCGCCTGCGCTCCGGCACCCTGACCTATGACGCCGCGGCCATCACGCCGTGGGGTGGCTATGTGCTGGGCCCGTATGCGGTGCACGAGAGCGGCATCGGCACCGCCGACAGCCGCTGGGTGGTGCAGCCGCTGGACTTCCTGCGCGAGGCGCTGCGCCTGCCCGCGATGCCGGTGCCCGACGTCACCACCGAGAACGGCCGGCGCCTGCTGACCATCCATATCGATGGCGACGGCTTTGCCTCGCGCGCCGAGATTCCCGGCGGCGGCTTCTCCGGCGAGGTGCTGTTGCGCGAGATCTTCGACCGCTACCGGCTGCCGATGACCATGTCGGTGATCCAGGGCGAGGTCAGCCGCGACGGCATGTACCCGAAGCTCAGTGCCCAGCTCGAGCCGATCGCGCGCAAGATCTTCGCCCAGCCCTATGTCGAGGTGGCCAGCCATACCTTCTCGCACCCGTTCGAGTGGGCGCGCACGGTTCCGGCTCAGGGCGGCAAGGCCGCCGCGGGCGCGGGCGACGCGGCCTTCCACCTGAACATCCCCGGCTACACCATGGACCTGAACCGCGAGATCGGCGGTTCCATCGACTACATCAACCGCAGCCTGGCGCCCGCCGGCAAGCCGGTCAGCCTGCTGCTGTGGTCGGGCGACTGCCAGCCGCCGGCCGAGGCCCTGCGCCTGACCGACCAGGCGCGCGTGTTCAACATGAACGGCGGCGACACGCTGATCACGCGCAGCAATCCCAGCTGGACCGCGATCGCGCCGCTGGGCATCAACAAGCCGGGCGGCACCTTCCAGGTGTTCGCGCCCAACCAGAACGAGAACGTCTACACCAACCTGTGGCATGGCCCGTTCTACGGCTTCGAGCGCGTGATCGAGACGTTCGAGCTGACCGACCGGCCGTATCGCTTCAAGCCCGTCAACATCTATTACCACAGCTACTCCGGCACCAAGGCGGCGTCGCTGAAGGCGCTGCGCAAGGTCTACGACTACGTGCTGGCGCAGCCGCTGCTGCCGCTGCATTCGACCGATTACGTGCGCAAGGTGCTCGACTGGCAGGAGATGGCGGTGGCGCGCGAAGTGGGCGACGGCAGTGCCGGCAGCAGCGCCACGCAATGGATCGTGCGCGGCGACGGCAACCTGCGCAACCTGCGCTGGAGCGGCGCGGGCCTGCCCGACGTTGCCGCGGCGAAGGGCGTGACCGGAACCTCGCCGGCGCCCGGCGGCGGCGTCTACCTGCACCTGGACGGCGGCGATGCGCGCTTTGCCATGCGCGAGGCCGCGGCCCCGGCGCCGGCCACGCCGCAGCTGGCCGAAGCCAGCGGCATCGTGCGCGACTGGTCGCAGCGCGACGGCGTCACCCGTTTTGCCTTCAGTGGCTACTTCAAGCCGTTCTTCCGCCTGGCCAACGCCGGCCACTGCCGCGTCAGCGTCGATGGCAAGGCCGTGGCGACGGTGCGCGAACGCAACACGCTGCGCGTCGATACCGCACCCGTGACCGACCCCAATCATGTCAGGCAACAAGTCGAAGTCCGCTGCGCCGGCTGAGCGCGAGCGGCTGCTGCCGCCGACGCTGGTGCTGACCTTTACCGCGATCGTGGGCATCGGCCTGGCGCTGATGTTCCCGCGCGAAACCCTGCGCGAACGGCTGCTGGGGCAGGGCCGCACCATCGACGGGCTGACCATGGCCTACCTGGAAGCCTGGTGGAAGGTCACGCCCGACGATCCCGCCTTCATGGGCGTGCTGGCCGAGCAATACGCGCGCACCGGCCGCCTGGAAGACGCGCAGGCGATGCTGGAGCGGATGCAGGCGGTGCAGGGCATCGACCTGTCGGGCCAGGTGCTGCGCACGCGCATCGAGATCGCGCAGCAGCGCGCCTGGGCCGCGCAGCCGGAAACCGCCGAGCGCGAACAGAATTTGGTGCAGCTGCGCAGCCTGCTGGACCAGGCCGCCGGCCGCCGCTGGAGCGTGGCCGACCTGCAGGCACTGGCCACGCAGGCGCGCCAGGCCGGCGCGGATGCCGCGATGCGCCGTTTCTATACCGCGCTGGCGAGCCAGGACCGCAACAACGCGGCCTTCTGGAACCGCCAGCTGGCGGAGATGGCGATTGCCGGCGGCGACTACCGCGACGCCGCCAACGCACTGTTCGCGCAGCAGGCGGCCGCGACCACGCTGGCCGAGCGGCGCGCGCTGTTCCTGAAGGCGGTGCAGACCCTGCAGTCCGGCAACCTTCTGGACGAGGCGCTGGCGCAGGCCGAGCGCCACGGCGGCAAGCTGCTCGACGACCCCGAGGTGCTGCGCTACCTGACCCGGCTGGCGCTGGCGGCCAACAAGCCGGAGCAGGCCAGCCGCTATGTCGAGCGGCTGCTGAAGGTGTCGGCGCGGCTGCGCGATGCCGCGCGTACGAGCCTGGCCGCGCTGGAATCGCAGCAGGCCGAGGTGCGGCGCATCGCCGCCACCCAGCCGTGGCATGAGCGCGGCGTGGTGTTTCTCGACGGGCCGCGCGGGCTGGCGCTGCGCGAGGCGCTGGCCGCTTCCGGCCAGCTCGGCGTGCGCAGGATCGCGGCACAGGAAGCCGCGCCGGCGCAGCCGGATGATACGAAGTTCAATGCCGACGACTACGAGCTGGCCTATCGCGTGTTCCTGGCCGCGGGCAAGCTCGACCAGGCCCAGCGCGTGGCCGAGACCGCGGTGCGCCGGCTGCCGGCCGAGCCGGTCTGGCGCGAGCGGCTGGCGCAGGTGGCGGAATGGAACCGCCAGCCGGCGGTGGCGCTGAAGAGCTGGCTCGACTATGCCCGCGCCACCAACGACGAGCGCGCGTGGGATGCGGTGATGCGGCTGGCGCCGGGGCTGTCAGACGATCGCGCCTACCTGGCCGCGCTGCGCCACCGCGCGGGCGGCTCGGACCTGAAGACGGTGGACGAGGTGGTGGCCGCCTACGAGCGCCTGGGCGAGCCGGAAGAGGCCATGCGCTTCCTCGAAGGCCTGAGCCGGGGCCCGAAGGCGCGCGAGATCATGGAGCGCCACGCCGCGCTGGCCGAACGCGCCGGCAAGGACGAGCGCGCCTTCCAGCTCTATACGCAGCTGCAGCAGCGCTTCGGCCCGCGCCCCGCCTACGCGCTCAAGCTGGCCAACCTGCACTATGTGCGCGGCCGGCTGCCCCAGGCGCTGGACGCGATGCTGCCGGCGCGCGCCGCCGCGGGTCCGCGCGACCTGCTGTTCTGGCGCACGTTCACCGAGCTGGCGCGGCTTAACCAGCGCGACGACCTGCTGCAGGACGGCTATCGGCATCTGATGATGGCGGCCGCGCAGACCCGCGACGAGCACTGCCGGCAGCTGCCGGAGGGCCCGGCGCGCAACGACTGCACGGCCGAGGTCCGCGCCACGCAGCAGGCGGACTTCTCCAACCTGATCGCCTACTACGACAGGACCCCGATCGACGCCGGCCGCATCGCCGAGGCCGACTGGCGCCGCAGCGCCAGCCCGGCCTCGCTGGAGCTTGCGCTGTACTACTACACGCGCGCCCACGCCTACCGCCGCATCGAGCGGCTGCTGCAGGACATGAGCGCCGAGCAGCGCCGCGCCGCCTGGCAGTCGAGCCGCTTCCTGATGCGGCGCGCCGAGTACTACCGCGTCACTGGCCAGCGCGAGCAGGCCCTGGCTGACCTGCGCCATGCCGCGGGCCTGCCTGACGCCGACAGCGAAACGCTGGCGGCGCTGCTGTGGACGCTGGTCGACCAGGGCACCGATACCGAGGTGCGCGCGGTGATGCGCCGCCTGCAGGACCAGGCCGAGGACAATCCCGAGCTGTGGGGCGCCTTCGCCGCCGGCCATATGCGCTTCCACGACGGGCGCGCGGCGCTGCATTACCTGCGCAGGCTCAACGACGGCAAGAGCGCCGATCCGCTCTGGCTCAGCCTGCTGGCCGACGCCTATGAAGCCGTCGGCCAGACCGACATGGCCTGGCGCGTGCGCCGGCAGGCGTGGATCGACCTGCATCGTGGCCGGGCCCGGCGCGGCGCTGGCGATGCGCGCATGCGCCCGGACCATGCCGACGGCGACGAAGAGCGCGAGAACGCCTCGGGCGCGCCGTCGCGCGCGGACCTGCGCCGCCAGACCGTGGCGCTGGGGCAGATCTTTGCCTCGGGCGAGGTCTCGCGCGCGCTGGTGATCCAGATGCTGCGCGCCGACCGCGCTTCCACGGCGGCGCGCGAACTAGGCCCGCCCGACGCGGACGCGGCGTCGCAGCTGGGCGAGATCGCAGGATTGCCGCCGCTGCGCGAGCCCGTGCCTGCCGAGGTCGTGCGCGACGCGGCGCGGCGCGAGGCAGCATTGTCGGCCGCCGGGCGCGATGCCGCGCTGGCGTGGGCGATGTCGGCGGAATCGAACGAACTGGCGCGCGGCTGGCTGGCACGCCAGTACGCCAGCCGGCTGCAGCGCCCGGCGTATGCCGAGGTGGCGATCGCGCTGGACCGGCAGGACCTGAACAGCCTGGACCGCATCCTGGAGCGCCAGGCCGGCCGCGTGCCGGTGGCGAGCCAGATCGAGGCCAACCAGCGGCTGGACCGCCTGGGCGCGGCGCAGACGCTGGCCTTCGAAACCCAGGAGCGGGCCCGCTCCGACGACGCGCTGCAGGAAACCCTGCGCGACACGCTGCTGTTCAACGCCCAGGCGATCGAGCCGCGCGTGCGCTTCCTGCACCAGAAGCCGCTGGAGTTCACCGAAGGCAGCCTGGCCGGCGGCGTGCGGCTGTGGGACGGCTATGACCTGAACCTGCGCGGCACCTGGCGCGACCAGCGCAGCACCGATCCGCGGCAGCTGGCCAACGTGCCAGCATCGGACCGGAGCGCCGACCTGTCGCTGGGCTACCGCGACAGCAACCAGCGCTGGCGCGCCACCGCGGGCTACCGCGAGGGCCTCGACACCATGGCCACGGCGCGCTTCTTCGGCGAGTGGAACCAGCAGGGGCGGCTGCAGTTCAGCACGCTGGCCGGGCTCAACCAGCCGGCCGACGAGTCCGCGCCGCTGCGCGTGGGCGGCGCCAAGGACGTGCTGGGGCTGGGCGCGACGTGGCGCTTCAGCCTGCGCGAGTTCGTCGGCGCGCGCATCGAGTACAGCCGCTTCCGCGGCCAGGACCGCAGCACGCTGGGCCACGGCATGGTGTATGACGTCGAGGCCGGCTACAAGATCCGCACCGCGTATCCGGACTACACCGTGCGCGTGGTCGCCACGCATGCCAGCTACAGCACGCAGGGCGGCAGCCTGACGCCGCGCCAGGCCGCGCTGGTGCCGGCCGGCGACGCCGCGACGCCGGCGTTCTACATGCCGCAGGGCTTCACGCAGGCTGGCGTGCTGTTCGGCTTCGGCACCGAGCTGCTGGACGAATACACCCGCAAGTGGCGGCCGTTCGGCGAGATCGGGTTGTTGCACGACACCCGCGCGCGGCAGAACTTCCGGGTGCAGGGCGGCGTGGCGGGCTCGGTGTTCGGCAACGACCACCTGGCGCTCTATGTCTCGCACGAGACCGCGGCGCGCAACGGCGGGCGGCCGATGACGGAACTGGGGCTGCGCTACCGCTGGCTGTACTGAGCGCGCGGCGCATGGCGGGACAGGCGGGGCATCAACAGATATGGCAATACGGAAAAAGGGGATGAAAATGGACAAGCAAGGCACGGGCATGACGGGCAAGACGGTGGCGAGGCGGCTGGCGGCATGGTGCGGCGCGCTGGGCGCGGCGCTGTGGCTGGCGGGCTGCGCGGTGACGGACGTCGGCCGCGCGCCGGCGCTGGCGCGCGGCGAGACCATCGCGGTGCTGCCGATCGTCAACTACACCGAGACGCCGCAGGCCGGCCTGCGCGCCGAAGCCATCGCCGAGAGCCTGCTCAAGACCGGCGGCGTGGCCAGCCTGAAGCGCTATCCGGCCGCGCTGAACCCGGAAACGCTGTTCGAGCCGGCCGAGCGCGAGGCGGTGGGCAAGGCGCTGGAATGGGCGCGCGCCGAGAAGGCCCGCTATGCGCTCACCGGCGCGGTGCAGGAATGGCGCTACAAGGTGGGCGTGGACGGCGAGCCGGCGGTCGGCATCTCGCTGCAGCTGCTCGACGTGAACAGCGGCGAAGTGGTGTGGTCCGCCACCGGCAGCGACAGCGGCTGGAGCCGCGCCTCGCTGTCGGGCACCGCGCAGAAGCTGCTGCGCCGCCTGCTGGCGCCGCTGATGCAGGGCTGAGGTGAGGGTGGCGTTGATCGGCACGGCGCCGCGCCAGCGCGGCGATGGATGGTTGGAGCAAGGGGATGAGCGTGGCCAAGACGGCTGACAACACCTATCGCGCGCGGCAGGGACAGGGCATCGGCCTGGGCGGGCGCTATGCGCGCCTGCTCGCGCCCGCGGTCACCGGGCCGGCCGCCGTGGTGGAACTGGTGGTGGCAATGCTGGCCGCGCTGGGGCTGGCCTGGCTGGTGCTGCCGCAGAACCCGCTGCTGCTGGGCATGGGCTTTCCGTGGGCCTGGCTGCTGCCGGTGGTCCTGGCGCTGCGCTACGGCACGCTGATCGGCGTGGGCAGCGTGCTGATGCTGCTGGGCGCCTGGTATGTGTACCACCAGACCGGCGTGATGCCCGGCCCGTTCCCGCGCCTGTTCTTCCTGGGCGGCCTGCTGCTGGTGCTGGTGGCGGGGCAGTTCGGCGATGTCTGGGGCACGCGCCTGGCGCGCGCGCGCGCCGTCAACCGCTACCTGGACGAGCGCCTGGCGGCGCTGACCAAGAACCACTACCTGCTGCGCATCTCCCACTCGCGGCTGGAAAACGACCTGCTGGCGCGGCCCACCACGCTGCGCGACACCCTGTCGCAGTTGCGCGGCGTGGCGCTGGAAGAGGCCGCCCGCGGCGGCCACGTGCTGGCCGGCGCGCAGCCGGTGCTGCAGGTGGTGGCGCAGGCCTGCCAGGTCGAGGCGGCCGCGCTCTACGCCTGCAACGGCGAGCGCGTCGACGCCGAGCCCGCGGCCAGCATTGGCCCGGCCTTCACCCTCGACCCCACCGATCCGCTGGTGCGCCACTGCCTGGACACGCGCCAGCTGGCCCACCTGCGCGCCGAGGGCCTGCAGCACGATGCGCGCACGCGCTACGTGGCGGTGGCGCCGGTGCTGGCGGGCTCCGACCACCTGATTGGCCTGCTGGTGGTGGAGCGCATGCCGTTCCTGTCGCTCAACTACGAGAACCTGCAGATGCTGATGGTGCTGCTGGGCTACTACGCCGACGGCGTCGAGCATGTCGGCGCCACCCGCACCATCCTGGCGGCGCTGCCGGCATGCCCGTATCCGTTTGCGCTGGACTATGCGCGCCTGTCGCGGCTGCAGCGCGAGACCGGCATCGACAGCTCGGTGGTGGCGCTGGTGTTCGACACCGATCCCGAGCGCGATGCGCTGTTCGAGCAGGTGGTGCGCAGCCGGCGCGCGCTGGACGTGGCCTGGCCGCTGGTCAATCCCCACCACCGCGCCATGCTGACGCTGATGCCGCTATCCGATGCGCAGGCCGTGGCGGCCTACCTGGTGCGCATCGAAGACATGCTGCGCGCGCAATTCGGCACCGATTTCACCAGCGCCGGCATCGGCGTCTACTCGCTGGCGGTGCCCGCGACCGGCGCGGAAGAGGCGCTGGTCAAGCTGCTGCGCCGGGCTCAGGTCGACGGCACGGCGGCGCGGTCGGCACCGGCGGCCGGGGAAGCGCCCCATGTTTAAGTTCGGCGCCGGCGGCCTGGCCGCCCAGATCGCCGCGCTGGCGCTGCTGGCGCGCGCCGGCAACAGCACCGCGCTGCTGCTGGCGTTCCTGGGCATGCAGGCGGTGGCCGCGGCGCTGACGGCGCTGCTCCTGTGGCGCCTGCTGCCGCGGCGCATGCGCGTGCCGTTCGCGTGGAGCTACGGCTTCCTGGCGCTGTTCTGCTTCTTCGTGCCGCTCGGCGGCGCGCTGGTGTGCGTGGGCAGCTACCTGCTGTCGAAGCTGTTCCCGCGCCGCATCGACACCAGCGGCATCGGCACCGTGGGCCTGCCCGAGTTCGTCACGCACCTGATGTCGCGCGTCACGCACGGCGGCGGCGCGCGGCTGCGGGCGCAGCTGGGCAATGCGCGCGCGCCGCTGCCGGAGCGCATGACCGCGCTGGTGGCGATGCAGTCGATGCCGGCGCGCACCGTCAGCCCGGTGCTGCGCGAGCTGCTGGCCGACAGCGCCGACGATATCCGGCTGCTGGCCTACGGCATGCTGGACGGCGCCGAGAAGCAGCTGACCCAGCAGATCCTGGCCGAGCTGCCGCGGCTGGAAACCGCCTACAGTCCGAGCGAGCGCGCCGAGATCAGCAAGCGCCTGGCCGACCTGTACTGGGAACTGATCTACCAGAACCTGGTGCAGGGCGACGTCTACCGCTATACCGCCAGCCAGGTCGAGCGCTACGCCAGCGCGGCGCTGTCGCACGACGACGGCATTGCCTCGCTGTGGTACATGCGCGGGCGCCTGGCGCTGGCGCGCAACGCCCCGCGCGAGGCGCGCGCCTGGCTGCAGCGCGCCGAGGCGCTCGGCTTCGCGCGCGAGCGCGTGCTGCCGCACCTGGCCGAAGCCGCCTACCTGGAGCGCGACTACGCCGCGGTGCGACAGCTGATGGCATCGTTTGACAGCCCCTCGCCGCTCCCGCTGGTGCGGCCCCTGCTGCGGTACTGGCAATCATGAGCGAGATCCTGTTGAAAGCGGCATCCGCCGACGTCATGCTGCTGCTCGAAGGCACCTTCCCGTACGTGAGCGGCGGCGTGTCGAGCTGGGTCAACCAGATGATCCGCGCGTTCCCCGAGCTGCGCTTCGGCATCGTCTTTATCGGCAGCCGGCGCGAGGACTATGGCGATATGGCCTACCAGCTGCCGGCCAACGTGGTGCACCTGGAAACGCACTATCTCTATGACTTCCCGCCGCCGCCGCTGGCGCAGGGCCGCAGCGGCGACGCGAAGGCGTTCGACGCCGCCGACCGCCTGCACGACCTGCTGCGCGAGCCGGGCCGCGAGGCCGAGGCCGGCGCGATGATCCGCGAGCTGATGCCGGCGCTGCGCGAAGGCGGCGCGCTGGGCGAGGACGCATTCCTGTATAGCCGCCGTGCCTGGCAGACCATCACCGACCAATACCGGCGCTTCTGCACCGACCCGTCGTTCACCGATTACTTCTGGACCGTGCGCATCATGCACAAGCCGCTGTGGCAGCTGGTGCGGATTGCCGACGGGCTGATCCCGGCGCGCGTCTACCACACCGTTTCCACCGGCTATGCGGGTTTTCTGGGCGCGCTGCTGCGCCACCGCAACCAGCGCCCGCTGCTGGTGTCGGAGCACGGCATCTATACCAAGGAACGCAAGATCGACCTGTTCCAGAGCCAGTGGATCCGCGACAACCGCAATGTGTTCGAGCGTGACATCTCCCAGATCAGCTACTTCCGCGAGCTGTGGGTGCGCTTTTTCGAAACCCTGGGCCGGGTCTGCTACGACGCCGGCGACGACATCGTCGCGCTGTACGAAGGCAACCGCCGCCGCCAGGTGCAGGACGGCGCGCCCGAGGCGCGCACGCGCAGCATCCCCAACGGCATCGACCTGCCGCGCCTGGCGCCGCTGCGCGCGCGGCGCCAGCCGGGGGTGCCGCCGGTGCTGTGCCTGATCGGCCGGGTGGTGCCGATCAAGGACGTCAAGACCTTTATCCGCGCGATGCTGACGGTGGTGCGCGAATACCCCGAGGCCGAAGGCTGGATCGCCGGCCCGGAGGACGAAGACCCGGAATACGCGCGCGAATGCCGCAGCCTGGCCGAAAGCCTGGGCCTGGGAAAGAAGGTGAAATTCCTCGGCTTCCAGCGCATCGACGCGCTGCTGCCGCAGGTGGGCGTGCTGGTGCTCAGTTCGATCAGCGAGGCGCTGCCGCTGGTGGTGCTGGAGGGCTTTGCCGCGGGCGTGCCGTGCGTGACCACCGACGTGGGCTCGTGCCGCGAGCTGCTGTTCGGCCTGCCCGGCGAGGACGCCGCGCTGGGCCAGGCGGGCGAGGTGGTGCGCATCGCCGACCCCGCCGCGCTGGCCGCGGCCGCGCTCGGGCTGCTGCGCGAGCCGGCGCGCTGGCAGGCGGCGCAGGCCGCGGGCGTGGCGCGCGTGGAGCGCTACTACACCCAGGAGCGCATGGTCGGCAGCTACCGCGAACTGTATCAACGGCTGATGGCGCAGCCCGACGGCGCCGGGCATGACGGACCAGCACGGCACGGCGGCAATCCCGCGCGCTGCCCGGTCCACCGAGGAGCCTGAGCATGGCTGGGATTGGATTCGAGCTGCGCAAGATGCTGCGGCGGGACAACCTGTCCGGCATGCTGAGCGCCTACGCGTATGCCGGCATCATCAGCTCGGGGCCGTGGATCCTGTCGATCGTCGGCATCCTGCTGATCGGCATGCTGAGCCTGCCGTTCGTGGTGCCGGGCACGCTGATCACGCAGTTCCAGGTCTCGGTGACCTACCTGATCGCGGGCAGCCTGATCCTGACCGGGCCGATGCAGCTGTCGTTCACGCGCTTTACCTCGGACCGGCTGTTCGAGAAGCGCGACCACCTGATCCTCAGCAACTACCACGCCGTGGCGCTGCTGGCCACGGTGCTGTCGGGCGGCATCGGCGTGGCGTGCGCGGCGTTCAGCTTCGGCGAGCAGTCGGTGCTGTACCGGCTGCTGATGGTGGCGGGCTTCGTGGTGCTGAGCAATATCTGGATCGCCGCGATCTTCCTGTCGAGCATGAAGCAGTACAAGGCCATCGTCTGGACCTTCCTGCTGGGCTACGCGGTCTCGGTGGCGGCCGCGCTGGGGCTGCGCCGCTACGGCATGGAAGGGCTGCTGGGCGGGTTTGTCGCGGGCCAGCTGTGCCTGCTGACCGGCATGGTGACCCTGATCTACCGCAACTACACCAGCCGCCAGTTCATCTCGTTCGAGGTGTTCCGGCGCCGCTATGCCTACCCCAGCCTGGTGGCGATCGGGCTGCTCTACAACCTGGGCATCTGGATCGACAAGTTCATGTTCTGGTACGCGCCGTCCACCGGCCACCAGGTGATCGGGCCGCTGCGCGCGTCGATCATCTACGACATCCCGGTGTTCCTGGCCTACCTCGCCATCATTCCCGGCATGGCGGTGTTCCTGGTGCGAATCGAGACCGATTTCGTCGAATACTACGACGCGTTCTACGATGCGGTGCGCGGCGGCAGCTCGCTCGAGCATATCGAGGACATGCGCAACACCATGGTCCAGACCATCCGGCTGGGGCTGTACGAGATCGTCAAGGTGCAGGCCATTGCCGCGCTGCTGCTGTTCGCGGTCGGTACCTGGGTGCTGCGGCTGCTGGGCATTTCCGAGCTGTACCTGCCGCTGCTGTACGTCGACGTGATCGGCGCCAGCCTGCAGGTGGTGCTGCTGGGCGTGCTCAACATCTACTTCTACCTGGACCGGCGCCGCGAGGTGCTGCTGTTGACCGCGCTGTTCGTGGTGCTGAACTGCGCCCTGACGCTGGTGACGCTGCAGCTGGGGCCGGCCTGGTATGGCTATGGCTTCGCGGTGTCGCTGCTGGTGGTGGTGGCGCTGGCGCTGGCGATGCTGGACCACAAGCTCGAGCGGCTGGAGTACGAGACCTACATGCTGCAATAGCGTGCGCAGGGTGCAATGGTGCCAGGTGGGCACGCCGGCGCACCCCACCTCGGGGCGTCTCGACGGAATGGGCCGCGATTGGGTAACATGGCGGCAGCCGGCGGGCTTCGGCCTGGCCCGCCGGTTCAGATCGACGGCCGCGCCCCCTTGCCAGGGTGAAATACAAAGAATGACTTGCCGGCCGAGCCGTCGACACGCCGTGGCAGAGACCGCAGTTGCAGTCGGAAGCTGGCAGAAGGGTGTAGAGGTATGCGAATTGCATCCGTGGAGGATGATCCGGATCAGGCCGAACTGATCCGGCAGATTTTGGGCGAAGCCGGTTTCGAATGCGAATCCTTCGCCAACGGGGCCGACTTGCTGCGCGCGCTGCGCGAGCGCGCCTACGACCTGCTGCTGGTCGACTGGCAGCTGCCCGGCACCAGCGGCTATGAGCTGGTCAGCTGGGTGCGGCAGAAGTCCGGCAACATGCCGCCGATCCTGTTCGTCACCAGCCGTACCGCCGAATCCGATATCGTCGACGGCCTGACGGTGGGCGCCGACGACTACATGCTCAAGCCCATCCGCGCCGGCGAGCTGGTCGCGCGCGTGCGCTCGCTGCTCCGCCGCGCCTACCCGGAGGCCGCGCAGGAAGTCGAGCTGATCCGGCGCGGCAACTATACCGTCGATACCCACGCGCGCACCATCACCGTCGGCGGCGAAGCCGCGGTGCTGTCGCCGCGCGAATATGAGCTGGCCCTGTTCCTGTTCCGCAATACCGGGCGCCTGCTGGCGCGCGAGGTGATGGAGCAGGCGGTGTGGGGCCGCGCCATGGGGGCGGGCTCGCGCACGCTCGACACGCATATTTCCCGCTTGCGCCTGAAGCTGGGGCTGCGCCCCGAGAACGGCGTGCGGCTGACCTCGGTGTATTCGCACGGCTATCGTTTCGAGGAGATTTCCGCCGCCGAAGCGCAGGCGGATGAGGACCGCGATGCGTAGGTTCGTGCTTAGGGCCGTGCGTGGTATCGCGCTGGCCGTGCTGGCCGGTGCAGCAGTGCCGGCGCAGGCCGGGCCCGCGGGCGCGCAGGGCGCCGACTTCATCTACGTGGTGGAACCGGGCGATACGCTGATCGGGCTGGCCTCGCGCTACATGGCATCCGAGCAGGGCTGGCGCACGCTGCAGCGCCTGAACGGCGTGGCCGATCCGTACCGGCTGGTGCCGGGGTCGCGCGTGCGCATCCCGCTGAGCCAGATCCCGGAGCAGGCGGCGTCGGCGCGCGTGGTTTACGTCAGCGGCGAGGTGCGCGCCAACGGCCGGCCGGTGCAAATGGGCATGACCCTTGACGAGGCAGCGCGCATCGAGACTCCTGCCGGCGGCTCGGTCACGCTGGAGCTGCCGGACCGCACCCGCGTCACCTTGCCGCCCGCGACCACGGTGGCGGTGAACCGGCTGCGCACGTTCGCGCGCAGCGGCCTGGTCGACACCGTGATCCGCCTCGACAAGGGGGCCGCCGAGACCCGCGTGGCGCCCGAGGGCGGTGGCGTCGGCCGCTTCGAGATGCATACGCCGATGATGGTGACCGGCGTGCGCGGCACCCGTTACCGGGTTTCGGCCGATGCCGGCGGCAGCCGCAGCGAGGTGCTGCAAGGCCGTGTCGGCGTCAGCGCCGCGCGCGCAAGATCGACAGCGGCAGCGGCACCGGAGCGCGCGATGACCGCGGCGGCGTCGCTCGAGGCCGGCTTTGGTATCGGCGTGTCGGCCGGCGGCAAGCTGTCGCAGCCGGTGGCGCTGCTGCCGGCGCCGGTCTTGCTGCCGCCGAATGAAACCGTGCTGGGGCCCTCGTTCGAGGCGGCCTGGCAACCGGTGCCGGGCGCCGTGGCCTACCGCGTGCGGGTGGCGCGCGATGCGGCGCTGAGCGAACTGGTCTGGACCGGCACCGCCAGCGGCGCCGATGCCGTCCGGGTGCGGGTCGATGGCCTGCCGGAAGGCACGCTGTACCTGAGCGTCAGCGCCATCGACCGGCACCAGCTGACCGGCCATGACGCGCAGGCGCCGGTCTCGGTGCGGCTCAACCCGCCGGCACCGTTCACGCAGCAGCCCGCCGCGGATGCGGTGCGCTATGCCGATGCCGTGAGCTTCGAATGGGCCACGGTCCCGGGCGCGGCCAGCTACGAGCTGGCGCTCGCCACCGATGCCGCCTTTACCCGCGACGCCGCCGTCCACGCCGCCGCCGCGTCGCCCGCCGCGCAGGCGCTGGCGCCGGGCCGCTGGTGGTGGCGCGTGCGCAGTGTCGATGCGGCGGGCCTGCCGGGCCCGTGGTCGGACGCGGTGCCGTTCCGCGTCGAGCCCAAGCCGCCGGTGCCCACCCTGCAGGACGACGGCGGCGCGCTGCACATCGGCTGGCCCGATGGCGGCAGCGGCCCCGGCTACCGGGTGCAGCTGGCGGCCGATGCGGGCTTTGTCACGCTGCTGGCGGACGAGCACACCGCCACCAACGCCATCGACCTGCCGCGCCCCGCGCCGGGGGTCTATTTCATCCGCGTGGCGCGCGCCGCGCCCGGCGTGGCGCCCGACCCGGCCGCGTTCTCGGCGCCGCAGCGCATTGAAGTCATCGCCATGCTGCGCGACGGGCAGGGCGGCGCAATCGGTTCGGGCGACCGGCCGGACGGCGGTGGCCGCATCCGGCTCCACTGACGCAACCCGCGCGCCGGGCGCACGCGCGGAGCCGCGTGCGGCTGGGCGCGCCTTCGGCCAGCGCACGCTGGTGGAATGGTGCCTGCTGGCCGCCGCGGTGCTGGCGCTGGTAATGCTCGCGGCGCGCCAGGGCTGGACCGAACGCGCCGACCTGGCCGCCTACGACATCGCCATCGGCGCCCAGCCTCATCCCGCCCGCAACGACATCGTCATCGTCGGCATCGACGACGCCAGCATCACCGCCATCGGCCGCTGGCCGTGGCGGCGCGCGGTGCTGGCGCAGCTGATCGAACGCATCGCCGCCGGCGGGCCGCGCGTGATCGGCGTCGACGTGATCCTGTCCGAGCGCGATACCCGCTATCCGCAGGACGACGCCGTGCTGGCGCGCAGCATGGCGCTGGCCGGCAACGTGGTGCTGCCGGTGCTGGCCGAGCCCGGTCCCGCCGGGATGCTGGTGCGCTACCCGCTGTCCGGACTGGGCGCTGCCGTCGGCCATATCAACATGGTGGTCGATACCGATGGCGTGGCGCGCCAGGTCTACCTGCGCGAAGGCCCGCATCCGGTCGCCGCCGCTGGCGTGCCGCACCTGGCCGCGGTGATGGCTGGCTTCGGCCGCGCGGGCGCGCTGCCAGAGAACGTGCGCCACGAGCCCGCCGTGGTCGCCGAAGCCAATGGCTGGGAACGCAGCGGCCGCCTGCGCATCCCCTACGCCGGCCCGCCCGGCACCTTCGCCCGCGTGTCGGTGCGCGACGTGCTCGATGGCCGCGTCGATCCGGCCAGGTTTGCCGGCAAGGCGGTGCTGATCGGCGCGCTTGCCACCGGCATGGGCGACGTGCTGCCGACACCGGTCTCGCGTGACGGCCGCGGCATGAGCGGCGTCGAGATCCTGGCCAACACGGTGCAGGCGGTGAGCGACGGCGATGCCATTGTCGCGGTGTCGCCGGCATGGCAGGCGGGCGGCACGGTGCTGGCGGTGCTGCTGGCGGCGCTGGCGGCGCTGCGGCTGCCGCCGCGCGGCGCGCTGGTCGCCACCGGGCTGCTGCTGGCCGGCCTGCTGCTGGGGTCGCTGGCGCTGCTGGCGCTGGCGCGGCTATGGTTCGCGCCGGCCGCCGCGGTGCTGGGCTGCGTGCTGTTCTATCCGTTGTGGAGCTGGCTGCGCCAGGAAGCGGCGCTGCGCTTTCTCAGCGACGAGCTGGCGCGGCTGGAGCGCGAGCCCGGCGTGATGCCCGCGCCGCGCCACCCCGGCGCCACGCTCGACAGCCGCATGCGCGCGGTCTACGGCATGAGCGCGCAGCTGCGCGGCCTGCGCCGCTTCCTTTCCGACGGGCTGGAAAGCCTGCCCGATGCCACCGCCATCTGCGACCTCGACGGCGGCGTGCTGCTGGCCAACCGGCGCTGCGTGGGGCTGGCCCCGGCGCTGCTGGCGCGCGTACCGGAAGGGCCGGTGGAGCCTGGCCTGTCGCGTCCCGGCATCCGCGCGCTGATCGAGGCGGTGTGCCCGGCACCGGCACCGGCGCTGGCCTACTGGCAGGCGCTGCACGATCGCTACGCCGGCGCACCGGCGGCGTGGACCCAGGCTGCGGCGCCGGTGCCTGAGGGCGGCATCGAAGTGTCCGGGCGCGGCGACCGCCGCTACCTGCTGCATGGCGCGCCGCTGCATGGCGAATCCGGCGCCGTGGCGGGCCTGATCGTCAGTGTGATCGACATCACCGCGATCCGCCTGGCGGAGCGCCAGCGCGAGCAGATGCTGCGTTTCCTGTCGCACGACATGCGCTCGCCGCAGGCGTCGATCCTGGCGCTGATCGAACTGGAACAGCGTCGCGCGCATCAGGCGGGCTCCAGCACCGGCGATGCCGCCGCAGGCAGCGGCGTGCTGGCCCGCATCGGCGCGCATGCGCGCCGCACGCTGACGCTGGCCGACGATTTCATCAGCGTCGCGCGCGCGGAGTCGAAGGCGCTGGCGTTCATGGAGGTGGAGCTCGGCGGGCTGGTGCTCGACGCCACCGACCAGCTGTGGGCGCTGGCCAGGGCGCGCGAGGTGTCCTTGCAGATCGACCTGCCCGACGACCCCGCGGTGCTGCAGGGCGAACCCGCGTTGCTGGTGCGCGCCATCGCCAACCTGGTCAGCAATGCGATCAAGTTCAGCCCCGCGGGCGGGACCGTGACGGTGTCGCTGACGCGCGCGCCGGAGCGCTTCGTGGTGGCCGTGCAGGATCATGGGCCGGGCATCGCCGAGGCTGACCAGGCGCGGCTGTTCGAGCCATTTGCGCGGCTGCACGAAGGCCAGCAGGGCGCGCCGGAAGGGACCGGCCTGGGCCTGGTGCTGGTGCGCGCCGTGGCCGAGCGGCATGGCGGCCAGGCCAGTGTGCGCAGCCAGCCCGGCATGGGTGCGGTGTTCCGCATCGAGCTGCCGTTTTCCGCGACCTCGCAGCCTGCCTCGGCATGACCTGATCGCGGCCCGGCACGCGTTTCAGGGCACTGCCTGTTACGGCCGCCGACACAATTGTTGGCAGTCGCAAACGGGGGATTTGCGTAGCATCGGAGCACCGCTGGAGCCGCATCCGGCGGTCTTCACGCCCACGCCAGCTCCCCCACGGCTGTAACTGGCGTGGGCGGCTTTTTTGCCCAAGGCACGAAACGAAGCGCAAAACCAAGCGCAAAACTAAGCGGGGAACGTCAGGGTAAAACGCGTCTTGCCCGCCTCCGACGACACGCCGATTGCGCCACCGTGCGCGGTTACGATGGCCTGCGTGATCGCCAGCCCCAGCCCCAGTCCCGCGCCATCCGACTCGGGCCGCGCGCGCGACTTGTCGGCGCGGAAGAAGCGGTCGAACAGCGCGGGCAGCAGGTCCGGCCGGATGGTCTCGCCTTCATTCTCCACCACCACCTGCACCGCGTCGGCGCCCGGCGTGATCTCGACCACGATGCTCTTGCCCGCGGGCGTATGCCGCAGCGCATTCGACAACAGGTTGCTCAGCGCCCGGCGCAGCATCAGCCGGTCGCCGGTGATGCGCCCGCGGCCGCGCAGCGTGAGCCGCACGCCCTTGTCCTCGGCGAGCGCATCGTAGAAGTCGAACAGCGCCTCGACTTCATCCGCCACCTCGATCGGTTCCGCGCTGGGCAGCGTGATGCCATGCTCGGTCTTGGCCAGGTACAGCATGTCCGAGACCATGCGCGACAGCCGCTGCAACTCTTCCACGTTCGAGGCCAGCACGTCGCGGTAGCGCGCCGCATCGCGCGGCTGCGACAGCACCACCTGGGTCTGCGTCATCAGGTTGGTGATCGGCGTGCGCAGCTCGTGCGCCAGGTCCGAAGAGAATTCCGACAGGCGCGCGAAGTCGCGCTGCAGGCGCTCCAGCATCGCGTTGAGGTTGGCGGCCAGGTCAGCCATTTCCACCGGCACGGTCTCGACCGGCATGCGCGCGTCGAGCTTGTGCGCGGTGACGGCGCGCGCGCGTGAGGCCATGGTGCGCAGCGGCGACAGCCCGCGGCGCGCCGCCCACCAGCCCAGCAGCCCGCTCGCCAGCGCCGCCAGCGTGCCGTAGAAGGCCAGCGTGTTGCGGAACGCGTGCAGGAAGTGGTCATGCAGTGCCGTGTCCATGCCGACCAGCACCTGCAGCGCGCCCGGCTGGCCGCCCGACTGTGCACCAGCATGCGCCAGCGCCAGCTGCGCGCGCAGGCCGCGGTAGGTCTGGCCCTGCTGTTCCCAGGCAAAGGCGTCGTTGCCTGCCGGCGCCTGCGCGGCGGCAGCCAGCGCCGGGCGGAAGTCGAAATCCCGCGTGGCGTACAGGCGCTTGCCGTCAGCGCCACGCACTTCGGCGACGAAGCCGGCATGGTGTTCCAGCGCCGGCCCCAGCCGTTGCGGCAGTGACGCCGCCGGGCCGTCGGCGGCGATCTTCTCGATCAGCCGCACGTTGTCAGCCAGCACCGCGTAGTCCTCGTCGGCGAAATGGTCGTCGATCGCCAGCCAGATCAGCACCCCCAGCCCCAGCAGCACCGCCGCCGACGACAGCGAGAACAGGATGGTGAGCCGTGCCGTCAGCGACAGCCGGGGCGTCATGTGGGCTGCCCGTCGTGTGCCGGCGGCGCGCCTGCTTCATCGGCGGCTTCGGGCGCTTCCAGCACATAGCCCATGCCGCGCACGGTCTGGATCAGGCGTGCCTCGAAGCCGTCGTCGATCTTGGCGCGCAGGCGCCGGATCGCGACGTCGATGACATTGCTGTCGCTATCGAAGTTCATGTCCCACACCTGCGAGGCGATCAGCGAGCGCGGCAGCACCTCGCCGCGGCGGCGCGCCAGCAGTTCCAGCAGCGCAAATTCCTTGCTGGTCAGCGTGATGCGGCGCCCGGCGCGCGTGGCGCGGCGGCGGGTCAGGTCCAGCACCAGGTCGGCCACCTGGATCCGGTCCAGCGTCATCTGCGCGGTGCCGCGGCGCAGCAGCGTGCGCACGCGCGCCAGCAGTTCGGAGAAGGCGAACGGCTTGACCAGGTAGTCGTCGGCACCCAGCTCCAGCCCCTTGACGCGGTCGGCCACGCTGTCGCGCGCGGTCAGGAACAGCACCGGCACCGGGTTCTGCCCCGCGCGCAGCGCCTGCACGATGCGCCAGCCATCGACGTCCGGCAGCATCACGTCCAGGATGATCAGGTCATAGGGCTCGGTCATGGCCATGTGCTGGCCGTCCAGCCCGTTGCGCACCAGGTCGACGACGAAGCCCGCCTCGGTCAGCCCCTGTCGCAGGTATTCGCCGGTCTTGGACTCGTCCTCTACCACAAGCAGTTTCATCAGCACTTTCCTTATGCGATCGGGCCGGCCGATCGCTTCTTATTACGGCCAGCCAACTCTACGCCGGCGTTGCCGGCGTCAACATGACCGCAAGATTACCGGATTGTCATGTTCCGGTCAGACCTCGGTAGGGTGGAGCTGGCTACGCTTGGGGTGCCGACTAACCGAACCGATGTGACATGCGACGCCATCCAAGCCCCGGCCGCCCCGCGCTGCCTCTTTTGCTGCCTGATCCGCTCTCCGGATTGCCGGACCTCCGGCGCCGCCGCTTCGTGCAGGGGCTGGCCGCCGGAGGCGTGGTCGCCGGCCTGGCCGGGTTTGGCGGCAGCGCGTGGGCGCAGCATGCGGGGCACGCCGGCGGCGTGCGCGAGGGACAGCCCGCCCCGGCGACCAGCGGTGCCGGCCCGGTGCTGCGCGGCACCGAGTTCGACCTGGTGATCGGCGAAGCGCTGGTCAACTACACCGGCAAGCCGGCCATCGCCACCACCATCAACGGCATGCTGCCCGGCCCGACGCTGCGCTGGCGCGAGGGCGACACCGTCACCATCCGCGTGACCAACCGCCTGCGCGAGGCCACCTCGATCCACTGGCACGGCATCATCCTGCCCTACCAGATGGACGGGGTGCCCGGCATCAGCTTCCCGGGCATCCCGCCCGGCGAGACCTTCACCTACCGCTTCAAGGTCGCGCAGACCGGCAGCTACTGGTATCACTCGCACTCCGGCTTCCAGGAGATGACCGGCGTGTACGGCGGCATCGTCATCGATCCGGCCTCCGGGCACGAGCGCGCGCACGCCGACCGCGACCATACCGTGCTGCTGTCGGACTGGACCGACGAAGACCCGATGCGGGTGCTGAACAAGCTCAAGATCCAGGGCGACTACTACAACTACAACCAGCCCACGGTGGTCGACTTCTTCCGCGACGTGTCGCGCGACGGCCTGAAGCAGGCGCTGGACAAGCGCCGCATGTGGAACCAGATGCGCATGAGCCCGACCGACCTGGCGGACCTGTCCAGCGCCACCCTGACCCACCTGGCCAACGGCGTCACGCCGGCGGGCAACTGGACCGGCCTGTTCCGCCGCGGCGAGACCGTGCGCCTGCGCTTTATCAACGGCTCGGGCAACACCTTCTACGACGTGCGCATCCCCGGCCTCAAGCTGCGCGTGGTGCAGGTCGACGGCCAGGACATCGAACCCGTCAGCGTCGACGAATTCCGCTTCGGTCCCGGCGAGACCTGCGACGCCATCGTGACGCCGCAGGACGACGCCTACACCCTGTTCGCCCAATCGATGGACCGCACCGGCTATGCGCGCGGCACGCTGGCGGTGCGCGAAGGCCTGTCGGCGCCGGTGCCCGCGCTGGACCGCGCCGAATGGCTGACCATGACCGACATGATGGGCGCGATGACCGGCCATGGCGGCCATGGAGCAGATGGCGGCCACGGTGCTCACGCCGGCCATGGCGCGATGCCGATGGCGGGCATGGACCACGCCGGCATGGATCACAGCCAGCACGCGATGGCGCCCGCCGATGCGCTGCGGGTCCCCAGCAAGACCGCGCGCCATGCCCGCACCGAATACGGCGCCAGCACCGACATGCGCGTCGACATGGCCCGCACCAACCTCGACGACCCTGGCATCGGCCTGCGCAATAACGGCAGGCGCGTGCTGACGCTGGCCGACCAGCACACCATCGGAGGGCCCATGGATGCACGCGGGCCGGGGCGCGAGGTCGAGCTGCACCTGACCGGCAATATGGAGCGCTATACGTGGTCGTTCGACGGCGTCGAGTTCGGCAAGTCCACGCCGATCTACTTCAAGCATGGCGAGCGGCTGCGCGTGATCCTGCACAACGACACCATGATGACCCACCCCATGCACCTCCACGGCATGTGGAGCGAGCTGGAGGCGCCCGACGGCAGCTTCCAGGCGCGGCGCCACACCATCCCGGTGCAGCCGGCGCAGCGCATCAGCTTCCTGGTCACGGCCGATGCCCTGGGGCGCTGGGCCTGGCATTGCCACCTGATGCTGCATATGGATGCGGGCATGTTCCGCGAAGTGGTGGTGGCTTGATGAAGCAAGCTGAACTCTCGATTGTCATGCCCGGATACAAGAAGACCATGCTCGCCGCGGCGCTGGCGCTGGGCGCCATCGGCGCAGCCTTTGCGCAGGACCCGCATGCCGGCCATGCGCACGGCCATGGCCAACAGGCCGCGCCGGCCGCGCCTGCCGCGATGCAAGGGATGGACCATAGCCAGATGCAGGGCATGGACCACAGCCAGATGCAAGGGATGGACCACGGCCAGGTGCAAGGCATGGACCAGCCGGAGATCCAGACCATGGACGGCGCCAACGCGCCGCCGCAAGAGTCGGCCCCGGCGATGGACCATGGCGACATGAAAATGCAGGGCGGCAGCGCGCCGCCCGACGCGCGCGACCCGCACGCCTATTCCGGCGGCTACCAGCTCGGCGTCGGCCAGTATGCGCTGGGCGACAAGCGCCAGCTGGTGATGGCCGACGAGCACCTGTTCGCGTCGGTGCTGGTCGACCGCCTGGAATGGGCCCATGCCAACGGCCACAATGCCGCCGCCTACGAGGCGCAGGCATGGTTCGGCAACAGCTTCGACAAGCTGGTGCTCAAGGCCGAGGGCGAGGCCTCGAAGGGCAAGCTGCACGAAGCCCGCACCGAGCTGCTGTGGGGCCACGCCGTGGCCAGCTACTGGGACACCCAGCTGGGCCTGCGCAACGACGCCGGCAGCGGACGCCCGGCGCGCAACTGGCTGGCGTTCGGCGTGCAGGGGCTGGCGCCGTACTGGTTCGAGGTCGATGCCACCGCCTATGTCGGCACCAGCGGCCGCACCGCGCTGCGGCTGTCGGCGGAGTATGAGCTGCTGCTGACGCAGCGCCTGATCCTGCAACCGCGCATCGAGGCCAATCTCTACGGCAAGAACGACCCGGAAGTGGGCATCGGCAGCGGCTTGTCCAACGGTACCGTGGGGCTGCGGCTGCGCTATGAGTTCAGCCGGCAGTTCGCCCCGTATATCGGCGTGGAGCGCTACCAGGCCTTCGGCAATACCGCGGACATGATCCGCAGCGCCGGCGGCAAGTCGGGCGAAACGCGCTTCGTCGCCGGCGTGCGCGTGTGGTTCTGACGCGGTCGCCCGGACCATCCCACTTCTACATCCCTCAGCGGAGACCATCATGCATGCCAATCGCCCCCTGATCCACGCCATGATTGCGGCCACTGCCGCGCTGGCCAGCAGCCTTGCCTTCGCGCATCCCAAGCTGGAAGCGTCGACGCCCGCCGACAAGGCCGAGGTGCCCGCGCCGCAGAAGATCGAGCTGCGCTTCTCCGAAAACCTCGTCACCCAGTTTTCCGGCGCCAACCTGGTGATGACCGGGATGCCGGGCATGGCCAACCATGCGCCGATGAAGATGGCCGTGAAGGTCTCGGGCAGCGATGACCCCAAGACCATGGTCATCACCCCCACGCAGCCGCTGCCGCCGGGCAGCTACCGGGTGGACTGGCGCGCGGTCTCTTCCGACACCCATCCCGTCAATGGCAACGTCACGTTCACGGTGAAGTAATTGGCGCAGCCGCAATGGCTGGCCGCCGGGCTACGCCTGGCGCTTTATCTCGACCTCGCGCTGGTGTTCGGGCTGCCGCTGTTCTGCCTCTACGCACTGCATCGGGACGAACGCGCCGGCCGCTTCGCGCGCCGTTGCCGGGCGCTCGCGCTGGGTGGCGCCGGCACGGGCATCGCGCTGTCGCTGCTGGCCCTGGTCGAGATGGCGCGCGCCATGACGGGCGTCTCGGACTATGCCGCGCTGCAGGCCCATGTTCTGGCGATGATCGTCACCGGGACCGATTTCGGCGTGGCCTGGTGCGCGCGCGTGGCGGCGCTGCTGTTGTTCGTGCTGGCCGGCATGAACCTGCGCCGCTTGCATCGCGTGCGTGCGACCTGCGCCGTGCTGGCCGCGTATGGCGGCGTGGCGCTGGCCACGCTGGCGTGGGGCGGGCATGGCGCGATGCACGACGGCGTGGTGCGCTACCTGCACCTGGCCTCGGACGTGACCCACCTGCTGGCCGCGGGCGCATGGGTGGGGGCGCTGGCGGCGTTTTTGCTGATGGCGTGGCCCGGGCCGACGCCGCCCGGCGAGGCCCTGGCGCTGCTGAGCCGCAGCGCCAACGGCTTCGCGCGCATCGGTACCCGCATCGTGGCGCTGCTGGTGATTACCGGCGTGCTCAATTACTGGCTCATCGTCGGGCCGGTGCTGCCGGATTTCGCGCCGATGTCCTACGGCGGGCTGCTGGCGGCCAAACTGGCGTTGTTTGCCACCATGCTCGGGCTGGCGGCGGCGAACCGGTTTGCGCTGGCGCCACGGCTGGAAGCGGCCGCGCGCACGGGCGAGCGGGGCCCGGCGCTGCGGGCAGTCCAGGCGCTGCGGCGCAGCTTGCTGTTCGAAGCCGGCATCGCCGCGCTGGTGCTGGCGCTGGTGGCGGTGCTGGGCATGCAGTCGCCGACGCCGGCATGAAGGCCGTGCCGCGGGGCGGGCGGACCACCCTTAGCGCTCGCGCAAGGCCTCGGCGGCGCGGCGCAGCGGCTTGAGCAGGTAATCCAGCACGGTGCGGCGGCCGGTGCGGATCTCGGCCGTGGCAACCATGCCGGGCAGGATCGGGTGGCGCTTGCCGTCGCTGGTTTCCAGGTAGGCGTGGTCGGTCAGCACGTAGACACGGTAGTAGTAGATGCGCTTGTCGACCTGGTCTTCGATGGTGTCGGGCGAGATCCGGTCGACGCGGGCCGGCAGCGTGCCGTAGATCGACGGCTCGAACGCCGTGATCTTGACCGTGGCCGGCTGCGCCGGGTGGATGAAGGCGATGTCGCGCGGGCTCAGCCGCGCCTCGATCAGCAACTGGTCGCCCAGCGGCACGATTTCCATCAGCACGCCGCCGGGGCTGACCACGCCGCCGATGGTGGAGACGCGGATGTCCTTGACGATGCCGCGCGCCGGCGAGTTGATGGCGGTGCGGCGCAACTGGTCGGCACGGCCTTCGCGCACCTTCAGCAGCGGGCCGAGGTCAGCCATGGTGGTGGCGTAGTCGGCCTTCAGCGCCACGTAGTATTCGCTCTGGGTGGCCGCGAGTTTGGTCGAGAACTCGGCCACCTTCTGCCGCAGCCGCAGTACCTCGACTTCATTGGTGGCGCCGGTGCGCAGCAGCGGGATGGCGATCTGCAGTTCGTTCTCGGCCAGCCGCAGCTGCTCGCGCAGGTTGCCGACGTTCTCGCGGAAGGCACGACGGTTGGCGGTGAAGAGCTGGCGCTCGCGATCGACCACTGCGGCGTTGCCGGCCAGCTCGGCCGGGAAGGCAACATTGGCGGCATCGTTCATTTCCGCGTGCAGCCGTGCCGCGCGCGCCTGCAGCGCCGCGATCCGCTCCAGCGTCTCTTCCATCGAAGCGCGCGCCTGCACCGGGTCGAGCGTGGCCAGCTGCTGTCCGGCTTCGACCACGTCGCCCTCGCGCACCGCCAGCTCGGCCAGGATGCCGCCCTCCAGGCTCTGGATGATCTGGCCCTTGGACGCCGGCGTGACGCGGCCCTCGCCGATCGCCACTTCGTCGAGCCCGGCCAGCGCCGCCCATAGCAGGAACAGCGTCAGCGCCGCCACGATCACCCACAGCAGGTAGCGCGGGCCCGCCGGCTCGCCGCCGATGCGCATCCAGTCCGCGGCCGCGGCCGCTTTCGTGTCCATGCCCATGTCCGTGCACATGTTCAGCCTCCTGGCGCGTCCGGCGCGCTCGCGGCCTGCGCGCCCTTGCCGCGCAGCGCGGCAAGCACAACATCTTTGGGGCCGTCGCGCACGATGCGCCCGTTGTCGACGACGATAATGCGATCGACCAGCGCCAGCACCGCGTAGCGGTGCGTGGCCACCACCAGCGTGCGCTGGCCCAGCCAGGGCCGCAGCCGCCCGATCACGGCCTGCTCGGTGGCCTCGTCCAGCGACGCGGTGGGCTCGTCCAGCAGCAGTACGCTGGGCGCACGCAGCAGCGTGCGCGCCAGGATCAGCGCCTGCTTCTGGCCGCCGGACAGGCCCACGCCGTTCTCGCGGATGGTCAGGTCGAGCCCGTGCACCTGGTTCAGCAGCAGCCGGTCCGCGCACGCCAGCCGCAGCGCCTGCAGCATGGCCTCGTCGGTAGCGAGCGGATCGGCCACCAGCAGGTTGTCGCGCAAGCTGCCGTAGAACAGGCTGGATTCCTGCATCACCATGCCGACGTCGCGGCGCACGTCGGCGGAATCGATCAGCAGTAAGGGCGTGTCGTTGAACAGGATGCGGCCCTGCACCGGCGTCGCCAGCCCGCCCAGCAGGCGCAGCAGCGTGGACTTGCCGGCGCCGACGCGGCCCAGCACCGCGATGCGCTCGCCGGCCGCGATCTGCAGCTGCGGGATGTTGAGCACCGGCTTTTCCTGCGGGTCGAAGCCGTACACCACCTGCTCGAAGCGATAGCGCCCCACCAGCGCGGGCCGGTGGTACGCGTCGCGCGCCGGGTCATGGTCCAGCGGCAGGCTCAGCAGTGCGTCCAGTCCCTGCTTGCCGACGCGCGCGTTCTGGATGCGCCCCAGCACCGCTGGGATCTGCGACAGCGGCGCGATGGTGCGGCTGGTCAGGATCGAGCAGGCCAGCACCGCGCCGAACGACAGGCCCCCATCCAGGATGCCATGCACGCCTGCCACCAGCACCCCGACATAGGCCAGCTGCTGCACCGTCTGCGACAGGTTCAGCAGCAGCCCGGCGATAAAGCGCTGCTGCAGGCCGATCTCGCCGTTGACCGTGTTGACCTGGTCCCACAGCTTGCGAAAGCGCGGCTCGGCCTGCAGGGTCTTGATGTCCTCGGCCCGGTAGATCGATTCCATCAGGATCGCGTTGCGCAGCGCGGCCTCGCTCATGCCCTGCCGCGACAGCCGCGCCAGCGGAATCTGCGCCACCAGCCCGGGCAGCACCAGCAGCGGGATCGCCGCCAGCGGCACGAGCACCAGCCAGCCGCCAAGCAGCCAGATGATGACCAGGAAGCCGGCGACGAAGGGCAGGTCGATCAGCACCCCGAGCGTGCTCGAGGTGAGCAGCTCGCGCAACTGCTCCAGGTCGCGCAGCTGCGCCACCAGCGTGCCGGGCGAGCGCGGACGCGCATCGTTGCGGATATCCAGCACACGCGCGAAGAACATTGCCGACAGCCGCTGATCGACCTGCTTGCCGAAATGATCGGCGATCGACACTCGCACGGTGCGGATCAGCAGCTCCAGCACCAGTGCCAGCGCCACGCCGCTGGCCAGCACCCACAGCGTATGCAGCGAACGCGCCGGCACCACGCGGTCCCACACCTGCATCGCGAACAGCGAGGTGCCCACCGCCAGCAGGTTGCCGAACAGCGAGCCGGCGCCCAGCTCCACCAGCGTGCGCCAGTTGGCGGTGAAGATGCTGCCGAGCCAGCCTTCCGGGCGCGCTGCCAGGTAGGCGTCGAGACGGCCGCTGCGCGGCGCCACCCGTTCGCGTACCAGCAGCAGGCGCACGGCGCCGTCGCCGTGCCGTGCCAGTGCCGCCAGCGCGGGGGTGCGCTCGATGGTGCCGGCATCGGTGGGCAGCTGCAGCACCGCCTTGCCGTCGGCGACGCCCGTCAGCAGGGCGATCTGCGCTCCGTCCAGCACCACCAGCGCGGGCAGCAGCAGCGGCGACAGCGCGGCCGCGGGCAGGTCGGCAAACTGGGCCGACAAGCCCGCGGCGGCGGCCATCTCGACCACCGCGCGCTCGGCGTCGGCGCGGTCGGTCCAGGCGGCGGCGCCACGTACCAGTTCCGGCGAAGGCGACAGTCCGAGCTGGCGGGCGGCCAGCAGCAGCGCCTCGGCCCAGGCCAATGCCGGCTGCGCGGGCTGCGCCGGCGCGCCGCCATCGTGGGGTCTGGCTCCGGCCGGCGTAGTGCCGGCGCTCGGTGCGTCAAGGGTGGCTTGCACTATCGTGCTCCCGCAGCAAGGCCACGAACCTGCCGGTGGCGGCGTGCGCCTTGATGCGCGCCAGCATGCCGTCGGCGACCGCGCCGATCCATTCCTGCTCGGCCAGGAAGATCTCGCGCTCGGGATTGAGCACGTCGGTCAAGGTCCGCTTGTTGAGGATGTATTCCTGCCAGTACAGGTCGCGCGAGGCGCGCAGCAGCGCGATCATCTGCGCATAGCTTTGCGTGCGCGCCGCGGCGCCGGCCGCCTCGGTGGCGGCGGAATGCAGCGTGGTGCGGGCCAGCAGCCGCTCATTGTCCAGCGCCTGCTGGGCGGCGCGCTGGCCGGCGCGGGCGGCGTCGATGCGGTGCCGGTTCAGCCCCCCCAGCGAAAAGTCGCCGGCGATCGCCACGCCGATCCAGGTGTCGTCGTTGGCATTGGCGCGGCCGGTCGACACCGAGCGGCTGGCGCCGACGCTGACCGACGGGAAGCGCTCGGCCTCTGCCAGCGTCACGCGCGCGTGCGCGACCTCGGCCGCGGCAGCGGCGGCCAGCACCTTGGGTGTGTGCTCGATGTCTTCGCCCTCGTCGCCCAGGCCGCGGACCTCGTCTTCGGTGCGCGCCAGTTCGGCCACGCGTTCGGGCCGCACGCCGATCAGCTCGGCCAGGCGCGACGCGGCCACGTCGAAACGGGTGCGCGCGCGCAGCACCTCGGTACGGGCACGCTGGATCGCCACGTCTGCCATGGTGCCGTCCGAACTGACCGACAGCCCCGCGCGCACGCGCTGGCCGATCTTGTCGCGCGTGACCGCCAGCGTCTCGAGCTGGCGCTGCGCGGCCGCCATCACCGCCTGGCTGGCGGCCAATTCGATATAGATCGAGGCGGTGTTGTAGGCGATCTGCTCGACCGTGTCGGACAGCTCATGGCGGCGCTGCACCAGCGAGGCGTCCGCAGCCGAGATCTTGCTGGCGGTGCGGCCGAAGTCGTACAGCAGCTGGCTCACACCCACCGAAGCGCGCGCGCCCATGTCGTTGCCGCCGCTGCCGAAGCTGCCGCCGTAGCCCGGGCGCACGCCGTATTCCAGCTTGGGATACCAGGCCGAACGCGCCACTGCGATCTCGGCCTCGCTCTGCGCCACCACTGCGTTGGCGCGGCCGATATCGGGATGCCGCGAGATCGCGATGCCCACGGCCTCGTGCAGCGCCATGCCCGCCAGCGGGATTCGCAAAGCCGCCGGCACACCGTTCGATGTGGCCGCATTCGGCGCCGGCGCGGTGGCCGGCGTGGCCGTGGCGGCAAGCGCTGGTACCGGCGCAGCAACCGCCGGCCCGGCCATCGACATGGCCGCGAGCAGCGTCGCGAGCAATGTGCCCAAAAGCGGTTTTGCCGCGCGCGAGGCGGTGAAACCGGGAAACCAGGAGAGGCCGAAGCCGGGGCCGGCGCTTGCGCCGGCGTCAAGGGTCAGTCTGACTGTGAACAAGATGGCGATGCCGTCCGGATGTATCGATCGCGCCGGCATGCGTGCATGACGGCGCCACGGCCGGCCCGGCTGCTCGCGCATGCCGCCGGGCCGGGGGCTGCGGGGTCAGACCAGGATCTGTTGGTTGGCCAGCAAGGTCTCCAGGTTGGTGGTCACGTTGTTCAGCGTCACCAGCGTCTGTGCGCTGTAGTCCGTGCCGGCGCCGTCGCGGTCGATGGTGATCACGGTGTCGGCGCCCTGCTGCGTGGCGCTGAGGTACTGGCCGATGTTGTCGCCCGCATCGATGGTGGCCACGCCATTCTGGTAGTGGGCGGGGCCGTTGGCGTCGGCTGCGTAGCCGACCAGCAGCGCGGACACATCGAGTACGTCGTTGCCGGCCTGCCCCGGCGCGGTGCCCACGGTGAAATCCGTGATCACGTCCGCGCCGTTGCCGCCGGTGCCGTCGTTGGCACGGGCCTCCCACAGGAACACGTCGGTGCCGGGGCCGCCGCTCATGGTGTCGTTGCCGGCGCCGCCGATGATCACGTCGTTGCCGCCTTCGCCATTGAGCGTGTCATCGCCCGCGCCGCCGCGCACCAGGTCATTGCCGGCGCCGGCGTTGATGGTGTCGTTGCCGTCGTAGCCATAGAGGCGGTCGTTGCCAGTGCTGCCCGTGAGGGTATTGCCGGTGGCGTCACCTTCGATGATCGCCGACGGCTGGCTTGCGCCGAGCAGGGTGTCCAGCACGCCGGCGCTGACAAGCTGGCTGCCGGTGGACGTGGTAGTCAGCCCCGTGGTGTCGGTCGCGGTGATCGTCATGGCGTCGAGAAGACTCAGGCTAACGCCCGCCAGGCCGCCTTCCAATGTGATCGAACCGAGCAGTTCGTTCAGGCTCAGGTTATCGATCGGCCCGCCGCCGACGGCGGAGATCGACAGCGTCGACGACGGGCCGATCACGCCCAGGATGCCCGGGTCGTTTACCACGCTGAAGGTCAGCCCCAGTTCGGCGGCCAACGCCAGGCTGGCGTTGAGCCGCTGCATGCCAACGCCCAGCAGGCCGCCATACTCGATTACCACGCTGTTGATGTTCTCGTTGTAGTCGCTGGCGGTGAAGAACTGCTGCGCACTCAGGTCGATCAGCCCCAGCAGGTTGGCATCGGCAATGCCGAGCAAGCCCCCGGCTTCATTCACGGCGGCCTCGGGCGCTGCCTGCTGCGCAACCGTGAAGTTCTGGGTGGTGACCGCGCCGATGTTGCCGGCACTGTCGGTCACGTGCGTGGTGATGGTGTAGGTGCCGTCCGCGAGCTGGCCCGGCGGAAACCATTGCCAGGTGTTGCCAGTGACCACGGCGTCGGTCCACGTGGCGCCGCCGTCGATGCTGACTTCCAGCCTCTCGTTGGCGGCCAGCGCCGCGCTGAGCGTGCCGCTGACGACGGGCGTGGTGTCGGCGGTGATCCAGTCGCCGGTGGCACCGGTGTCGTCGGTAAGCGCCGTGACCGCCACCGTGGCGGTCGGTGCGACGGTATCGACTGTCAGGTTGAAGGCGGCGGTCGGCGCGCTGGTGTTCCCTGCCGCATCGGTCGCGGTGGCGGTCAGCGCATAGGGACCGTCGGTCAGCGGCGTGGTCGGGGTGAAGCTCCACGCCCCGGAGGTGGCATCGGCGACGGTGGTGCCGAGCAGCGTGGTGCCGTTGAAGATGCTGATGGTGCTGCCGGCATCGGCCGTGCCCGCCAGGGTCGGCGTGGAATCGTCGGTGCCGTCGCCCGAGGCCAGCGGGCTGGCGACCGGGTTGTCGTCGGTGACGCTGGTGATCGCGGGGACCGCCGGCGGCACGGCATCGATGGTCACCGTGGCGGGGCCACTGGTATTGCCGGCGGCATCGGTGGCGGTAACGCTGGCGAGCACCCCATCGGACAGCCCGCCGGCGGGTGAGTAGGTCCACGCGCCGGTGGTGGCATCGGCGGTGACGGTGCCCTCCGGGTTGCCGTCGCCGTCGAGGTCGATATTGACGGTGCTGCCGGCTTCGGCGGTGCCGGACAGGGTAGTGCCGTTGGCAACAGTGATGATCGGGTCAGCGGGTGCTGCCGTATCCACCGTCAGGTTGAAGGCGGCGGTCGGTGCGCTGATGTTCCCTGCCGCATCGGTAGCGGTGGCGGTGAGCGCGTACGGGCCATCGGTCAGCGGCGTGGTCGGGGTGAAGCTCCACGCGCCGGTGGTGGCATCGGCAACGGTGGTGCCGATCAGCGTGGCGCCGTTGAAGATGTTGATGGTGCTGCCGGGGTCGGCAGTGCCCGTCAGGGTCGGTGTGGTGTCGTTGGTGCTGTCGCCGGAAGCCAGCGGTGTGCTGACCGGGTTGTCGTCGGTGACGCTGGTGATTGCCGGGACCGCGGGCGGCACGGCGTCGATGGTCACCGTGGCGGGGCCGCTGGTATTGCCGGCGGCATCGGTGGCGGTCACGCTGGCAACCGCGCCATCGGGCAGGCCGCCGGCGGGCGAGTAGGTCCAGGCGCCGGTGGTGGCGTCGGCGGTGACGGTGCCCTCCGGGTTGCCATCGCCATCGAGGTCGATATCGACGGTGCTGCCGGCTTCGGCGGTGCCGGCCAGGGT